>DAMCAL010000001.1:0-4255 GCA_032059585.1 Burkholderiaceae bacterium
CCATCATCCACCTGATCCAGAAGAACAAGCACATCAAGCTGGCCGGCAACGAGAAGCTGCGTATCGAGCGCGAGCTGCCCGAGGCACGGGACCGGGCGCAGATGGTGCGCGACGTGCTGCGCAGCCTGGGCAGGCCTTTGACCGAAGCGGTGGCGGCCTGAATACCCATGAAATACGGCTCCAGCCCTTACAGGACAAGCGCCAGCAGCTATTACAAAAATAGCAAACCGACGGCGCTGCGCGCGGGCGCGCGGAGCCAGTCCGATGCCGCTTGAGGCTGCCGTGGCCGTGCTGGCCCTGGTGCTGGCGCTGGCGGCGCGGCCCTGGCGCATGCTGGCCAGCCGCCGGCCGCTCGCCCACGAGACCCACGGCGCGCCCGCGGCGTTGTGGACGCCGTTGTTGGCCACCCTGGCCGTCCTGCCCTGGGCCTGGGCCCTGCCGACGCTGCACCGCATGCCGCTGCAACTGCAATGGTCCGGAGCCTGCCTGGTGCTGCTGATGCTGGGCTGGCCCTTGGCCGTCCCCACGCTTTTGGCGGTGGGTGCGCTGGCCTGTCTGTTCTCACCCGGCCTGGGCTGGCAGGAGGCGCTCGGCCTCGCGGTGTGGTCCGGCGTGGCCCCCGCCACCCTGGCGTTGTTGCTGGGCGTGCTGCTGCGCCGGTTGATGGGGCAGCGCAGCCTGGGCGGCGCCCGCGCCTTCGTCTACGTGTTGGGGCGCGGTTTCCTCGGCACGGCGGTGTGCATGTTCATCGCCGGCAGCCTGGCGCAGTGGACGGGCCACGTGTTGCCCGGCGTGGGCGAGGGCCTGTCCCTGGTGGCGCGCTGGCTGATGGCGTGGGGCGATGCCTTTGTCACCGGCATGCTGTGCGCCGTGTTCGTGGCCTTCAAGCCGCAGTGGCTGGCGACCTGGTCGGACGACATCTACCTGCCCCGGCCCTGACCGACAATCTCCCCCGTGCCGCGCGTGCGGCCCTCCCCTTTTTCCGTTACTGTAGTTCGCTCCCATGTCCACCAGTGCTTTTGAATTCGCTCCCGGCCTTGTCGTGCAGGGCGTCGCGCCACCCCTGGCGCTCTCCGATTACAAGCTGATGGTGTTCGACATGGACTCGACGCTCATCAGCATCGAGTGCGTGGACGAGATCGCCGACGCCGTCGGCAAGAAGGCCGAGGTCGCCGCGATCACCGAGGCGGCGATGCAAGGGGTCATCAGCGACTACAAGGAAAGTTTGCGCCAGCGTGTCGCCCTGCTGCGCGGCGTGCAGGTGGATCACCTGGAGCGCGTCTTTGCCGAGCGGCTACGCTTCACGCCGGGCGCGCGCGAACTGATCGACGCCGCCAAGGCAGCGGGGCTCGCCACGCTGCTCGTGTCGGGCGGCTTCACCTTCTTTTCGGACCGGGTCAAGGCGCACCTGGGCATCCAGTTCGCGCGTGCCAATGTGCTGGAAGTGGAGGACGGCCGCCTCACGGGCCGCATGGTGGACCAGCCGTGGGGCGACATCTGCGACGGCCAAGAGAAGCGCCGCACGCTGCTGGAGCTGGCCTCGCTGATGGCCATCGACCCGCGCCAGGCCATCGCCGTGGGCGACGGCGCCAACGACCTGCCGATGATGGGCGTGGCCGGGTTGTCGGTCGCCTTCCATGCCAAGCCGGCCGTGCGTGCGCAGGCCATGGTGGCGATCAACAGCGGCGGACTGGACCGGCTGCTGGAAGTGCTGCGCTGATGCAGGCGAGCCGCCGGTTGCTATTCATTCGATAGCTGCCGGCGCGCTCTCCATAAGCGCGGGAGGCCAAAAAGACCTTCAGGCGCCCTGCCACACCCACCAGGCGAGCACGAACATCATGGCGCCGGTGAGGGCGTCCAGCACCCGCCAGGCACGCGGGTCTGCGAATACCCGCTGCAGCCGGCGGCCTGCGAAGGCCAGCACCATGAACCATGTCAGGCTGGCGCAGGCAGCGCCCAGCACGAACACGGCTTTCAGCCAACCGTCCTGGCGCGCGCCGATGGAGCCGATCAGCACCACGGTGTCCAGGTACACGTGGGGGTTGAGCAGCGTGATGACCGCCAGGCCGCTGATGACGCCCAGCAGGCCCCGCGCCACGCGCCCGTCGCTCGCATGCAGCCCGGCGCCCGGCGCCCACAGGGCCCGGTGCCAGGCGAACACGCCATAGGCCAGCAGGAAAAGCGCCCCGCCCCATTGCAGCCACTGCGCCAGTGTGGGCGACGCGCCCAGCAGCTGCGCCATGCCGGCGACCCCGAGGGCGATCAGCAGGGCATCGCTGGCCACGCACCAGGCAACGCAGGCACGCACGTGCTGGCCTTGTACGGCCTGGCGCAGCACATACAGGTTTTGTGCGCCGATGGACACGAGCAGGGACATGCAGACAGTGAAGCCGGCCACCCACGAGGAGGAGGCAGCGGCAGGGGAAACGATCGCAGAGGTGGTCAACATGCCGCGCATCGTAGGGTCGCCGAGAGTTTAAGTACACTTCAATTTCGTTAACGATAATTAGCAAAACTGAATGCTGGACTATGCCGGTCTGGAGGCCCTCGCCGCCGTGCTGCGCGAGGGCAGCTTCGAGCGCGCGGCGCGGCGGCTGCACGTGACGCCCTCGGCCGTATCGCAGCGGGTGAAACAACTCGAGGAGCGGGCGGGTCAGGTGCTGGTGCAGCGCGGCAGCCCCTGCACCGGCACCGACGCGGGCCGGCGCCTGTCCCTGCACCTGGAGCAGGTGCGCCTGCTGGAAAACGAGCTGCGCCGCACCAACCCCGACCTGGTGGCCGGCGCCGCCAGCGCGCGCGCCCCCACCCTGAGCCTGGCCGTGAATGCCGATTCGCTCTCGACCTGGTTCATGGACGCGATGGCGGAGTTCACCGCGGGGGGCGACGAGCTGCTGGACCTGCGCATCGACGACCAGGAGCACACCGGCGAGCGCCTGCGGGACGGCGAGGTGATCGCCGCGGTCACCGCCAGCGCGGCGTCCATCGCGGGGTGCAACACCTGGCCACTGGGCACCATGCGCTACGTGGCGGCTGCAAGCCCCGCTTTCGTGCAGCGGCACTTTGCCGAAGGCGTGACCGCCGCCGCCCTGTCGCGCGCGCCGATGATGACCTACGACCGCAAGGACCGCCTGCAAGAACAGTGGCTGCAGGCGCAGGGACTGTCCAGCCGGGTACAGGCGCCCCGGCACTTTCTGCCCTCCAACTTCGGCTATGTGCGCGCCTGCGAGGTCGGCATGGGCTGGGGCATGCACCCCACGGCGCTCATTCGCGAGCAACTGCAGGCGGGCACGTTGGTCGAGCTGACTGCAAACGCGCAGCTGGAGGTGGCGCTGTACTGGGCCCATCCGCGCAGCGCGCAGCAGTCGCTCGCGCGCCTGACGCAGTGCGTGATGGCCGCCGCGGTGCGGGGGCTGGAGCCGGCGCCTGCCAACCAGCCAGTCAGGCCGGCGCCAACGCGGCCGGCATGAAACGCAGGGCATGGACCGCCTGCGCCGTCTCGCCGGTGTCGGGCACCAGATCGGCGAGCGTCACCGCGTCCAGCACTGCCAGGTAGGCCTGGGTGGCGCGCGACAGCAGGCCCTTGAGGCTGCAGTGTTCGCTCATGCGGCACGTGTTGGACTGGTCGTTGAAGCACTCGACCATGTCGAAATCGGTCTCGGTGAAGCGCACCACGGCGCCGATGTTGATCTCGCGGGGCGGCACCATCAGGCGCATGCCGCCGCCGCGCCCGCGCATGGTGTCCAGCAGCCCCTTGGCAGCGAGCTGCTGCACGATCTTCGTGAGGTGGCTGCGCGAGATCGCGTGGGCCTGCGCGATTTCGGTGATGGTCACCGGCTGCGCCCGCTCCTGCTGGGCAGCGCAATAGATCAGCACGCGCAGCGTGTAGTCGGTCCACTGGGTCAGTCGCATGGTCGGGTCCGCCAATCAAAAGATTCAGCCGAAGGGTATTTTAAGGTTCTAAAATATTCATGTCGTTTGAACCATTAAAGGACCCTACGCCATGAACGCCATCGCGCCCGCCTTCGACCCCAGCCAGGCCATCGGCCAGATCGCCGTGGCGCTGCCCGGCGCGACGGCCGTGTTTCGCCGGTTGAAGCTCGACTTCTGTTGTGGCGGCCATGTCAGCCTGCGGCAGGCCGCAGCGGACAAGGGCCTGCCGCTGGACGATCTGGTGCAGGCGCTGTCGGCGCTGCAACGGCCCGACGCGTTGCCGGAGGCTGCCACGCCTTCGGCGCTGATCGGCCACATCGTCTCG
>DAMCAL010000001.1:4265-67114 GCA_032059585.1 Burkholderiaceae bacterium
CGCTACCACGAGGTGCACCGCGCGCAGTTCCCCGAGCTGATCCGCATGGCCCGCCGCGTCGAGGCGGTGCACCGGGGCAAGCCTGACGTGCCGGCTGGCCTGGCCGACGCACTGGAGGCCATGCACGAGGAGTTGCTCGCGCACATGCAGAAGGAAGAGGCCATCCTGTTTCCGATCCTGTCGCGGGGCGGCAGCCCGTTCGCGCACCAGCCCATCGGCGTGATGCGCGCCGAGCATACCGACCATGGCGAAGCCCTGGAGCACCTCGCCCGGCTGACGCACGACATGATGCCGCCGCCGGGCGCGTGCAACACCTGGCGGGCTTTGTACGGTGGCCTGGCGCAACTGGCTGACGATCTGGTCGACCACATCCACCTGGAAAACAATGTGCTGTTTCCGCAGTTCGAACCTGCTCGGGCGGGCGAGGAGTGCGGCAGCGCGTGCGGCTGCAGCTGAACGCGGGGGCAAACCGATGACGGCTACCCTCCCTTCCCGGCCGGATACGGACAGCATCACGCGGCTGGTGCACGGCTTCTACGCGGACGTGCGCGCCGACGCGCTGCTCGGCCCCGTCTTCGACGGCGCCATCGGTGCGCACTGGGACGCGCACCTGGCGCGCATGGTGGACTTCTGGAGCACCGTGGCGCTGGGCACGAAAACCTTTCGCGGCGACGTATTCAGCAAGCACATGGCTCTGGACGGTGTGGCGCCCGAGCACTTCGCCGCGTGGACGCGGCTGTGGGCCATGCACACGGAGCGGCTTTTCGCCCCGCAACTTGCCCATGACCTGCAAACCGTGGCGCACGGTATCGGGCGCAACCTGTTTCGCGGCTACTTCGGACGGCTGCCGGCGTTCGGCGAAGCACCCTCGCTCGCCGCCGCCTGAGGCGGCTCAGCGCCGCTGGGCGCGGAGCCCGGCACGCAGTGGGTCCAGGAGCGGCGCCAGGCCGTTGTGGTCGATCTCGTGCATGAGGGCCAGCAGCTCCCCGATTTCGCCTGTCGGAAAGCCTTCGCGCGCGAACCAGTGCAGGTAGTTGGCCGGCAGGTCCGCGATCAGCGTGCCCTTGTGCTTGCCGAACGGCATTTCACGCTGCAGCAGCAACGCCAGGCGGGCCGGGTCGAGGCCGCGCGGCTGCATCATCCGCCGATGCCGCCGTAGCGAAAGGCGATGCCCGTGAGCACGAACGCCACCCCCAGCAGCGTCACGGCCGCCACATGCCAGGCGAGCAGCGGCAAGGTGCCGGGGCGCAGTTGCGGAATGACGCGGGTGCGCGCGTGCAGCGCCACCAGCGCGGTGGCTGCGAGCAGCGCCAGCTTGAGCGCCACGGCGCGCTCCATGGGCGTCTCCGGGCTGAGCCACTGCGTCCAGTCGGGCGCCACCTGCAACGCCATCCACACCCCGGTGGCCACCTGCGTCGCCAGCGCCGCCATGCCCAGGTGCTCGAACGCCTGCTCGAAGCGCAGCAGCGCCTCGGGCGAGCGTGTGCGCAGCGCCTGCGGCAGCACGGTCAACGCCAGCACCAGGTGCCCGCCGGTCCAGATGGTGGCAGCCAGCACGTGCAGGGCGAATACGATGGGGTACATGGGGCGGCGCGCGCAGGGCGGTTGCTGGTCAGTAGTGGGGCGGCAGTTCGTCGCGCAGGCTGGGCGGCGCGGCGCCGCCTTCGGGCACCTGCCGGCGCAGCTCGGCCAGCTCGGCCTGCAGCTGGTCGATGCGCTGCTGCTGGCGGTACAGCGCCAGGTTGAGCTGGTCGAGGAGATCTTCGGCGTAGGCGGCCTTGACCTCCAGCGCCTCCAGGCGCGCGTCCGTGTCGCGCACAGGCATCACACCGCCCGCGCCGCTTGGCCCAGGCGCGCCACGCCGTCGCGGATTTTCTCCACGTCGGCGGTAGCAAAGGACAGGCGCAACGTGGCGTGGTCAGGCTCCGCGCAGAAAAACGGCGAACCCGGCACGAACGCCACCCCCTGGTCGATGGCGCGGCGCGCCAGCTCGCGGCCATCGGCCATGCCCCCGCCCGCGCCTGTGAGGCGCGCCCAGACGAACAGGCCGCCCTGCGGCTGCACGAATTCGATGGCATCGCCGAGCTCGCGGCGCAAGGCGTCGCCCATGGCCTGTGCCCGTTCGGCGTAGACCTTGCGCACCCGCGCCAGGGTCTCGGGCATGCGGCCGGACTTCAGGTACTGCGCTGCGGTGGCCTGTGCGTAGGTGCTGGTGTGCGCGTCCGAAAATTGCTTGCACATCGTGGCGCGGGCCAGCAGCTCGGGCGGCGCGATCAGCCAGCCCACCCGCAGTCCGGGCGCCAGCACCTTGGACAAGGAGCCGCAATGCGCCAGCAGTTCGCGGCTGCCCGGCACCTGGTGCGACAGCGCCAGCAGGCTGGGCGGCGGGGCCTCGTCGAAATACAGGTCGCCGTAGGGATCGTCCTCGACGACCACGGTTTGGTATTTCACGGCAAGTTCCAGCACCTTCTTGCGCCGCTCCAGGCTCAACGTGGCGCCGCTGGGGTTGCCGAAGGTGGGGATCAGGTACACCAGCTTCGGCCGGTGCTCGGCGATCAGCTCCTCGAGCCGGTCCACCTGCACGCCCGCCGCGTCGATGGGCGCACTGATGAGCTCGGCGCCATACAGCCGAAAACACTGGATGGTGGCCAGGAAGGTGGGCCCCTCGACAATGACCTTGTCTCCCGGGTCGATCAGCGTCTTGCCCAGCAGGTCCAGCGCCTGCTGGCTGCCGGTGGTGACGATGAGCTGCTCGGGCGTCAGGCCTTGCACCCCCTTGGCCGCCATGAAATGGCCGAGCTGCTCGCGCAGCGGCTGGTAGCCCTCGGTCGCGCCGTACTGCAGCGCAGCGCCCGGCTCTTCGCGCAGCACCGCCTCGCTGGCTTCGCGCAGGCCTTGCACGTCGAACATGGCACTGTCTGGAAAGCCGCCGGCAAAGCTGATGATGCCGGGCTTGCCCAGCAGCTTGAACAGTTCACGGATGGCGGAGGTTTCGACCTGGTTCAGGCGGTCGGCGAAGGCAATGGGCATAGGACGCGTGAAAAGAGGTTGTCGAACGGAAGTCCACGGCATTGTCGCCAATCGGCGCACAGGTTTCCTGCACGCGCAGGACGCGCCACAATCGCCTGCGATGAAAGACCGCGCCGTCGCCCCCTTCTTCGCTGCCCTGCAGGCCGGCAACCCGAACCCGACGACCGAGCTGGAATACACGACCGTGTTCGAGCTGCTGGCTGCCGTGCTGCTGTCCGCACAGTCCACCGACGTGAGCGTGAACAAGGCCACGCGCCGTCTTTTCCCCGTGGCCAACACGCCGCAGGGCCTGCTGGACCTCGGGCCCGAAGCGCTGGAAGGCTACCTGCGCACCCTGGGTCTGTACCGCAGCAAGACGCGCCACCTGCTGGAGACCTGCCGCCTGCTGGTCGAGCGGCACGGGGGCGAGGTGCCGCGCACGCGCGAAGCGCTGGAGGCCCTGCCGGGCGTGGGGCGCAAGACCGCCAACGTGGTGCTCAATACCGCCTTCGGCGAGGCGACGATCGCCGTGGACACGCACATCCTGCGGGTGTGCAACCGCACCGGTCTGGCACCCGGCGCCACGCCGCTGGCGGTCGAGCGCGGCCTCTTGGAGCGCGTGCCCGCCCGGTACCTGGTCAATGCGCACCATTGGTTGTTGCTGCACGGCCGCTACGTCTGCCAGGCACGCAAGCCGCGCTGCTGGGAATGCGTGGTGGCGCGCTGGTGCGACTACGAGCCCAAGACGGCGCCGCCGTCGCGCTGACTCCTTTGCTATCAATTAAATAGCTGAAGGCGCTTGCTGGATAAGCGCTGGAGCCGTATTTTGCCCAAACCATGGCGGTTGGCTGACAAGGCGCTTCAGCGGCGGATGGCACGGAGCCGACGGGGCCGCGCGCAGCATGGCGCTCGCCTGCGTGCGGCTCCTGCCCACTCCGCCCCACCGCCATGCCCACTGCCCCTGCGCCCACTTCGGCCTCTCCCGCTGCGCCCCGCGTCTACACCGCGCAGGAAAAGCGCCAGCGCGTATTCGCCATCATGGCGGCCTCGTCGGGCAACCTGGTGGAGTGGTTCGACTTCTACGTCTATGCGTTTTCGGCGCTGTACTTCGCGCCGGCGTTCTTCCCGAAGTCCGACCCCACCGTGCAGTTGCTCAACACCGCAGGCGTGTTCGCCGCCGGCTTCCTGATGCGACCCATCGGCGGCTGGCTGTTCGGTCGCATCGCCGACCGCTACGGCCGCAAACGGTCGCTGTTGATCTCGGTGGCGATGATGTGCGCCGGCTCGCTGGTCATCGCCTGCCTGCCGACCTACGCGGCGGTCGGCGCCTGGGCGCCGTTTCTGCTGCTGCTGTGCCGGCTGGTGCAAGGCCTGTCGGTCGGCGGCGAATACGGCACCACCGCCACGTACATGAGCGAGGTGGCGCTGCGGGGCCAGCGCGGCTTCTTCTCGTCGTTCCAGTACGTCACGCTGATCGGCGGGCAGTTGCTGGCGGTGCTGGTCATCGTGGTGCTGGAGGCGGTGCTGACAGAGGGCGAACTCAAGGCCTGGGGCTGGCGCATCCCCTTCGTCATCGGGGCGCTGTCGGCCGTGGTGGCGCTGTTCCTGCGCCGCACGCTGCACGAAACCCAGACCGAGGCTGCGCGCAACGCCAAGGAGGCCGGCACCATCGGTGGCCTGCTGCGGCACCATAAGGCGGCCTTCTTCACCGTGCTTGGCTTCACGGCCGGCGGCTCGTTGATCTTCTACACGTTCACCACGTACATGCAGAAATACCTGGTGAATACCGTGCACCTGCCCATCAAGACCGCCAGTTACGTGATGACCGGGGCGCTGTTCCTGTTCATGTGCATGCAGCCGTTCGTCGGGGCGCTGTCCGACCGCATCGGGCGGCGCAACAACATGCTGCTGTTCGGCGCCATGGGGGCCCTGGGTACGGTGCCCATCCTGATGGCGCTGCAGCACGTCACCAGCCCGCTGCTCGCGTTCGTGCTGATCGTCGCGGCGCTGTCCATCGTTAGCTTCTACACCTCCATCAGCGGCATCGTGAAGGCGGAAATGTTCCCCGCCGAAGTACGGGCCCTGGGCGTGGGCCTGGCCTACGCGATCGCCAACGCGGTCTTCGGCGGCACGGCCGAATACGTGGCGCTGGGCCTGAAGACGCTGGGCCACGAGGCGGCCTTCTTCTGGTACGTCTCGGCCATGATGGTCGTCGCCTTTGTGTTCAGCCTGCGCCTGCCACGCCAAGCCGCGTACCTGCACCACGACCATTGACCAGCACCGCCCGAACTCGCGTTCCTCAGCGGGATCGATCGCCTGCTTGCACGCGGTCTAGCGCCATCAGGTGCTCCGCCACCGCCCTGTATGCGGGCAGCGAGGTCGGGTCGGTGGCGGCGTTGGCGGCTACCGGGTGCGAGGCGAACCGGACGATCACCATGTCGGCCTTCGGGTCCACCCAGATGGTCTGGCCGTGCACGCCGCGCGCAGCGTAGGCACCGTGGTCGTCATTGCTGATCCACCACATGCCCCCGTAGCTCCAGCCCTTGAGGAGGGAATAGTCCGCGCGCGCGAACGCAGCCTGGCTGCCGCCCCGGCGGATGCGATCGACGGCCGCAGCCGGGACCAGCTGCCGCCCCTGCCAGCGCCCGCCCTGCAGCATCAGCTGGCCCAGGCGCGCCATGTCGCGCAGCGTGGCGTTGAAGCCGCCACCGGCGAACGGCGTGCCGATGGAATCCACGGTGTAGAAAGCCTCGCGCTCGGCGCCCAAATGGCTCCAGATCCGCTCGGACAGCAACTGGGCGACAGAGCGCCCGCTGGCGCGCGCGATCAGCCAGCCCAGCGTGTCGGCGTTGATGGTCTTGTAGCCGAAGGCCTCGCCGTGCCTACCCTTCTTCTGCACGGTCTGCAGATACCCGAAGTAGCTGCGCGGCCCGCTGTAGCCGGGCGGCGGGGGCAGCGGGCTGCCTGCCTTGGCATAGGTCCACACCTCGGCCTGGGGGTCTGCGTAGTCCTCGGAATAGTCCAGCGCCGTGGTCATGTCCATCACCTGCCGCACCGTGGCGTCGCCGAAGGCGCTGGACTGCAGCTCGGGGATCAGCGTGCCCACGCGCGCGTTCTCGTCCAGCGTTCCTTCGGCCACCAGCATCTCACCCAGCAGCCCGGTGACCGACTTGGTCACCGACATGGCGCCGTGCAGCGTGTCCGCAGCCAGGCAGCCGGCGTAGCGCTCGTGGACCACCCGGCCATGGTGCAGCACGATGACGCCGTCGGTGTAGTTGGCGTCGAACGCTTGGCCCCAGGTCATCTCGGCACCGCCGTTCATGGGCCGGAAACGCACCTGCTCGAGTGTCCCGTCGATCGCCTCGGGCAGCGCGCCGGCGGCACCGCGCCCCCGGTCCACGGCCACGGTGGGCATCAGCTCGCGGAAGTGGCACACCGTCCAGCGCAACTTGGGGAACGCAAAGTAGTCCTCATCGGTGAAGCGAATGGTCTTGTCCGCCGCCGGGGGAAAGCCCTGCATCCAACCCAGCGTACGGGGGTCGGAGGCGGCTGCAGACAGCGGCGCGGGAGCCGTCGCCTGGACCGCGCCAGTGGCAGCCGCCAGCGCCAGCGCCAGCGCCAGCGCTGGAGAGCGCAGGTATTTCATGTCGATTTCCTTGAAGAGCGGCTTGTTCGCCATCTTTCCACCCGCCTGCATCGCGCACCGCGCAGGCGCTCAGTCCAGCTCCTGCACGCCGCCCCCAGAGACGGTGAGGATCTGCCCGCTGACCCAGCTGGCGGCTGGCGAGCACAGGAACAGCGCCGCATTGGCCATGTCCTGCGCCTGGCCCAGGCGCTGGATGGGCGTGTGCTGCAGCATGGCCTGCAGGATCTGGTCGCTCAGCACCGACTCCAGCGCCTCGGTGCGTGTGGCGCCGGGCGCGATGGCGTTGACGCGGATGCCGCGCGGCCCCAGGTCGAAGGCGATGTTGCGCACCAGATGGTTGGCCGCCGCCTTGGACGCGCCATAGGACGCCATGCGGCGGTTCTTGTTCTCGCCTGCCATGGACGAGATCGCCAGCAGCGCGCCGCCACCGGCCTTCTCCATCTCGGGCGCAGCCAGCTGCGCCAGGCGAAACAGCGAGAACACGTTCAGCTCGAACGCGCGGCGAAAGTCCGCCATCGGCATGTCGAAGGGCTTCGGGCCGCCGCCCCCGGCGTTGCTGACCAGCGTGGTGAGCTTGCCGAAACGCTGCACGGTGGCGTGCACCAGTTGCTCCAGGTCAGACTCGCGCGTCACATCGCAGGCCATGGCGGCCGCCTGTCCGCCAGCCTGGGTGATGGACTGCGCCACGGCCTGCGCGCTGTCTGCGCTCAGGTCGCTGACCAGGACGCAGGCGCCAGCGCCGGCAAAGGTCTCGGCGATGGCGCGGCCGATGCCGGCACCCGCGCCGGTCACGACAGCCACCTGGCCCTCCAGACGGAAATGGGATGGGTCGTACATGCAAGGGTTCCTTTCGATGATTGCGCGGCCGGGGCAACAGGCGTAAACATGCACGGGCGCCCCAACAGCCGCGACGAGGGCGTTCAAAATACCGCGCACCGGCCACAATCGTACACTTCCGTACGCTTTATAAGCGTACGTGTTTGTACGTTTGTACTAACATCGGAGCCATGCAGACCACGCCCCGCCGCGCCGACGCGCAAATGCACCGTTCCTTGCTTCTGGACGCCGCCGACCAGGTGTTTTCCGAGCATGGCGTGCATGCCGCGCTGGAGCTGGTCATCGCCCAGGCCGGCATCAGCCGCGCCACGCTGTACCGCAACTTTCCCGACCGCGACGCGCTCATGGCGGCGCTGCTGCAGCGCAGCTTCGAGGCACTGGAAACACGTGCGCAGCAGCTGGACGGGCAGGAGGATGGCCTGTTCATGCTCCTGGAGCACATGGCGACGCTGGTCGCCGACTCTGCCCCGGTGGCCGACCACTGGCGCGCCACCGGCCGCGACAGCCCGGTGCTGGCACGGGCGCAAAAGCGCCTGTCCGGCCTCGTCAAACCGCTTCTGGCCCAGGCCGTCGCCGCAGGTGCCTGCCGCTGCGACCTGACGGTGGCCGATGTGCTGCTGGTCACCACCATGCTGGGCTCGGGCCTGCGCGGGCGCAGCCGAACGCAGCGTCGCAGCCTGTCGCGCCGGGCACTGGCGCTGCTGCTGGACGGCCTGCGCGCGCGCCCCGCGGCCGATGCGCCCCGGGAGCCGGCCCGGTGAAGCCGCAGCCGCGCGTCATCGGCCCCGTTCCCGACTGGGAGGAGCACGAAAAACCCAGCATGCCGGGCTCGCCCGCATCGCTGCGCCACCCGCTCCATCTGCGCATCGCCTATGCCTGCGTGGCCGTGCTGGTGGGCCTGACGGGCGGCCTGGGTGCGGGCCTGCTGTCGGCCAACCTGCCGGCCATTGCCGGGCAGCTGGGCCTGACCACGGCCGAGGTCACCTGGCTGCCGGCCGCCTACGTCATGGTCAGCGTGACGGCCAACCTGCTGGTCTACAAGTTCCGCCAGCAGTACGGCATCCGCCTGTTCGCCGAACTCGGCCTGGGCCTGTACGCGCTGGTCACGGTGCTGCACCTGTTCATCGAGGGCTTCGAGATGGCGCTGGTGGTGCGCGGCGTGAGCGGCTTCGTCAGCGCCGCCACCAACACCCTGGCGGTGCTGTACATGCTGCAGGCCTTTCCGAAGGCCAAGCTGGGCGCCGGCCTGGTGGTGGGCTTGAGCATCGCGCAGTTCGCCACGCCACTGGCCTGGGTGATTTCGCCGTCGCTCATGCAGAGCAGCGACTGGCGCACGCTGTACCTGTTCGAAAGCGGGCTGGCGCTGTGCTCGCTGGCGGCGGTGGTCATCCTGAAGCTGCCGCTGGGCCTGCGCATCCAGGTGCTGGAGAAGACCGATTTCCTGACCTTCGCCCTGGTCGCGCCCGGCGTGGCGCTGCTGGCCGCCGTGCTGGCGCAGGGCCTGAACGGCTGGTGGACCGACAGCCCCTGGCTGGCCTGGGCGCTGATCGGCTCGCTGCTGCTGCTCACGGCCGGGGTCATCGTCGAGTACCGGCGCAAGAACCCGCTGTTGCAGGTGCGCTGGCTGACCAACATCGCCATCCTGCGCTTCATCCTGGGCGCGCTGATGATGCGCTTTCTGCTGTCCGAGCAGACCTATGGCGCCATCGGCCTGCTGCGCTCGCTGGGCATGGGGCCGGACCAGCTGCAGCTGCTGCACGCCGTGATGCTGCTGGGCATGGTCTGCGGCACGGCGGTCTCGGCCGTCACCTTCAGCCCCAAGACCGTCGTGCCGCAGATCCTGGTGTCCATCGTGCTCATCGCCATCGGCGGCTGGCTCGACCACCATTCCAGCAGCCTCAGCCGCCCGCACGACTTCTATCTGAGCCAGTTCCTGCTGGCAGTGGCCTCGTCCATGTTCATGGGGCCGCTGATGATGATCGGCTTCGGCCAGGCCATCAAGCACGGCCCGGACCACATGGTCACCTTCATGGTGCTGTTCGCCATCACGCAAAGCGTGGGCGGCCTGATGGGCCCGGCCCTGCTCGGCACGCTGCAGGCGCAGCGCACGCAGGCCTACGCCCAGTCCATCAACACGCACCTGCGCGCCGACGACCCGCTGGTGGCGCAGCGCCTTTCCATGCAGCAGGGCGGCCTGGCCGGGCGCATCGCCGACCCGACACTGCGCGCCGCGCAGGGCACGGCGCAGCTGGCGCAGGTCGCACGGCGCGAGGCCTCGGTGCGCGCCTTCAACGACGTGTTCGGCGTCATCGCCGCCCTGGCGCTGGCCTTTCTTGCCTGGTCGCTGTACCGCGTGCGCCGCGCCGCCGTGGCGGCCCGCGCCAACCCGCCCGCTGCGCCGCCGGCTGCGGCCGGTGCCGCCTCAGCCTGACGTCCCGTTGCCCCTTCCGGACTGCTTTCACACAAGAACACCGCCATGAACCCGCCCTCTCCCCCACCGCGCTCCACGCCGCAGGACGAACCACGCGACGCAGGCAGCCCGGCTGCCACCGATCCGCAGGCACTGGCCGACGGCGCCAACGCCCCGCAGCCGGCGCCGGCCGCCGAAGCCCCCGCGCCCGCCATCCCGCCCACGCCTGCAGCGCCTGCGCCTGCGCCTGCGCCCAAAACCGTCAAGCCCTCGCGCACGGCGGTCATCGTGATGCTGCTGGTGGCGCTGGTCGGCGTGTTGCTGATCCTGTGGGCCTGGCGCTTGGGGCCGTTCGCCACCGCGCACGAGCGCACCGACAACGCCTACGTGCGCGGCCAGATCACGGTGCTGGCGCCGCAGGTCAGCGGCCACGTGGCCGAGGTGCTGGTGCACGACTTCCAGCAAGTGCAGGCCGGCCAGCTGCTGGTGCGCATCGACGACCGGGTGTATCAGCAGAAGGTCCACGCCGCCGAGGCGCAGCGGGCCGGCGCCCAGGCACAGCTGGCGAACTTCGGCCAGACGCAGGCGCAGAACCAGGCGGGCCTGAGCGCCCGCCGCGCCACGCTGCTGGCGGCGCAGGCCGAGGCCCAGCGCGCCCAGGCCGACCTGAAACGCGCCGAGGACCTGGCCGCGCGCCGCTCGGTCTCCCTGCGCGAGCGCGACCAGGCGCGTGCCACCGCCGAGCTGGCCCATGCCAACGTGCGCAAGGCGCGCGCCGACATCACGATCGCCGAGCAGACCATCAAATCCACCACCGTCTCGCGCGCCGGCCTGCAGGCGCAGGTGCAGGCGGCCGAGGCGCAGCTGGGCCTGGCGAAGATCGACCTGGCCAACACCGAGGTGCGCGCGCCGCGCGCGGGCCAGCTGAGCGAGGTCGGCGTGCGCCTGGGGCAGTACGTCACGGCCGGCTCGCAACTGCTGTTCCTGGTGCCCGACACGCTGTGGGTGGTGGCCAATTTCAAGGAAACGCAGACCGCGCACATGCAGGTGGGTCAGCGTGCGCGCTTCACCGTCGACGCGCTGGGCGGCGCGCAGCTCACCGGCCGGGTCAGCGAGATCGCCCCTGCCACCGGCTCAGAGTTCAGCGTGCTGCGCGCCGACAACGCCACCGGCAACTTCACCAAGGTGGTGCAGCGCCTGCCGGTACGCATCCAGCTCGACCCGGACCAGGAGCTGGCTGCGCGCCTGCGCCCTGGCATGTCGGTGGTCGCCGAGGTGGACACGGCGTCCGACGCCGCGGCGCCAGCCACCGGCGGCGGCGCACCGGCCCCGGGGAGCGCGCCATGAGCGCCACGTCCACCACTGCGCAGGCGCCCTTGTGCCGCGGCCCCATGGCGCTGCTGCTGGCCGCCACCCTGCTCACCGGCTGCATGCCCGCATACCGGCAGGCCCCGGCGCTGGCCGGCATCGACGCGCCGCCGCGCTGGAGCGTGCCTGCCGGCGCCCACGCCCACCTCAGCGGCGCGCCCATCCCGCAGCAGTGGTGGCGCGCCTTCGGCGACCCGGCGCTGGACGGCCACGTGCAGGCCGCCCTGGCCTACAACGCCGACCTGCTGGCCGCCGGCAGCCGGCTGGACGCGACGCGCGCCCAGCTCGCGCTGGCGCGCGCCGCGCTCGGCCCCGCCCTGTCGGGCACGCTGGGCCTGCAGGCGCAGCGCACGCTGGGCGCCACGGGCGAAGCCACGGCGCGTGTCGCGCAGCCGGGCCTGCAGGCCTCGTGGGAGCCCGACCTGTGGGGCCGCCTGCGCAGCCAGGCCGGCGCGGCGGGGTTGCGCCTGGCAGCCTCCGAGGCCGACCAGGCAGGCGTTGCGCTGGCCGTTGCCACCACCACCGCACAGACCTACATCGGCTTGCTGGCGCTGGAGGCGCAGTTGCAGCTGACGCGCGAAACCGCCGCGTCGCGCGCCGAGGCGCTGCGCATCGCCCGCGACAAGGCCAGCGCCGGCTACACCTCGCAGCTGCAGTCCACCCAGGCGGCATCCGAATACCAGGCGGTGCTGCAGTCGCTGCCGCAGCTGCAGGGCGCCATCGCGCGCCAGTACAACGCGCTGCGCCTGCTGACCGGACAGCTGCCGGCGCAGCGCGACACGGCAGAGGCTGAGGCCGCACGTTTCGCCCGGCTGCAGCTGCCCGCCGTGCCAGTGGCGCTGCCGTCCGAACTGCTGCGCCGCCGCCCGGACCTGGCGCAGGCGGAGGCCCTGCTGGCTGCCAGCGACGCCAGCCTGCAGGCCAGCCGAGCGGCCTTCCTGCCCCAGGTTGCCTTGAGCGCCAGCCTGGGCGCGCTGTACACCAACGCGCTGCACTACAACCCGGTGGCGGTGTGGAGCCTGGGCGGCAGCGTGCTGGCGCCGCTCTTTGACCAGGGCCGGCTGCAGGCACAGTACGACAGCAGCGCGGCGCAGCGCGACCAGGCGGCATTCGCCTACCGCGGCGCGGTGCTGAACGCCCTGGCCGAGGTGGAAAACGCCCTGGTCGCGGACGCCCGGCTGCAGGAGCAGATGCAGCACGCCACGCGCCGGCGCGAAGTGCTGGCACGCTCGCTGCAGTACGCACGCGACCGCTACGAGGCGGGCTACGCCGCGTACCTGGAAGAGCTGGACGCCCAGCGCAACCTCTACCAGACGGAGATCGAGCTCCTCAACCTGCGGCAGTCGCAACTGAACAACCAGCTGGCGCTGTTCAAGGCAGTCGGAGGCGGCTGGTCCGCCCCCGCCACACCCTGGTAATCTTCAGGGTACTTACAATCACATACACCTGCCTCCGGTCCATGAGTTCGCTTGACCCGCGCTCGCTGATCGCCATGGCCGTTTTCATGTCACTGGTCATGGGAGCGGTTCTGGCCTTCATGCGGCTTTACTACCCGCGCAACATCCGTGGTCTGCGCGAGTGGGCCTGTGCGCCCCTGGTATGGGCGCTGGGAGCGCTGCTGCACCTGATGACGTCTGCGCAGTGGCTGCAGGTACCCCTGTTTCTGGCCAATGCCTGCGTGCTCGGTGGTTTGCTGCTGTTTCACCTGGGCTGCCGCCGCTTCCTCCAGCAGCCCGATCTCAAACACGTGCTGCTGGGCATCTGGCTGGCAGCGCTGGTGCCGGTGGCGTGGCTGATCTGGGTCGCGCCGTCGTACCCGGTGCGCTTGGCCTTCATCTCGCTGGCCATCGCGGCCCTCCATGCGTGGACCTTCGCGCTGCTGTGGCGCCATGGGCCGCGGCGCTTTCCCGCGCGGCTGGTGCAGACCACGCAAGCCTTGCACATCGCCGCCCTGCTGGTGCGCGCGGCCACGGCGCTGGCGCACTACCAGGACGCAGGCCTGATGGAGCCGTCGTTCGTGCAGGTGCTGCACCTGGGCGCGCATGTGACCGTGGTGCTGCTGCTGACCATCGGCGCCGTGCTCATGGCCACCGACCGGGTACATACCGAGTTCGAACACATGGCCACGCATGATGGCCTGACCGGGGCCCTGAATCGCCGCGCCATCCTGGCGAAGTGCCAGGAGGAACGCGACCGCGCCCTGCGCCAGCCCCAACCCTTCAGCGTGATGCTGCTGGACCTGGACCATTTCAAGGCCGTCAATGACACCCATGGCCACCAGCATGGCGACCGGGTGCTGCAGCATTTCACACAGTCGGTGCAGGCACTGCTGCGCCGCACCGATCGCCTGGGCCGCTACGGCGGCGAGGAATTCGTGGCCCTGCTGCCCGGGACCGACGCCGCGGCCGCCCAGACCCTGGCCCGGCGCATCCATGCCGCGCTGGCCAGCGGCCATGCGCTGGACTGCCAGGTCAGCATCGGGCTGACCGGCTGGCAGGGCGCCCACGACACGGTGGACGCGATGCTCGCGCGCGCCGACACACAGCTGTACCGCGCCAAGGCGCAGGGGCGCAACCAGACCTGCGTGGGCTGAATCGCCGGCGTTTCAGCCGCGGTTGGACACCCCTGCCGCCTCGAAGCTGGCCATCTCGCGCAGGATGGCGCAGGCCGACACCAGCAGCGGCCAGGCGAGCGCCGCGCCCGAGCCCTCGCCGAGGCGCAGGCCCAGCTCCAGCAGCGGCTCGGCCTGCAGCGCCGCCAGCAAACGCGCATGTCCCTGCTCGCTGGAGCGGTGCGCGAACACGCAGCGCTGCAGCACGTTCGGCGCCAGCCGCGCCGCCACCAGCACCGCCGCGCTGGTGATGAAACCGTCGACCACGACCACGCGCCGCTCGTGGGCGGCCTGCAATACCGCGCCGACCAGCGTGGCGATCTCGAAGCCGCCCAGCGCCGCCAGCGCCGCCAACGGTTCGCGTGCGCCCGCGTTGGCCGCCAGCGCCTGGCGCAGCACCGCCACCTTGCGCGCCACGCCGGCCGCGTCCAGCCCGGTGCCGGCGCCGGTGCATTCGGCCACGTCGGTGTCCGTCAGCCGCGCCAGCAGCATCGAGGCGCTGGAGGTGTTGCCGATGCCCATCTCGCCGAGCAGCAGCGCATTGCCCGGCAGCGCGCGCACCACCTCGCGGCCGTTGTCGATCGCCTGCGCGCACTGCGCCGCCGTCATGGCCGGGCCGGCGCTGGCGTCCTGGGTGCCCGGGGCGATCTTGCGCACGACCAGGCCGGGGTACGGCGCGAAGTCGTGGCGCACGCCGCAGTCCACCACCGTCAGGCTCAAGGCCTGCTGGCGCGCGAGCACGCTCACCGCCGCGCCGCCGGTGACGAAGTTGTGCACCATCTGCCAGGTCACATCGCTCGGAAAGGCCGACACGCCCTGCGCCGCCAGCCCGTGGTCGGCTGCGCACACCAGCATCTGCGGCGCCTGCAGCACCGGGGCCTCCGTGCCCAGGATCAGGCCTACGCGGACCGCCAATTGCTCCAGCCGCCCCAGCGAACCGAGCGGCTTGGTTTTGCCGTCCAGGAGGGACTGCAGGCGCGCCTGCAGCGCCGCGTCCGCCAGCGAAAGAATCTCAGGAAAGGCCATGGGAATGCTCATGTATTGATAGCTTGTTGCGCAGACCCAGCAAGCGCCGTGGCCTGTTTTGATTGAATTTCTTGACGCCGGGGCCGGCGCTTCAGAGCCGAAGCACCCGCGGATCGAACCAACGCCCCACCCCGGCGGCCATGCGCTCGAACACCGCGTCCAGCGTGTGCGTCCCACCGCCGAACAGCGCCTGCAACACGCCGGCGTTTTCGAACAGGCCATGCACGTACACGCCCAGCACGTTGCCCGCGGCGTTCTGCCACGCCAGGCCGGGAATCGGCTCGCGGGCGACGTCGCCCGCGGCAGCCATGGCCGGGTGCTGCGCGGTCTGGCCGTGGTGGATTTCGTAGCCGAGCACCGCCACGCCGCTCAAGCTCGCCCAGGGGCCCGCCACGTCGCCGAAACGCGCCTGGGTGCTGCGCACCGCCTTGCGCGCCTCGAAGCTGGTGACCAGCGGGAGCAGACCCAGACCGGGGCCATTGCCGTCCACCCCCACGGTGTCGATGAGCGCCTCCCCCAGCATCTGCAGGCCGCCGCACACGCCCAGCACCTGCCTGCCCTGCGCGGCGTGCCGGGCAATGGCGCTGTCCAGCCCTTGCGCACGCAGCCACGCCAGATCGGCGGCGGTCGCCTTGCTGCCGGGCAGCACGATCCAGTCGGCCCCCTGCAGCTCGGCCGGCGTGCGCGCCCAGGTCACGGCGACGCCGGGGGTGAACTGCAGCGGCGCGAACTCGTCCAGGTTGCTGATGCGTGGATAAGCGACGATGGCCACGCGCGTGTGCACGGGGCCTTGCGCGCCGCCGGCGCCCTGACCATACAGGCCGTCTTCCTCCGGCAGGCCGTGGTGGTACTGCATGGGAATGGTGGCCACCACCGGCACGCCGGTGCGCTCGGCCAGCATCTGCGGCGCCGGCGCCAGCAGGCAGGCGTCGCCACGGAACTTGTTGAGCACGAAGCCGCGGATGAGGGCGCGCTCGTCGGGCGGCAGCAGCGCCCACGTGCCGTACAGGTGCGCGAAGGCGCCCCCGCGGTCGATGTCGGACACCAGCAGGCAGCGCGCGTCGGCGTGGCGCGCCACGCGCATGTTCACCACGTCGCTGGCGTGCAGGTTGATCTCCGCTGGCGAGCCCGCGCCTTCGATCACCACCACGTCGTTTTCCGCGCGCAGGCTATCCAGCGCCTGGGCGATCTGCGGCCATACCTGCTGGCTGCGCCCGCGCCACGGCATTTGCGACAGCGCGGTGTCCACGCGCCCGAGCAGCACCACCTGGCTTTTCGTGTCCGCCTCGGGCTTGAGCAGCAGCGGGTTCATGCGCACGTCCGGCACGGCCCGCGCGGCCAGCGCCTGGAAGTACTGCGCGCTGCCGATCTCGCCATATTCACCGTCGGGCGTGGCCACCACGCGCGCGTTGTTGCTCATGTTCTGCGCCTTGAACGGCGCGACCTTCAGGCCTTGGTCGGCGTACCAGCGGCACAGCGCCGTGGCCAGCCAGCTCTTGCCGGCACCACTGCTGGTGCCCAAAACCATGATGCAGCGGGCGGTCATGGGGTTCGTGTTTCCTGTGCGACAAAGGGGCGGCGGGGCGGGTGGGGGTGCACCATGCACGCCACCAGGTGCCCCACCATGGACTGCGGATCATCGCAGCGCCCGGTATGCACCGGCGATGTCTGGATGATGCTGCTGCGCCGCGCCGTCAGCCAGTGAAAGCGCGCCCGGTGTGGCAAGCGGGCGATGGGCCCGCCCGCCGGATCGCCGGCGCAGATGGCCGCCAGCGCCGCCAGGTGCCGCTGCACCAGCGGCACATCGGCCCACGGGTCGAGCGCCAGCAGCCTTGCCTCGTCCAGCGCCACCGCGGCCTGCAGGAAGCCCGTGCGCTGGCACGACACGATCACCGCGGCATTGATGAACTCCTCGCGTTCCACGCGCGGCACCACGCGGACGGTGGCGTAGTCGTAGAGCTCAACCGCGCGCATCGATCGCCCCTTGCAGCCAGCGGCTGCGGCCCTGCAGCCGCGCCTGGAAGTACTGCACGTAGGCCTGCCGGTGCTGCGCCGGGTCGGCCAAGGGTGTGCCCCCGCGGTCCGCTCCGGCCAGCAGCAAAAAACTGTCGGGCACCGCCGCCAGCGCCGCCTGGAGCACCGCCGGCGACAGGCGCGCCGCCAGCGCGCCGTCCACCTGCGACAGCCGGTCGGCGCGCGGCAGCAGCACATGGTCGGCCACCGGCGCGAACGGTTTGGCCGGGTCGGCCACCACGCCGTTCCAGGCATGGTGGAACGTCAGGCAGGCGCCGTGGTCGATCAGCCAGGGCCGGCGGTGCCACACCAGCAAGTTGGTGTTGCGGGCGGTGCGGTCCACGTTGCTCACCAGCGCGTCGAACCACACCAGGCGCGAGGCGAAGTCCGCCGTCACCTCGTCGGCAGCGGGGTCGAAATTGACGGCGCCGGGCAGGTAGTCCAGCGCCATGTTCAGGCCCGCGCTGGCGCGGATCAGGTCCTGGATTTCCGGGTCGGGCTCGGTGCGGGAGAGCTCGGGGTCGAGCGTGGCCAGCACCAGGTCGGGAATCGGCAATTCCAGCGCCTGCGCGAGGCGGCCGCACACGATCTCGGCGATCAACGCACGCACTCCCTGCCCCGCGCCGCGGAACTTGAGCACGTACTGCCCCAGGTCGTCGGCCTCGACAACGGCCGGCATGGACCCGCCTTCGCGCAAGGGGGTGATATAGCGCCGCACGTCGATGCAGCGCAGCGGTGGCAACAAATCGGTCATGCCGGATGGTAGTCGCGCCACGCGCGGGCCAGCGCCTGCTGCGACGCAGGCGCCAGCACGCCCAGCCGCACGTGGCCTGGCAGGCCAAAGGACGCGCAGTCGCGCAGCTTGATGCCCGCAGCGCGCAGTGCAGGCAGCACGGAAGTGTCGCCACCGGGCAGACGCGCCGTGAAGAAGTTGGCCAGGCTGCTCGGCACCACGTGCCAGCCCAGGGCCTCGCAGACGTTTTGTTGCGCCGCCTTCCACTGCCGCAGCGTCGGCAGCGACGCGGCCAGCCACTGCTGCGCCGCGTCGCCCGTCCACGTGGCAAGCAGCGCGACGCCGTCGGCTCCCAGGGGCCAGGAAGGCGCGAGCGCACGCAACGCGTCTGCCTTGCCGTCCTGCACCGCCGCTGCCGGCGCGATGGCGTACCCGGCGCGCACGCCGGTCAAGCCGAGCGCCTTGTTGGGCGACCACATCTGCCAGGCGGTGCGCGGCAGCGGCGTGGCGCGCCCGTCCAGCCGCAGCGGCGCATAGGCACAGTCCACCACCTGCCAGCCGCCCTGCCCTTCGGCTTCGGCGGACAACGCAGGCTCCACCGCTCCGAGCGGACTGGACGGCTCGCACAGCCAGTGCAGTGCGGGGGCCGCGGCCGGCGCGCCATGCGCCAGCGCGGCCGGCCCGCAAGCCAGGCCCCAGGCATGTGCGGCCCGCATGTAGTCGCCGTAGCCGTGCGCGGGCACGACCGCCCGGCGCAGGCCCCGTCGCGCCGCGAGAGCCGTGACGCGGTGGATGAATTCGCTGGCGCTGGCCGCCACCACCACGCGCGATGCTTGCACCCCATGGAACGCGGCCAGCGCCTCGCACAGTGCGTTGTACGCAGGGTCCGGGTAGCGGGCGCGGTCGGCACGGGCCAGCGCCTGCAGCGCCGCCGGGCACGGACCGCAGGCATTGGCGTTGGTGGAGAAATCGTGCGGCGGCACGCCCAGGGCATCGGGCCCGCCATGCAAGGGAACGCTCAACGTTGCATCCAATCGAAAATTTCAAAAATCATAGCTGCCAGCGCAATACCAGCAAGCGCCAGCACCACTTTTCGTGCATGAACCAACGCCTGGGCCACCTGCGGCGCGGCGGGCGGGTGGCCTTCGGAGTGCAGCGTGTAGACGCCGGGTTTGCCCAGCCGCACGCCCAGCAGCTGCGCCATGGCGCCCATGGGCCAGCCGCCGTTGGGCGACGGGGTGGCGCGGGCGTCGCGGCGCAGCTGCGCGAGCAACACGGGCCGCCCGCCCACCAGCACCAGCAGCGCCGCGGTCAGCCGCGCCGGCAGCCAGCTCAGGCCATCGTCTGCACGCGCTGCCCACTTGCCTGCCCACTGCCAGTGCCGCCGGGCGCGGCCCTCGCCACGCCAGCCGGGGTAGCCCCACATGGCGTCGGCGGTGTTGGCGAAACGGTACAGCGCAGCGCCGGGCAGGCCGAGCACGGCAAACCACAGCAGTGGCGCCACGACCGAGTCGCACAGGTTCTCCGCCAGGGTCTCGATGGCGCTCTCGCGCACCTGCGCCGCATCCAGCCCGGACGTCTCGCGGCTGACCAGCCAGGCCAGCCGCGCCCGGCCCTCGGCAAGCGACCGCGCCAGCGCCTCCTCCACGGCGCCGACCTCGCGCCCGAGCATGCGCCAGGCGAGCAACGGCTTGAGCAGCGCGCCCAGCGCCAGGGCTGCCGCCCAGGGCGGCAGGTGGTGGAGCACTGCACGCTGCAGGCCAGCCGATGCTATCAAGACGATAGCTGCCAGCGCACACCAGACAAGCGCTGCGAGCCAAAAAGACTGCCAATCTCGCGCGCACGGCTGTCGCGGCGCGATCCGCTTGCCGCACCAGCCCAGGGCGGCGCCCATCCACACCACCGGGTGCAGGCGCGCCGGCGGCTCGCCCCACAGCACGTCCACCGCCAGGGCTACCAGCAGCGCGGCCGCACCCACGAAGAGCCGCGGGTGCGCATCGAACATCCAGGTCCACATGCGCCGAGCCTACCGCGGCCTGCGTGTCGCCCGCGCCCTACAAACGGCCGGTTCGCGGGACCACACGGGCTTCTGCCCTCCGTTCCTAGATTGGCGCTTTCGCCCCAGGAGCCGAGCATGAAAGCGTTGACCTACCAGGGTGCACGGGATGTGCGTGTCGAAACCGTCGCCGATCCGGTGCTGACGGCGCCCGACGACATCGTGCTGCGCGTCACCGCCACTGCCATCTGCGGCTCGGACCTGCACATCTACCGCGGCAAGATCCCGGGGATGGAGCACGGTGACATCCTCGGCCACGAGTTCATGGGCATCGTGGAGGACACGGGAGCGGCGGTGACCCGCGTGCGGCGCGGCGACCGGGTGGTGGTGCCGTTCGTCATCGCCTGCGGACAGTGCTTTTACTGCGACAAGACCCTGTTTGCCGCCTGCGAGAACACCAACCCGGGGCGCGGCGCCATCCTGAACAAAAAATCGGCCACGCCGGGTGCCGGACTGTTCGGCTATTCGCACCTGTACGGCGGCTATGCCGGCGGCCAGGCCGAGTACGTGCGCGTGCCCAAGGCCAACGCCGGGCCGATCGTCATCCCGCAGGCGCTGGCCGACGAGCAGGTGCTGTTCCTCTCGGACATCCTGCCCACCGGCTACCAGGCAGCGCTGAACGCCGAGATCGGGCCGGGCGCGACGGTCGCGATTTTCGGCGCTGGCCCGGTGGGCTGGATGACGGCCCTGTGTGCGCGCTACCTGGGCGCCGAAAAAATCTTCATCGTGGACCACCACGACTACCGCCTGGCCTTCGCCCAACGCGAGTACAGCGCCATACCCATCAACTTCGATGAACACGAGGACCCCGCCGAGCTGATCCTGGAGGCAACCGGCGGCCATGGCGCCGACGCCAGCATCGATGCGATCGGCTTCGAGGCCAAGGGCAGCGCGCTGGAGACGCTGCTCACCACCCTCAAGGTGGAAGGCTCCAGCGGCAAGGCCCTGCGCCAGTGCATCGCGGCCACGCGGCGCGGCGGGGTGGTGAGCATGCCCGGCGTGTATGCAGGCTTCATCCACGGCTTTCTGTTCGGTGACGCGTTCGAGAAAGGGCTGACTTTCAAGATGGGGCAGACGCACGTGCAGCGCTTCATGCCGGAGCTGCTGGCGTTGATCGGCGAAGGACGCCTGCGGCCGCAGACCATCATCACCCACCGCATGCCGCTGGTGGAGGCCGCGCGGGGCTACGAAATGTTCGAAAAGCGCGCGGAGGAATGCCGCAAGGTGGTGCTGACGCCGTGAGCCCGTGACCCGGCGGGGGACGCGGCGCAAGCCACCCGTCCTTGGGGCCATGCCATGATCTCCCGCGACCATCCCCACGAAGACGACAGAGGACGACTGCCAGGACGACCATGCCCGCATTCGCACGGACCGCCGCAGACACGCTGGAGGTCCGCCGGGTGGAGGTGGCGGTTCCCGTTGCCGGCCCCGACGAGGTGCTGGTGGCGATGGAAGCGTTCGGCGTGGGCGTGCACGACCGCTATTTCATTCCAGCGGCCGCGCGGTGCCCCTGCGTGATCGGCATCGAAGGCGTCGGCCGTGTGGTGTCCTCCACGGCGCCAGACGGGCCCGGCTTGCGGGTGGCGTTTGTCAGCAGCCAGCAGCCGCAGGGTGGAACCTGGGCACCCTGGGCGCGGTGGTGCAGCGCGACGCGCTGGTGGCGGTGCCCGAGGCCTTGCCGTCCGCCGAGGCGGCCGCCTTGCCGGTGGCCGGGCGCACCGCCCTGCAGGCCCTGGCGGACCTGGACCTGGCCCGGGGCGAAACGCTGTTCATCGCGGGCGCGTCGGGCGCCATCGGCACGCTGGCCGTGCAACTGGCGGCGCGGGGCGGTGTCCGCGTCGCGGCGTCGGCCTCGCCGCCCAACCACGCCTACCTGCGCAGCCTGGGCGCGGAGCTCGCAGTGGACTACCGGGACACCGCCTGGCCCCGCGCCGTGCAGAGCTGGGCCGGCCACGGCGTGGACGCTGCGCTCGCCATCCAGCCCGGCACCGGCGCCAGTTCCATTACGGCGGTGCGCGATGGCGGGCGTGTGGTCACCGTGTCGGGCGATGCGGCGCAGGTGCTTGCAGAACGCGACATCTCCGTGCGGCAGATGGGCCAACCCGAGGGCGGGCCGGCGGTCCTGCAGCAGTTGCTGGAAGACGCCGCGGCCGGGCGGCTGCGTGTGGTGACGCAGCCGCCCTTTGCCTTCGGCGATGCGCTGCAGGCGCTTGCGAGCACCGAAACACGCCATGCGCGCGGCAAGGTGGTGGTGTGCCTGCCGCGCTGACGTGCGCGGGCCGGTCACCGCCGCCTCATGCCTCCGCCGCGCACTCGGCCACCAGCCAGTCGCGAAACGCGTGCACCAGGGGCGTCTGGGCGCGCGCCTCCGGGTACACCAGGTAGTACGCCTCGTCGCTCACCAGCGCGTGCGCCGAAAGCTCCACCAGCGCGCCGCTCGCCAGTTCCTGCGCGATGAGAAAGCGCGGCAGCAGTGCCGCGCCGTGCCCACAGGCCGCCGCCTGCGCGATCATGGCGAAGTGCTCGCAGCGCGGGCCGCGCAGGGCCACGGCGCTGTCCAGGCCCACGTGCTCGAACCACTGCGCCCACTGCGTCGGCCGCGTGCTTTGCTGCAACAGGACCACGCGCAGCAGATCCTGCGGTGCCTGGACGCCGTGGGCGTCGCGAAATGCCGGGCTGGCCACCGGCACCACCGCCTCGTGCATCAGGAACTCGCACACGGCCCCTGCCCAGCTCGGCGCGCCGAAGTGGATCGCCGCGTCGAACGGGCTGCCGGCGAACTCGAACGGCTCGGTGCGCGCGGCGAAGTTCACCGTCACTTCGGGGTGGCGGTCCATGAACGACTGCAGTCGCGGAATCAACCAGCGCGTGCCCAGCGTGGGAAGCACGGCCAGGTTGAGCAGGCCGGCCGCGTGCGAGAACGCCATCGCCTTTTGCGTGCTGGCCGAGAGCTGCTGCAGCGCTGCGCGCACGTCGGCGGCGTACACCCGCCCCGCATCGGTCAAGACAATGCGCTGGCGCACGCGGTGGAACAGCGCCATGCCCAGGTGCTGCTCCAGCTGGCGGATCTGGCGCGACACCGCGCTTTGCGTCAGGTGCAGTTCCTGCGCTGCGCGCGAGATGCTGGCGTGGCGCGCCGCAGCCTCGAATGCCAGCAGGTCGGTGATGGCGGGCAGGAACGTCTTGCGGAAGATGATCATGCGATGAAGGAATGAAGGCGCCAGACTGGTCGCCACTGCGGAGCCCACATGCTGTCTGCCTGTGTCGCAGCCCGTGAAGCGGCCACGGTCGATTGTGTGCCAGTTCATTCCCGTTCGTCATGATGTCGTTCTGCTTTATCGCTATGCAAGCTGGCGCCCCGCAGGGATAGTCGTTCGGCTGCAAAACCTGCAACACACACAACAAACCGAAGGAGACACCCATGAGCCGTATCCATTCTTCCCTGGCCAGCGTCGCGGGCGCCTTCCTGGCACTGTGGTGCGCCACGCTGCCGGCGGCGCATGCCCAGGCAACGTCGCCCACGCTGGAGAAGATCAAGTCGTCCGGCAAAGTGGTGCTGGGTGTGCGCGAGGCGTCGCCCCCCATGGCCTATGCGCTGGGTGCGCACGACAAGTTCGTGGGCTACCACGTCGAGCTGTGCGAGCGGGTGCTCCAGGAAGTGGTGCCCAGCGCGCGCATGGAATACATGGCGATCACGGCGCAGAGCACGCTGCCTTTGGTGTCCAACGGCACGGTGGACATCGGCTGCGGCCCCACCACGAATAACCTGGCACGCCAGCAGCAGGTGTCCTTTGCGGTCACCAGTTACGTGAGCGAAGTGCGCATGGCCGTGCGCAAGGACTCTGATCTGAAGTCGATCGCCCAACTGGGCGGGCGCACCGTGGCGGCGTCGACGGGTACCACGGCCGTGCAGCTGCTGCGCAAGCAGGAGCGCACCGTGGGCGTTCCCATCAAGACCGTGCTGGGCAAGGACCACCACGAAAGCTTCATGCTGCTGGAGTCGGGCCGCGCCGACGCCTTCGTGCTGGACGACAACCTGCTGGCGGGTCTGATCGCCTCCTCGCGCGAGCCAGACGCCTACCGCATCGTGGGCGAGCCGCTGGGCGCCGAGCCCATCGCCCTGCTCTTTCGCAAGGACGACCCGGTCTTCAAGGCCGCCGTGGACGGCGTGATCACGCGCCTGATGCAGTCCGGCGAAATGGAAAAGCTCTACAACAAGTGGTTCGTGAGCCCGATTCCGCCCAAGAACGTGAGCCTGAACCTGCCGCTGGGCAGCACCTTGCGCGAACTGTTCGCCAAGCCCAACGACAAGCCCCTGGAAAGCTACCAGCAGTAAGCTGCGGCGTCACGCCCGCGCCGCGCTGCGCTCAAGGTTTGCCTGAGCGCGCGCGGCGATCCCTTTTTGATCCCCATGCACCCTCATTCCTCTTCCGCGCCCACCGCTTCCCTGCGCACCGGTGGCCAGATTCTTGTGCAGCAACTGCTGGTGCACGGTGTGCAACAGCTCTTTTGCGTGCCCGGCGAAAGCTATCTGGCCGTGCTTGATGCGCTGCACGATGCGCACATCGCCGTCACCGTCTGCCGCCAGGAGGGCGGCGCGGCGATGATGGCCGAGGCGCAAGGCAAGCTCACGGGACGCCCGGGCATCTGCTTCGTGACGCGCGGCCCGGGGGTGACCAACGCGTCGGCAGGCATCCACATCGCACACCAGGACTCGACGCCGCTCATCGTGTTCGTGGGCCAGGTGGCACGCGGTGCGCTCGGGCGCGAGGCGTTCCAGGAGATCGACTACGGCGCCGTATTCGGCACCATGGCGAAATGGGTGGTGCAGATCGACGATGCGCGGCGGCTGCCCGAACTGCTGTCGCGCGCCTTTCACGTCGCCACCTCGGGCCGCCCCGGCCCGGTGGTGGTCGCCCTGCCCGAGGACATGCTGACGGACATGGTGGAGGCAACGGACGCCCTGCCCTACGCCGTGAACGAAACGCACCCCGGCGCGGCTGCCATGCAGGAGCTGGCAGGACGGCTCCGGGCGGCCGAGCGGCCTGTCGTCATCGTGGGCGGCAGCCGCTGGTCGGAACAGGCGGTGCGCGATCTGCAGGCATTCGCGGGCGCCTGGCAGCTTCCGGTGTATTGCTCGTTTCGCCGGCAGATGCTGTTTTCCGCCGGGCACGACAGCTACGCCGGCGACCTGGGCCTGGGGGCGAACCCGAAGCTGCTGGCCCGCATCCGCGCCAGCGACCTGGTGCTGGTGCTGGGTGGCAGGCTGTCCGAAGTGCCATCGCAGGGCTACGAGCTGCTGGGCATTCCCGTGCCGGCGCAACAGATGGTGCATGTGCATGCCGACGCCGACGAGCTGGGACGGCTGTACCGTCCGGCGCAGGCGATCCACGCCACGCCCCGGGCGATGGCCGAGGCCCTTGCCTCCATGGCACCGTCCGCGCCGGTGCGCTGGGCGGCGCACACCCAGGCGGCCCGTGCCGAGTACCTGGCCTGGAGCGATCCCGAGCCCATCCGCATTCCCGGCCCCCTGCAGATGGGCGAGGTGATGCAGCACCTGCGCACGGTACTGCCGGCGGACACCGTGCTGTGCAACGGCGCGGGCAACTTCGCCACCTGGGTGCACCGGTTCTGGCCGTTCACCTGCTATGGCGGGCAATTGGCGCCCACCAGTGGCTCCATGGGCTATGGATTGCCGGCCGCGGTCGGCGCCAAACGTCTGTGGCCGGAGCGCGAGGTGGTGGTTTTCTCCGGCGACGGGGACTTTCTCATGCACGGCCAGGAATTCGCCACGGCGGTGCAATACCACCTGCCCATCGTGGTGGTGCTGCTGGACAACGCCATGTACGGCACCATCCGCATGCACCAGGAACGCGACTACCCCGGCCGCGTCAGTGCCACCCAACTGCAGAACCCGGATTTCGCCGCCTATGCGCGCGCTTTCGGGGGCCACGGCGAGCGCGTGGAGCGCACCGAAGAGTTCGCGCCTGCGCTGGCCCGCGCGCGCGCCAGCGGCCTGCCAGCCATCGTGCATTGCCTGCTCGACCCGCAGGCGATCACACCGACCGGTACGCTGGACGGCATCCGCAGCGCGGCTCTGGCGGCCCGGCAGAAAAAATAGCCTCCACAGACGCTGAACGAGTGGCTCCCTCACGAAAATGGCCCCGCGGGGTGGCTATAATCGCGGGCTTCGGAGAGGTGGATGAGCGGTTTAAGTCGCACGCCTGGAAAGCGTGTGTGGGCTAATCCCCACCGCGGGTTCGAATCCCGCCCTCTCCGCCACATACAGGCCCAAGTGCTCGCGCACTTGGGCTTTTTTTGCGCTTCACCACCGCAAGTCCTGCTACCTGAAGCGCTCCTTGGGTCCAGGAAAGCCACGGACTTCCTGGCCACAGGTGGCTAGAGGCTGCTCCGAAACGGCCCCAACGCGGACCGCACCACGCGGCCGATCGTCAGGCCCTGGACCAGAATCGAGAAGACGACCACGCAGTAGGTGAGGCCGACGACGGTCTGGGCCGCAGGGCCAGCCGGCAGCGACAGCGCCAGCGCCACTGAAATCCCGCCGCGCAGACCACCCCACGCCAGTACATGCGTGGTGCCCGCAGGCAGCCCCAGGCGGCTTGCCCCCACCCGCGCCGGCAGGGCCACGGTGAGCCACCGCGCCACCAGCGTGATGGCAATGGCCAGCGCACCGGCCAACAGCAAAGGCAGCGAGAACGCGATTAGGATCACCTCCAGGCCGATCAGCACGAACAACACCGCGTTCAGGATCTCGTCCACCAGCTCCCAGAACATCGACAGGTAGCGCTGTGTCTGGTCGGACATGGCGCGCGCACGGCCCTGGTTGCCCACCATCAGCCCGCATACGACCATGGCCAGCGGGCCGGACACATGCAGATGGCTGGCCAGGGCATACCCACCCATCACCGCCGCAAGGGTCAGCAGCACCTCGACCTGGTATTGGTCAATGCTGCGCAGCAGCCGAAAGACGACGTAGCCCAGCAGCAGGCCGAACGCGAGGCCGCCGCCCGCTTCGCGCAGCAGCAATCCTGCCGCGGCACCCGCAGTCGGGACGTCGCCCGTCGCCAGCACCCCCACCAGCAGCGCGAACAACACCACCCCCACCCCGTCGTTGAACAGCGACTCGCCGGCAATGACCAGCTCGAGCTCCTTCGGCGCGCCCACCGACTTGAGAATGCCCATGACGGCGATCGGATCGGTGGGCGAAATCAACGCACCGAAGATGAGGCAGTGCAGCAGCGGCAGTTCGATCCCTGCAAAGGGCAGCACCCACCACATCGCCCCCCCCACCAGCGCGGTCGAGATGGAGGTCCCCCCGATCGCCAGGGCTGCCACCGGCCAGCGGTATTTCTTCAGCTCACCCAGGTCGACGTGCAGCGCGCCGGCGAACAGCAAGAAGGACAGCATCCCCTGCATCAGCACGCTAGAAAAGTTGACCGAACGCATGAACGACGCCTCATAGCTGCGCAGGCCGGGCGCTACACCGAGGGTATCCAGCCCGACCATCGCCAGCGACAGAACCAGCGCGATCATCATCACGCCAATGGAGGTGGGCAGTCGCGTCAGGCGATGGTTCACATAGGCCAGCAACGCAGTGACCACCAGGCAGATCGCGGCGACGTCCAGCATTCAGCGTTCCTGCCTCTCGCCCGCGGCAGCGTCCGTGCGCCGCGCGTCCTGCAGAGGGGACGAGTGCTCGAGCACGCAGCGAAACGCCTGGTAGCGCCGTGCGATGTCGCGCACGTCCGCAGGGTTGCCGACCGTGCGCTGGGCATCTGCCCAGGCCAGCTCTGCGTGGTCGGCGAGGATGGCGCGGCGGCTGCCGTCGGCCTCACAGGTGAGCACGGCGGTGAGCACGTGCAACAGGCGCATCAACACCGCCGCGCTGCCCATGGCGTTTTGTCGCACCATGTGCAGCATGACGTTCGTCAATCGGCGGTAGCTGGTAGCGGACCTGACCAGCACCACGCGGCCGTCGCGCAACGCGACGCCGGTGGGCAGCGTATGGCCCGCGATGTCGCACAGCGCTGCGCCCAGGTGGTCCAGCACCGTCATGGCGGTATGCGGGTCGTTGATTCCGGGCGACAGGGCGCGTACCGCCACCTCGACCAGTTGACGCACGGCATGCTCGGCATGCCCGCCGTTGCCCCGCATGGCACCCAGCGCGGTCGCGTTGCGGACCGCCTGTTGCGCGCCGTCCGCCGGTCGCGCCAGCAGCGCAATGGGCGCGCCGGGAAAAATGAAGTCGCCGGGCCGCACCAGCAGCTGTAGCGCCGTGCCGTGCTCGGCCGCCCAGTCGGCCAGCGCGGCTTCGTCCACCTCGTGCAGGTAGCCGCGGCGGTCGTCAGTGACCGGCGTCGCTCCGTCCCAAAAGCCCGCCGCAGGAGGGTCGTTCTGCGCCTCGTCCGTGACCAGTGCCTGCACGGCCGCGCGCACGTCCTCGCTCACCAGACCCACCACTGTGCTCACATTGATGCGGTTGGCCATGTGCGCCACGAAGTACACGAGAGTGCCCACGCAGGCGAAGGCCAGGACGATGCCGAACGTGAGCGCTAGGTGCGGCGTGAACGCGCCCTCGTCCTGGGTGCGCACCGTGCGCAGCACCATCAGCGCATAGGAAAAGGTGCCTAAATAGGCGCCCAGGGTGCATTGCACACCCCGGTCGCGCGTGAAGTTGCGCAACAAGCGCGGCCCCATCTGGCCAGCGGCCAGCGACAGCGCGGCGATGGTGATCGAAAAGACCGTGCCCGCCACGCCGATGGCCGACCCGGCGATGGCTCCCAGCAAGGTGCGGGCGCCGGTGCCGCCACCGTTGTAGAACCACTGGCTCTGGGTGAGCCAGGGCGGAAGCGCACCACCGCGGTCGAGACCGACCAGCACCACGGCCAGCGCGCTCGCGCCTGCAACCATCAGCGCCGGCAGCAGCCAGAACGCGTCGCCCAATGCGTTGAGAAAATATCGCAGACGTGCCTTCATCGTGTCCCGTCCGGAAAGAAAGCGCAGGCCATGCACGGTGCATGTCGCCCCTGAAGATCCACCACCGGTGGTCGCCGCCATCATCATCAGCGAAAACGGCCCTGGCCACGTCTTCTGGCAAGGGCCCAGGACAAGAAAAAGGCCGCCGTCCGCAGGCATACCGCGGCTTCGGCCGACCCAGCGTTCTCGCCCTGGCTGTCGGGCCGCCTCCTGGTGGTATGTCCAGAGGACCGCATGCCCGTCGGCTCTTACGCGCGCTCAGCCGCCGGCCCTACGGCCTTCGGCGCGAGACCCCTCCATGCTCGCGTGGGCCCATCAGGCCGCAGCCAAGGAGCGCCATGAACCTCAAACACACTTTCACTCTCTGGAAAAAGGCGGTCACCGCGTGGATCGATGATTTCGCGCCGAGCATGGGGGCCGCCATTTCCTACTACACCATGTTCTCGCTGGCGCCGCTGCTGGTGATCGTCATCGCCGTGGCGGGCGCGTTGTTCGGCCGCGAGGCCGTGATGGGCCAGATCACCGGACAGTTGACGGGGCTGATCGGCCGCGACGGCGCCCAGCTCGTCCAGGGGCTGGTGGCCAACGCCAGCGACACCGACCGGGGGCTCGTCGCGGGCGCCGTGAGCATCGTCGTGCTGCTGGTGGGCGCCACCACGGTGTTTGCCGAGCTGCAAAGCGCGCTCGACCGGATCTGGCATGTCCCCGAAAGGGAGAAGCCGCAGGGCGTTTGGGCCGTGTTGCGCGCGCGCCTGCTCTCTTTCGGCCTGATCCTCGGCCTGGCGTTCATGCTGATGGTGTCGCTGGCGGTCGGCGCGGCCACGGCCGCCCTGGGCAACTGGGCCTCGGGCCTGCTGCCGGCGTCAGAGGCGCTGCTCTACGTGGTCAACCTGGCGATCTCGCTCCTTTTCACCACGGTCCTGTTCGCCATGATCTTCAAGCTCATGCCGACCACGCCCGTGTCTTGGCGAGATGTGTGGATCGGCGCGGTGGTCACGGCGGTGCTGTTCGAGGCGGGCAAGGTGTTGATCGGCCTGTACATCGGCAAGAGCGGTATCACGGAGTCTTTCCAGGCGGCCGGCTCGCTCGTGGTGCTACTGGCGTGGGTGTACTACGCGGCGCAGATTTTCCTGCTGGGTGCGGAGTTCACCAAGGTCTATGCCGACGAACACGGCTCGACCTCTGGCGCACGCGCCGCGGCTGCGACGAAGAAGACGGCAGAGGCCGGAACGCCCCAGGAGGCCGATCGGTCGACCCCTGCGGCGTCAGGAGCGACCCCTGCTCTGGGCGGCGCTGTGTCGTTGCAGCGCGAGACGGCCGCCCACATCGCCGTCGCAGACGCGCAGCTGGGCGCCGCTGCCGCCCGCGTCGCCATCGAAGCGGCGGCGATTGCTGCCCTCCACCTGCTGGCCAATGTGCTCTCGCGAAGGCGCAGGAACGCATGGAACAAGGTGCGGGAGATGCGCAGGAAATGATGCGGTCGTGCGTCCCCGCCCCGGCATCGCGGGGCGAGAACGCCTGCGCTTTGCGCGCCCGGGAGAAGCGAGATATCCGCATGGCGGCCTACGCAGGTGGCGGCCGCGCCCCTACAACGGGGCGTGGCGTTTCAGGCGAGCATGCCATGCCGCCGTCGCAGCGGTGGCACGTTTGGGCCGCAATTCCCAACTCCCACGAAAAAGGAAACCACGACATGGCTACAGCGAAAAAGGCAGCACCCAAGGCTGCGAAACCCCAAGAGGCCACCGCGATGCTGCGCGCCGACCACAAACTGGTGAACGGCCTGTTCGAAGAATTTTCCAAGGCGCGCTCGGCCAGCCGCAAGAAAAAAATAGTGGACGAGATCTGCAAGGAGCTGACCATACACACCCAGCTTGAGGAAGAGATCTTCTACCCGGCGTTCAAGGCAGCGCTGCGCGACAAGGAGTTGGTGCCCGAGGCCCATGTCGAGCACCAGTCGGTGAAGGACTTGATAGCGCAGGTGCAGGGCGTGGAGCCGGGCGGCGAGGAGTACGACGCGAAGGTCACGGTGATGGGCGAGTTCGTCAAGCACCACGTGAAGGAAGAGCAAAACGAGATGTTCCCCAAGGCCAAGAAGAGCACCAAGATGGACCTGGTGGCGCTGGGCGAACAGATGTTCGCGCGCAAGCAGGAGCTTTTGGCGGCCTATCCCTGAACCACGCACGGGAGAGCGATATGTCCGACGACAAGAATGATCGCGGCCCGCAGGACCGCGCCCGCATTGACGTGAACGAAGACTACGAGGTGCAGTACTGGACTGAGGCGCTGGGCTGCACCCCCGACGAGTTGCGCGCCGCCGTTCGCGCGGTCGGCGTCTCCGCCGAAGCGGTGCGCGAGCACTTGAACAAACGCTAGTCCTTTCCCGGGGTAGCGCCGGTGGGCGGGCTCGCCGCCCGCACACCTCGCTGCCTCGCTCCTGCCGGGGACCCGTTCGGCGGCTGCACCTGCCCGCAGCGCATGCAAGCCGGTTGTGGTGTGTCCTGGCCGAATACCCTGTCTGGCACCTTCACGGCCGCCGCTTGCCTTCAGGCCAGCCAGTAATGCCCGGCGACGTTCTGGCGAACCGCGCCCTGTGTTTCCAGCAAGGTGAGGTGCTGCTGGATGCTGCGCCGCTCCGCGCTGTCCACATACGGCCACTCGAAGCCCACCGGGTACAGCAAACGCCGCTGCACCAGCTGATCCAGGCTCTGTGGTCCCTCGTGCAGGTAGCCAAGCAGACGTTCGCTGCGCTCGTCGATCTTGGCGGAAAAATGCGCCAGCGCGTGTTCGAAGGCGCGGCGGTCGGTGAGCACGCCGCGGTGGTGCGAGGTCACCCACACGCGCGCGTCCAGTTCGCGCACCCGCTGCAAACTGCGCTGGAATGCCGCGAGGTCCGAGGTGGCGTCGCCGTAATACGGCCCGAAACCCGTCAGGTCGATGTCCCCGATGAACGCCACGCCCTCGCTTTCCACGACCAGAGCGCAGTGGCCGGCCGTGTGGCCGGGAAGGTGGTGTGCGCGCACGCGCACGCCGCCGCCGAGGTCCCATACCTGCCCGTCGGTGTAGGCCGTGGCATCCGGGCGCGGGTGGTAGTCGAAGTCGCGCTCGATCATGGCGCGCACGGCCTCCAGCACTGGTGGCGGGTAGCCGTAGTGCCGCGCCAGCCCGTCCCAGGACCGCGCGGCCTCCACATCGGCCTCATGCACCTGTACCTGCGCGTGCGGCATGCGGCCCAGCGCCACCATGTGGTCCTCGTGCACATGGCCCAGCAGCACGAGGTCGATGCGCGACAGCTCGGCGGTGAGCGTGCGGGCCACCTTCGGCGTGTCGAACGCGACCCGCGTATCGGTGCCGCTCACCAGGACCTGGTTGCCGTCGGGGTACTTGCCCGACTTGGCGCCCAGGTGTACCCGTACCGGGCCGAATTCAATCATCTCTTTCGCTATGGTTTGCATAGCACCTCCTGCCCGCCCCATATGCGCCAAGGCCCAAAAATGCTTGAAAAATGAAGGCGAACGCTAGCACAGCCGCGGCGCACGCTCGTGGTTTTCCAGCGCCAGCAGCGCCTGCTTGCGCGGCAAGCCACCGCCAAACCCGGTCAGGCCGCCATCGCTGCCGATCACCCGGTGGCAGGGCACGATGATCGATACCTTGTTGCGCCCGTTGGCGGCCGCCACCGCACGGGTGGCGGTGGGCTGGCCGATGGCACTGGCCTGCTCCCGGTAGCTGCGCGTATGGCCGAACGGGATGGCCAACAGTGCCTGCCAAGCCCTCTGCTGGAACGGCGTGCCGACCAGATCGAGCGGCACGCCGAAGGTTTGGCGGGTTCCGGCGAAGTACTGTGCCAGCTCCTGCGCGGTCTGCTCCAGCAGCGCGCTGTCGCCGGGCACTGCGACAACGCGGTGGGCGGCTTCGACCTGGGCCAGTTCACGCTCCACCCCCGGCTGGCCGGCGAACTCCAGCAGGCACAGTCCGCGCGTCGACGCGACGGCCAGCATGTCGCCCAGCGGTGTCGAAAACTGGCTGCTCACCAAAGACACGTACCTATCCTCCCGGTAGCGCCGCCAGCGTACGAGCCCGCGTGGCGCTCAAGGGCATTGTGTCAGTCTTCGATGCCGCGCTGGGCCGGCACCCCGGCCTGGAATGCGTGCTTGACCAGCTTCATCTCCGTCACCGTATCCGCGATGTCGATGATTTCCTGCGGGCAGCGCCGACCCGTCAGGCACACGTGCACCTCCTTCGGGCGTTGCGCCAGGGTGTCGAGCACCTGCTGCAGCGGCAGCCAGCCGTAGATCAGCGGGTAGGTGATCTCGTCGAGCACCACCAGGAAATACTCGCCCGACAGGATCGCCGCCGACGCCTTGGCCCAGCCATCGCGGGCGAGCTGGGCCGAGTGTTCCAGGTCCTTGCTCTTCCAGGAAAAGCCGTCGCCGAGCCCTTCCACCGGCAGGCCGACCTGGTCCGCCAGCCGGTGCTCGCCGAAACGAGCGCTCGGCACCTTCATGAACTGGAACACCTTGACAGCCTTGCCCCGGCCCGTGGCGCGAAAGGCCAGGCCGAAGGCGGCCGTGCTTTTGCCCTTGCCATCGCCGGTGTTGACGATGACCAGCCCTCGCCGTTCGCCTTCCGGCTTTTCGTACGGCTTGGCGCTGGGCGGTGATTCGATCTGCATGGAAAACTTCCTCGTCGCAAGGTTCAACAAAACGGGCGCCGCTCGCACACGCGGCTCAGACACGCGGCAGCGCCATCCACAGGCCGTCGATCTGGCGGATGCGGATGCGTTGCTCGAACACGCGCTCGAGCGCCTCGTGTGTGGCGGGATCGCTGCACGCACCGTGGTGCACGACGCAGCCGCCCGCCAGAATCAGCAGGTCGTCCGCCTGCAGTGCAATCGAGATCTCGTGCAGCACGCTGACCACCGTGCGGCCCGATTGGACCAGCGCACGCACCGTGCGCATCCAGTCGGTCTGGTGCGGCGGGTCCAGGTTCGCCAGCGGTTCATCCATCAGCATCACCGGAGCCTGCACGGCCAGCACGCGCGCCAGCAGCACGCGCTGACGCTCTCCTCCCGACAGCTCCGACAGCGGGCGCGCGCGCCACTCCCACGCCTGGGTGGTGCACAGCGCAGCATGCACGGCGGCGTGGTCGGCCGGGCCGGGCGGTGCCATCCAGCCGCGGTGCGGCAGACGGCCCAGCATGGCCACGTCGTAGGCCGGCAGGTCGTCCGCGGGCGCCTCGTTCTGGCCCATCCAGGCCATCTGGCGGGCCCGCGCGCGCGCGGGCAGCGTTCTCAGAGGCTGGCCCAGCAGGCACACTTCGCCCTGCAAGCTGCCGTGGGCCAGCAGGCCCGCCAGGGCCTTGAGCAGGGTGGACTTGCCCGCGCCGTTGGGCCCGACGATGCTGGTCCAGCGCGCAGCCGGCACATCCAGGTCGATGCCGCGCAACACCGCCGCACGCTGCAGGTGCACGGTGAGGCCGCGGGCGCGCAGTGCGGTTGCCGTCACAGCCCGCTCCCGATGCGGCGCCGATGCATCAGCCACAGCAGGTAGCTGCCACCCAGGGCTGCGGTGAGAACCCCCACGGGCAGTTCCTGCGGCGCCACGAGCCAACGCGCCAGGATGTCTGCGCCAAGCAGCAGCACGCCGCCCATCAGGCTGGCCAGCCAGACCTGCCACTGGTGCGTGACGCGGGCGATCGAGCGCACCAGGTGCGGCGCTGCCAGCCCGACGAAGGCGATCAGCCCGGTGTGCGCCACGGCGGCGCCGGTGGCCAGCGCCAGCACCAGCACCAGGCCGGCGCGCATCGGCACCAGGGGCAGGCCCAGGCTGGCGGCGGTGGCCTCGCCCAGCATCAGACCGTCGAGCAGCCGCGACAGCGCCCACGCGACGCCCGCGCACAGCGTCCACAGCGCCGCCATGAGCGCGCACGCCTGCCACCCGACAAAAGCCGAGCTGCCCATGGTGAACACCTGCATGGCCTCGAGGATGTGCGGATGGGCCACCTGGACAAGGTCGCGCGCTGCGCTCAGCACCACCCCGACCACCACGCCGGCCAGCAGCAGGCGCAGCGTGTGCTGCACGCCGCGCGCCAGCGCCAGCGTGAGCAGCACCGCCAGCGTGGCCCCCAGGAAGGCTGCGCCCGTCAGGCCCAGCCGCGCCAGCCAGCCCGCGTGGCCCAGCGACACACCCATCAGCGCCAGTGCCAGCGCGCCACCGAGCGCCGCGCCTGAGGCGCTGCCGAGCAGATATGGGTCGGCCAGCGGGTTGCGAAACAGCCCCTGCGACACGGCCCCGGCCAGGCCCAGCAGCGCGCCGGCGAGCCAGGCGCCGAGGGTGCGCGGCAGACGGATGTCCCAGACGATCTGGTGCGCCAGCGTGTCGTGGCCCTGCCGCAGCACGCTTTCAAAGCCCGTGCTGCCGACGCTCGCACCCAGCAGCACCAGCAGCACGCTGAGCGCCACCAGGGTGGCAACCAGGCCCGCCGCGCGCCGCGCGCCGCTGGGCGGCGGCGGGGCAAGCGTCACCTCGGCACCCACGGAACTCATGGCGGCGTGAACTTGTCGGCCAGGCACGTGGCCATGATGCGCGCGGCCTCGGCCATGCGCGGGCCCGGGCGCACCAGCACGTCGGCCTGCTCGGGGCCGAAAACGCACAGCCGGCCGGCGACCACGGCGCGCAGGTGCTGCCACCCCGGGTACAGCGCCAGCGGCTGGGCGCTGCGGTTGGACACCATCACCAGGTCGGGTTGCGTGCGCAGAACGAATTCGGGGCTCAGGCGCGGAAAAGGGCCCAGGTCGGCGGGTACCACGTTGCGCACCCCCAGGCGCGACAGGGTTTCGCCGATGAACGAGGTCTGCCCTGCCGCGTAGGGCCCGCGGCTGACTTCAAAATACACCCGCGCGCCCCGTGCGGCGGGCGGCAGCGACTGCGCGGCGGCCTGCACCGACGCATCGATGACGCGCCACAGCCGGTCCACGCCTTCGGCCCGCGGCACGGCGAACAGGTCGCCGATCACGGTGAGCACCCGCCGCACGTCGGCGTGTGTCCTGGGCTCGAGCGCGATCACCTTCACGCCCAGGGCCTCCAGCCGGTCGCTCACGCGGCTGGCAACCGACAGCAGCACCACGTCCGGCCGCAGCGCGACGATGGCCTCCACGCTCGGATCGATGCCGCCCCCCACTTTGGGCAACTGGCGCACCGACTCGGGCCAGTTGGAATACCGGTCGACGCCCACCAGCCGGTCGCACTGCTGCATGGCGCACAGGCTTTCGGTGCTGGAGGGCAGCAGGCTGACGACGCGCCGCGGCGGCTCGGGCAGGTGCAGCACGCGCCCACGGTCGTCGGTTACGGTGATGGCTGCGTGCGCGGCACTGGCGGCCAGTGCCATGGCCGTGCAGGTCGCCGCGCGGCGTATCCAGTTGTGCAGGCTTTTCATGTGCGCTCCGGTTCATCCTTCAGCGTCAACGGCAGGCCCGCCGCCATCAGCGTGACGCGCTGGCAGGCGGCGGCTGCGCGCTGGTTCAGCGTGCCGAGCGCATCGACAAACGCGCGCACCTGGCGCCCCAGCGGTATGACGCCCAGCCCGATCTCGTTGCCCACCAGGACGACCGGGCCCGGGCACACTGCCAGTGCTTCAAAAAAGTGAGCTGCTTGCGCTTGCCAGGCTTTCGCTGGAGCCACATTTGACCCATATTCTTCGGACGCCGCGGGCATCAGCCACGCAGTAAGCCACAGCGTCAGGCAGTCGACCACGACCAAGGTATGTGAATGGCCGTGCGCGCGCAGCGCGCCGGCCAGGTCTTGGGACGCCTCGACGGTCTGCAGGCCCGGCACCCGCTGGGCGCGATCGGCCTGATGGCGTGCGATGCGCGTGCGCATCTCGTCGTCGTGTGGCTGGGCCGTGGCGATGAGCGTCGCCTGGCGCGTGCCCGCGCCCTCCAGCCACGTGCGCGCCAGCAGTTCTGCGCGGCGCGACTTGCCGCTTTTCTGGCCGCCCAGAATCAGTTCGCTGCGTGCCACGCGCAGGTCCCGGCACTCCGCCCCGCCCTGCCCCGCGGTCATGGCGCGCCCAGCAGCCGGGCCGTGGCCACGGGCGAGGAAGGGAACCAGGCATGGAAATAGCTGGCATGGATGCTGCCGTGGCGATACACCGCCTCGGGGCCCGAGGCGGCATCGTCCGGCGCTGGACGCCGGGCGTGGCCGGCGGCGGGTATGGCCATCTCGACGCTCGAATAGTGGAAGGTGTGGCCGCGCAGGGCCGCATGCTGCGACGGTGCCCCGGGCACGCGCCATTCGCGTGGGCCCAGGCCTTGCAGCCGCGCGTGCAGCGTAGCGTGCGCCGGCAGCAGGCCCCACAGCGGCGCCCGCCGCCCGTCTGCAAGCGTGATGGATTGCGTCAGCGCGAGCATGCCGCCGCCCTCGGCCCAGACGGGCTTGCCGTCAGCGGCATGCTGGTGCAACTGCGCCTGCAGCCCGGTGTGTTCGAAAAGCGCCTGCGCGTGCAGCTCGGGAAAGCCGCCGGGCAGCCACAGGGCATCGCACGCCGGCAGTGGTTCGCGGCGCAGCGGCGAGAAGCACCGCACCTCGGCGCCCAGCGCGCGCAGGACCTGCAGGTTCGCCTCATAGACCAGGCAAAACGCCTCGTCGCGCGCGACCGCCACACGCCGGCCGGCGAGCAGCGGCGGGACGGGCGCTGGGGCGTTTGCCGGTGCGGTGAAGTCCACCGCCCATCGCTGCCAATCCTGGTCGGTCATGGCGCCCAGCGGCGTGGCCGCGATGGCGTCGGCTGCTGCGTCCAGGCGTGCCAGCGCATCGGGTAATTCGCGCGCGGCGACCAGGCCCAGATGGCGTTCGGGCAGCAGGCGGGGCGAACGCCCTGCGCCATCGGTGCATCGCACCGGCGGCAACGCGCCCAGCCAGTCGCCGGCGTCGCGCAGGCCATCCTGCAGCATGCGGGCATGGCGGTCGCCCGCCACGCGGTTGGCCAGCACGCCGGCCCAGGGCAAGCCCGGCTGGTAGCTGCGCAGACCCAGCGCCAGAGCGCCGAAAGTGCCGCCCATTGCGCTGGCGTCGATCACGGCCAGCACCGGAATGCCGAGCCGGCGTGCCAGCGAGGCCGCGCCGGACTCCCCGTCGAACAGGCCCATCGCCCCCTCGATGAGCACCAGGTCGGCTTCACCGGCGGCGCGGTGCAGGCGCTGGCGGCAGTCGGCTTCACCCGTCATCCACAGGTCCAGCGGGTGCACGGGCGCTCCACTGGCCAGCTCGTGCCAGTGCGGATCCAGGTAGTCGGCCCCGCACTTGAACACCTGAACATGCCGGCCGCGCCGCGCGTGCAGCCGCGCCAGGGCGGCAACCACGGTGGTCTTGCCCTGGCCCGAACCGGGAGCGGCGACCACCAAGGCCGGACAACGTGCAGTGGGTGTGGTCATGCCGCGCTCAGTACTGGGGAGCCCACTTGAGCCCGACGAACACGCTGCGCCCTGGTGTTGCGTAGGTGCGGGCGACTTCGTACTGCTTGTCGGCCAGGTTGTCGATGCGCGCCAGGACCTGCCAGTCGCGGGCCACGCGCGTGCTGGCGTGGAGGTTCACCAGGGTGTAGCCGCCCAGCACGTTTTTGTTGGCCGCGTCGTCGAAGCGGCGGCCCGAGAGTTGCGCCTCGGCGCCCACGGTCCATTGCGCGAGACGCGTCTGGGCACCCAGGGTGGCGTGCTGCTTGGCACGGCGGGCGAGCTGCTTGCCGGTGTCCAGGTTCTCGGGGTTTTGCAGGTCGATGGAGCCGTGCAGGCGAACGCTGCCCAGCTGGTGTGCCCCGGCCAGCGTCACGCCTTGGTAGCGCGCCTTGCCCACGCTGGAGTAGCAGCCCGGATAGGGACCGGAGCCGCCGGGGCACGGGCCCGGGCCGCTCACGTACGTGATCAGGTTGCGCACATCGTTGCGGTACACGGTGGCAGAGAAGCTGCTGGCGCCCTGCAGCCACTTCACACCCAACTCGACGTTGCGGCTGGTCTCGGGGGTGAGCGTCGCATCGCCGTACATGCTGAAGCGCTGGTACAGCGACGGCGCGCGAAAGGCGGTCCCGACCGACGCCGTGGCGCGCCATTGGGGCGCGAACTCGTAGCCGTAGGCGGCGCTGCCGGTCGACTTGTCGCCGAATTCGCTGTCACGGTCATGGCGGGCGTTGAGCTGCAGGGTGTGGGCACCCTGGTGCAAGCCGTAGCCGAGCGCGAGTGCGTTCTGCGAGCGCGACCGGTCCACCGGTGCATTGGCCAGGTGGTCCTCGCGGCGCTCGAGCGCCGCCGTGAACTGGTGCGTGCCGAAACGCCACTCGTTGTGCAGCAGGTAGCCGCGCAGGTGCGTGTTCGTCAAATACGGCGAGGGGGTCGTTTCGTAGCGGTCCTTGGAGTCGGTGACCGACAGGCGCATCTTGTAGCGCTCGCTCCACTGTGCATGCCAGTGCAGGCCCAGGGCCTGCAGCCGGTGCCGGCTGCGGTCATCGTCCGCGCTGGTGTCATAGCCGCTGTTCGATTCGTTGTGCAGCAACGTCCCTTCGAGCCGGTGCGCAGCGCCCAACTGCCAGCCCAGGCGGCCGTTGAATGCGCTGTGGTGGTAGCCATCGCGGTCCAGGTTGTGGCCAGCCTTGGTGGTGGCGTCGAAGCCGCGGCTGCCCTCGCGCGTGGCGCCCAGTGCGTAGTCGACTGCACCGGCAGCGCCGCTCACACCGGCTTCGGTGCGCCAGGTGCGGTTGGAGCCGGCGCCCACGCCCACGTACGGCGCCACGCCGGCCTCGCCTCTTTTCGTGAAGATCTGGATGACGCCGGCCACGGCATCCGATCCATACACGGCAGCCGCCGGACCGCGCAAGACCTCCACCCGGTCGATCAACGACAGCGGAATGGCTTCCCACGTGGCGCCGCCGCTACCTGCCTGGGAGTCGACCCGCACGCCGTCCACGTACACGGCGGTGAAACGCGTCTCCGCGCCGCGCAGGAAGACGCTGGTGGTCGTGGCGGGCCCGCCGTTGCGCGAGATTTCGATGCCCGGAAGGCGTGCCAGCACGTCGGCCAGGCCGGTCGCGCCGCTTTGCTCGATGGTCTGGCGGTCGACGATGGACACGTCGGCCAGCACATCGGTGAGCGGTTGGGCGACGCGCGTGGCTGTCACCACCACTTCGTTCATGGACGGTGCGTGCTGGTTCTGTGCCAGCAGCGTTGCATTGTCCTGGGCGTGGGCGGCGCACGCAGCGCAGGAAGCGAAAGCCAGGGCGCTCAGGCGCAGGCGCACGCCAGCGCTGGCAGCAGGCGTGCTGGCACGAAACGAGAGATTCGACATGGAGAAAACGACAGGAACAGCAAACAACCCGTGCCAGCTTCCCCGCCGGCGATGGGTGACACGGCTGCGCCCCGCGTGGGGAGCAGCCTCCTTGTTGGCCGGTATCCGGGCTGGCGAAACGCCTTTCATCGCCTTCCCAGGCGCTTGTTCAACGCGCCCAGTGGCTGGATGGATGAAAGGGGAGCCGATCACGGCTCGTTCGCTGACCGTTGCGGGGGCAGCGCAGGCCCGGGGTATGTGTCCTGGCGGACGCCCCTCCCTGCTTCCCGTTGAACTGCCGCATGTGAACCACGCAGCGAGCACCAACCGGGTGATTCTAGAGGGTTCCGACCCGCCTGCCCGCGTGGTCTCTACAATCACACGCCTATGTCTGCTCCTTCACCCATCGACCAGGTTGCCGAGCGCGTGGAGCGGCTGTTGCTTCAGCACGAGCAACTGCGACGCACCAACGCCCTGCTGGCCCAGCAGGTCATGACGCTGACCCAGGAGCGCGATTCCCTGAAGTCGAGGCTGCAGGCGGCGCGCGCGCGGGTCGATGCGCTGCTCGACCGGCTGCCGACGAACACCGTACCCGGAGACGAGACGCGATGAAGCAGATCGAGGTCCAGATTCTTCAGCAAAGCTATCTGCTCGCCTGCGCCGAAGGCCAGGAGCCGCGTCTGCTCGAGGCCGTGGAGCGGGTGGATGCCGCCATGACGCGCATCCGCGATGCAGGCAAGGTGCGCGCACGGGAGCGCATCGCCGTCCTGGCTGCATTGAACCTTGCGTTTGAAATCGCCGATCGCGAGGCAGCGGCGGCGGAAGCCGCGAGTATGGATCCCGTGGCCGAACCTCGCGTTTCGGCGCCGGCGACGCCCGTGCAGGACCCACGCCTCGAGCAGTTGATCCTGCGGCTCGACGAAGCCCTGGGTGACGACGCGAGAGTGTTGTAAGGATTCGCGAGCGCAGGGTGCACCCGCGAGGTGCCGGGCATACAATGGACCCGTCTGCGGTGCTGCAGGGCTTTATATTTCCTTGAACCAATGCTCATTGAGCACGGGCTTGGTACATTGCCCGGCAAGCGTGATCATCTCGCGTCAGATGAACCCAATGCCTGGCTGCCCTCGCCCCCCTGAACCCCCGGTTCAGGATGACGGTCCGGTGGCACTTGCAGACACCTTCTTTTCCCGCCCTGCGGTGCGCTGACGCTCCACCAGGGCGCGCAGTTCGGGCGCTGGCAATGCGGGTGCGCACAGGTAGCCCTGGTAGAACGCGCACCCTGTGGCTTGCAGCCAGGCGTGCTGCGCGGCAGTTTCCACCCCTTCCGCCACCACGTCGATCCCCAATGCCCGCCCCATGCCCAGGACAGCGTGCACGATGGCCTCGTCCCGTTCATGGCCGGGCAGGCCATCGACGAACGACTTGTCCACCTTGATGCGGTGGATGGTGAGCTTCTTCAGGTACGCAAGGCTCGAATAGCCCGTACCGAAATCGTCGATGGACAGGCCTACGCCCACCTGTGCCAGGGCCTTCAGTAGTTGCTCCATGTCCTGCGCATCCTGAAGCAACACGCTTTCCGTCAACTCCAGTTCGAGCAGGCGGGGGGGCAACTGGTGGCGCGCCAGCAGATCTCCCAGGCGCTCGACAAACCCGGCCTGGCGAAACTCGAGCGCCGAAACGTTCACCGACACCACCATGGGCACGCCTGCGCGATGCCAGTGCGCCGCTTCCTGGATGGCCTGCTCCATCACCCACGCACCCAGCGTGACGATATAGCCGCAGTCTTCGGCCAGCGGGATGAACGTGGCGGGTGACACCGGTCCCAGCTCGGGGTCGTGCCAGCGCAGCAATGCCTCCATGCCCACAATGCGGCCGCTCGCGAACTCCACCTGCGGCTGATAGTGCACTGCCATGTGGTGCAGGCTGAGCGCCATGCGCATTGCGTGCTCCATCTTCATGCGCGACAACAGGTTCACGTTCATCTGCGGCTGGTAGAAACCGTAGCTGCCGCGTCCACGCTCCTTCACGCGGTACATGGCGATGTCGGCATGCTTGATCAGGTCGTCGAGCGACAGGCCATCGTGCGGATACAGCGCCACACCGATGCTGCATTGCACCGAGAAGCCCATCGCATCCAGCGTGAACGGCTTCGCCATCTCGTCGAGTACACGCCGCACGACCGCCTCGGCAACCGCCCTGCTCGCGTCATGCAGGTAAATGACGAACTCGTCACCGCCCAGCCGGCACAGCATGTCGCAGTGCCGCAAACACTCCTGTAAACGCCGCGCGACGAGTTTCAACACGCGGTCGCCGAAAGGGTGGCCGAGGGAATCGTTGACGACCTTGAACCTGTCCAGATCCAGAAACAAGATCGCGAACTCACCGTTGCGAGCGCTTGCGCTGTCGCTGGCTGCTTCCACACGATGGGAAAGCTGCAGCCGGTTGGGCAGGCCGGTCAGGGCATCCGTGAAGGCCAGCTCTTCGATGCGCCGCTGCGCAGCAATCTGGGGTGCCAGATCCCGCATGAAACCGATGCTTTGCAGCACCTTGCCAGCCTCGTCACGTTGCACCACCCATGACAGGTGCACGGGGAGACCCACGAGGGTGCCGCCAGGGCGAAGGAGCACCTCGCCCGCCCAGAACCCGCGCGAGTCCCAGGCCTCGTCGAGCTGCGCGGCAAAGGCGTTGCCCGGCATGCCTGCATGCACCAAGCTGGTCACCGGTTGCCCGACGACCTGTCCGTCCGGCAAGCCCAGGAGCGCGCTGCAACAGGGGTTGATGCGCACGATGCACCGCCGCTCGTCAGCGATGAAGATGGCGTCCAGGCTCGACTCGAACACCTGCGCCGCGAGCTTCAACCCCGCCTGGGCCTGCGCCTGGCTTGAAATGTCGCGGAAGGTGTACACCCTGCCTGCGGGACGGCCATGGATGAGCTTGGGCACGGAGCGCTGCTCGACGATGGCGCCCGAGCGCAAATGGAATACGTCGGTGGCTTCCACCATGGGTTCGCGCCGCAACGTGGCCATGCGCTGACGGTAGGCCTGGGCTTCCACGACCTGTGCTTCCATGTGGGCATGGATGGCCACGTCGTCGCGCCGGGTGAGCATCGCGTCCGGCAACTGCCAGATCTGCACCAGCCTATGGTTGAATGCACGAATGCGGCCGAGCAGGTCGCACGTGAGGATGCCGTCGGCAGCCGAGTCGAGGGTGGCCCGCAACTCGGACAACAGGGCTTCAAGCTCCCGCGTGGAGGCCTCACTCTCCGAGCGGTCCAGCATCGTCAGGAGCAACAAAGGCGGCGTACCACCTGCGTCGCCCTCTCCACGCTTCACAGCGCGCACCCAGCGCTCGACGGGAATATGCATGCTGCGCGCGGCGTTCCAGACGGTGGTGCAGGAATGGATGCCCGCCGCAATGTCGTCCAGCGGTTGTTGCCAAAAAATCTGGTCCTGCGGCGCGGTGGCGAGGCTGGAGGCATGCTGGCCGGCCATCGCATCGGCCGGGGATCCCAACAAGCGCGCCGCCGCTTCATTGGCGTATACCACGCAAAGCGTACGTGCATCGATCAGCCAGATCGCCTGTTGGACCGCTCCGGCGATGGAAAGCCAGGGCGCGCTGGCGAGCTCCATCGCACTCATTCGGGCCCGCCCTCGTCCGTCTGGGGCGTGGCGCGCTCGAAGTAGTAGCAAATGCGGGATCCAGGCAGCAGCGCGTCCAGCACGGCGCGTGGCAGTTGTGCGGGACGCACACTGCGGCGTATGCCCAGCTGCCGATGGGCGGACAGGTCGATGGAAAGCGTCCCCGCGTCTGCGCCCTCGCCGCGCTGCACCGATACGACGGGGCGCAACGGATGGGCAGCGTTGACCCCCGTCACCTGCGCGAAGCGGCCGTCGACGAGTTGAACCAGCGAACCGGGCGGGTACACGCCCATGAGGCGGATGAAGGCCGCCAGGATGGATGGTTCATGACACGCCCGTTGCTGCGCGTACAGGTGCGCAACCGCCTCGTGGGGCGTCAGCGCGGAGCGCCCTTCGAGCGGATTGCACAAGCGATCGTAGCTGTTGACCAGCGCCAAAATTTGCCCGTTGCGGCTGAGGTCATCTCCCACCAACCGCAACGGGTATCCGCTGCCGTCGGACATCTCATGGTGCTGCGCGATGGCGATCAGGACGTCGCTGGACAAATCCATCTGTTGGCCCAACGCGACCGATTCACCCACGTGCGCGCGATAGCGTAGCATCTCCGTGGGAACCAAGGGTCCGCCCGGCTCGGCGATGTGGGCCGGCATGGCCGTCTTGCCAATGTCGTGCAGCAATGCTGCCATGCCCAGGGCTTCCAGCGCTTGGTCGGCAAATTCGAGTGAACGGCCCAGCATCAACGCCAGAACCATGACGTTCACGGCATGCGCCGTCGAACTGCTCGCTTGGCAATCCGTCAACAGGCGAATGACGCAGCCTTCCTGGGCAGCTACCAGTTCTGCGACACAGGCTTTCACCAGAACCTGTGCGCGGTCCCGCGCTGCCATCGGCTGGCGCTGTGCGGCCAGCGCAACCTCTTCGTAGGCGCTCGCCGCTTCGCGGTACTGCCCTGCGCAGTCTCGCGGCGCGGAAACTGGTGGCGCGGGTGCTGGCAGCGAAAGTTCGGGCGGCGAAACTCCCGAGCGCGGGTCGTGTTGCCTTCGGTCACCTTCCTCGGCGCGGCCCACGTCTAGTGAGCTTTTCGACGGGATATAGCTGAGGAAAGTCACACCCAGCTCGCGCAACACGCCGATCTGCTCAGCCGAATGGAGGCGAAAGCTGTTCGTCGGAAATGGGTGTTGCATCCAGCCCAAGGGCAGCTGGATGAACATGCCAACGCGAAGTTCGTCGATATGGATCGGAACGGGTGAATTCACAGTGACGCGGGAAGCAGACGGCGAATGCGTCCTACAAGGAAAACCATTGTGAACTGATTATCGCCAACCACACAGCCCGTTACAGGGATTGCGCTACCCGTCATTGCGAATTGACAACGGCATTCAGATCATGTGAGGCACCACGGCGCAGGCTGGCCGTGCACGACATCCATCCAAAGGGCCCATCCGCCCAACCCGCACAAGACAAGGCCCGCTGCCCGGCCGCCCCAGTCCTGCACGCGTCCGGAGGTCACGGCCCGCAGGCGCCGCCACGCCCAGGGCCCGGCGACCAGCCATGCGCCGCTGCCGATGCCGAACAACGCCATGCACAAGGCGCCTCCCAAGGCGCTGCCGCTCAATGCGGATGTGAGCAGGGCTGTGTACAGCAAGCCGCAAGGAAGCAGCGCCCATGCGACGCCGGTCAGGAAAAGGCCCCCGGGACGTGCGACGAGCGGCCGAACCCGGTTCCAGACGGCGCGTCCAGCAGACTCGATCCACGCAGGCTGCCGCGCCTGCACCAGCATTGCCAAGCCCCAGCCCATGACCAGCACGTGGGTCAGCGTCCACACGGGGCGCAGGGCCGTGCTGTGTTGGCCAAGCCATGCGAGCTGTTCCATGGCAAAGGCCGCGACCGCCCCTGCCGCGCCGTAGCCGACAAGCCGTCCCAAGTGGAACACGGCGGTGCGCCGCACTGTCGATCCGCGCTCCTGCCAATGGACCACGTGCACTCCAGGAGCCGGTGGTTTGTCCCTGCCGCTCCCGCTGGTCAGCGCTCCGCACGGTGCGGCGCACATCGCAAGGCAATGGGTGCCACCGGCCAAACCCATGAGGAACAGCGTGGAGGCCAGAGCCAGAAACATCGATCAGATTATTCGTGAGAAGCGGGCCCGATTGCGGTGGGCCTGCAGATACCGGTCAAACACCATGGCCACGCCGCGCACGAAGTACCAGCCCAATGCCGTGACAGATATGCCGTCGGGCCCAAGCGCCACCAGCCCCTGCTCGGCCAGCGCTTCCAGTTGTTGCATCTCGGACTCGAAGTAGCTTTTGAACTCTATCAGCCACGCCTCCTCGACCGCCTCATACAGCAGTTCTCCCTGGCACATCAGCGCCATGATCACTGCGCGGCGCACCAGGTCGTCGCGGGATAAGGCAAGACCCCGCGTGATCGGCAGGTGGCCCTGGTTGATCGCGTCATAGTACTCGTCGAGGGTCTTGGCGTTTTGGCTGTAGGTGGCCCCGACGCGGCCGATGGCCGACACGCCCAGCGATATCAGGTCGCAGTCGGGCTGGGTGCTGTAACCCTGAAAATTGCGGTGCAGCCGGCCCTGGCGCTTGGCCACAGCCAGCGCATCGTCTGGAAGCGCGAAGTGGTCCATTCCGATGTACGTGTAGCCTGATTGCGCGAAGATATCGATAGCCTGCGACAGCATGCCGACCTTGGCAGAAGCGTTCGGCAGCTCGGCGGTGACGATGCGCCGCTGCGGCTTGAACCTCTCGGGCAGGTGCGCGTACGCATACAGCGCGATGCGGTCGGGCCGAAGCTGCGCCACTTGCGCGAGCGTGCGGTCGAAGGATCCGGGCGTTTGCCGCGGCAGGCCATAGATCAGGTCGACGTTGATCGACTCGAAGCCGAGCCGGCGGGAGCTTTCCACCAGCGCAAACACCTTTTCCGCCGGCTGGATACGGTGCACGGCCTTTTGCACATCCGGGTCGAAGTCCTGCACGCCGAAGCTCAGGCGGTTGAACCCTAGCTCCGCCAGCAGGGCCAGACGCTGCTCGTCCACCGTGCGCGGATCGACCTCGATCGAATATTCCCCGCCGGGGACAAGCGCAAAGCTGCGGCGGATCATGTCCATCAGATCGCGCAGACCCTCATCCGACAGGAACGTCGGAGTGCCGCCACCCAGGTGCAGCTGGCTGACCTGCTGCCCGACACCGCAATGTGCGGTGTGCAGGTCGATTTCGCGGCTGAGATAGCGCAGGTAGACGTCCGCGCGCTCAGGGTGGCGCGTGATGATCTTGTTGCAAGCGCAGTAGTAGCACAGCGATTCGCAAAACGGAATATGGACGTAGAGCGAGAGCGGGAGGGCCTTGCCCACCGAGCCGACGCGGCGTTGCCGCAGGGCAAGCGTATATTCCGCCTCCCCGAAGGCCTCCACAAACTGGTCGGCCGTGGGATAGGAGGTGTAGCGCGGTCCGGCAACGTCGAAACGCTGCAGAAGTTCGGGACTGACTGAAGACATGGCGGGCATCCTTGCGTGAACGGTGACTGTGACCCAGGCACGTCCCCATGGTCTTGATTTCGATCAAGTACCATTCTTCTGACTTCCTCGGCGCTCCTACCGCGGCGCTGGAGCCTGTGGTCGATTCCGCACACCAGAGCAGGCCATCGTTCGGAGGTAAGCTCGCACCATGACCCGGGACAACACCCCTTCACCCCTTCAGGCCATCAAGGTTGCCTGCTCCAACTGCAACCTGCGCGAGCTGTGCATGCCTGTGGGCCTCGAGGAGCAGCAACTCAAGCGCATCGACGAGATCGTCGCCGTACGGCGCAAGATCAAGCGCGGGGGCACGCTGTTTCGCAATGGTGAGGCCTTCACATCGCTGTATGCCATCCGCACCGGGTTTTTCAAGACCTGTGTCACTACCGAAGACGGCCGGGACCAGGTGACGGGGTTTCAAATGGCCGGCGAGATCATCGGCCTGGACGGAATCGTTCACGACCAGCACACCTGTGATGCTGTCGCGCTTGAAGACGCGGAGGTATGCGTCATGCCCTTCGATCGCATCGAGGAGCTGTCGCGCGAAGTCACGGCGCTGCAGACCCACGTGCACAAGATCATGAGCCGCGAGATCGTGCGCGAGCACGGGGTCATGCTGCTGCTGGGCAGCATGCGCGCCGACGAGCGCCTGGCGGCATTTCTTCTCAACCTTGTGCAGCGATTGCACACCCGCGGTTTTTCCCAGTCCGAACTGGTGCTGCGCATGACCCGCGAGGAAATTGGCAGTTACCTCGGACTCAAGCTTGAAACGGTGAGCCGCACGTTCTCCAAATTCGTCGACGATGGCATCGTCGAGGTCAAGCAGCGCCACGTTCGCATCGTCGATACGGCTGCCTTGAAACGAATCGTCAACAGCCAGCAGCCTTGCCACTGAGCCCCTTGCCAGCGGCAGGGTTGAAGTTCGACTCCACGCCAACGTAAAAAAGGCAGTGTGCGGATGCACACTGCCTTTTTCGATAAGCTGCTGGCTTGCCTGCCACCGCGGCGCGATGCGGTTGTGGCATCGCACCTGCGGCTGGTTGCGCCGCAACGCTCAGTTCAACGGTGTCTTCTTGCCGTCGATATAGTTGTACAGCGTGATGGCGGGGTTCTTCATTTCGCCGTTGGGTTCGAAGGCGATGTTGGCCGTCACGCCCTTGTAGCTCGACTTGAGCAGTTCAGGAATGTAGACCTTGGGGTCCCACGAACCTGCGCGCTTCATGGCGTCCACCAGCAGCATGGTGGCGTCGTAGGTGTACGGGCTGTACACCTGGAATTGGCCAGGGTACTTGGCGTCGTACTTCGCCTTCCACGCCGTGCCGCCGGGCATCTTGCCCAGGGATGCGCCACCTTCGGCGCAGATCACGTTGGCCAGCGTCTTGGCGCCAGCAGCGAGCTTGGCAATTTCGGTCGTGCACACGCCATCACCACCGAAGTACTTGACGTTGCCCATGCCGAGTTGCTCCATCTGGCGCAGCATCGGGCCTGCCTGGGGGTCCATGCCGCCGTAGAAGATCGCGTCGGGGTTCTTCGACTTGATGGCCGTCAGGATGGCCATGAAGTCAGTCGCCTTGTCGGTGGTGAACTGCTCGTCCACCACTTTCATGCCCTTTTCGGCAGCGACCTTCTTGAACACGTTCGCCACGCCCTGGCCGTAAGCGGTGCGGTCGTCGACGATGGCAACCGTCTTGAGCTTGAGCGTTTCCGCCGCGTAGGCCGCAAGGCCGGCGCCCAGCGCGTTGTCGTTGGCAATGATGCGGAATGTGGTCTTGTACCCGGGCTTGGTCAGGTTGGGGTTGGTCGCCGCGCCGGTCACGTGCGGAATACCGCAGTCGTTGTAGACCTTCGCTGCAGGGATGGTCGTACCCGAGTTCAGGTGGCCCACCACACCTGCCACTTTTGCGTCGCAGAGTTTCTGCGCAGCGGCAGTGCCCTGCTTGGGGTCGGCTGCGTCGTCCTCGGCCAGCAGCTCGAACTTCACCTTTTTGCCACCGATGGTGACGCCTTGCGAATTCAACTCCTCGATGGCCATGCGGGCGCCGTTTTCGTTGTCTTTGCCGTAGTGGGCCTGGGCACCGGATACAGGCGCCACGTGACCGATCTTCACCACCTCTTGGGCGGTAGCCAATCCGGCAACAGCTGCGATGGCAGCGGCCACGGTCAGTTTCAACTTCAGTTGCATATGGGTCTCCAATGAATGCGCTGGAAATATTGTTGTGTGACAACGCGCCGAAACATATCGCGATTCATGGGGCCCGGCACTAGGGAAAAGGAGAAAATCACGGCGAAACCACACCGGGATTTTCCCTGTCATCGCTTCAGCGAATATCGCGTTCCGATGCCAACTCTTGGGCCACTGCTTCGTAAACGGATTGGCGCACGACCGATTCCACTTCTTCGCGAAGACGCGGCACGAGCGAGCGCGTCTGCTCTTCGGTGACCTGGGCAACAGCCAGGCGCAAACGCTGCTCCAGCAGGACGTCTACCCGCTGCATCACCCGGTGCACCACCACCTCTTCGAAGCCGTCCGGCAGCGCCGGCGCAAGGTCGGCGGACAGGGGGTTGGTTACCAGTACTGGCTCAGCGTCCGGCGGCGGCGCGTGCGTGGAGGGCGGGTCGGGCACCTCGACAATCTCCGTCAAGGTCGGAACGAACCGCGGCGGCACACGGGGGGGCGAGGTCATCCACCAGCCTTTTTGGTGGCGAGGTCGTATCGCACGATCGGATGCCCTCCATCCGCGTATGCGCGCCAGCGTTCACGAGCGTCGGCCCGGTCGGCTTCGTCGTCCTGACTGACCACTTCGACGACCTTGGCGAACTCGGCGAAACCATCCGGCACTGCAGCGCCCAGGTTCACCAGTACCTCCCTGTGCGAGCAGCCGCGTGCGTCCGTGGTGAGCAGGATGGAAGTGAGCGCACGAACCTCTTCCGAGGCGTGTTCGCGGCAGTGGACGACGAAATCGCTGGGGTCCAAGTCCCACAGCATCCGGTCCATCTGATCGAGTTGGTCGTCCGCGGCAACCACTGCCACGCGCGCGCCCTGGCGCTGTGCCTTGCGCAGCAGGCGGCATGCGTACGCCAGCTTGTCGGGCACGTTGAAATGAAAGGCGACATCAGCCATCGGAGCAATGCAGTGGCAAGCAACGATCGCGTCAGCGGGTCGCGCCCTTGGTGCGCGGCGCCGCCTTCGGCTTCGGCTTCGGCTGGGCATCCTGGGGCAGGTGGGTGCGGTCCACCAGATAGCGCACCAGCAGGGGTACAGGACGCCCGGTCGCTCCCTTCGCCGCTCCGCCCTTCCAGGCCGTGCCGGCGATGTCCAGGTGCGCCCATGGCGTGTCGCCCACGAACCGTTGCAAGAATTTGGCAGCTGTCACGGCGCCGGCGGGCCTGCCGGCTACGTTGCCCATGTCGGCGAAGTTGCTCTTGAGGCCCTCGCCGTATTCGTCGTCGAGCGGCAGGCGCCAGCAGGGGTCCAGTGCCGCGTCGCCCGAGCGCTGGAGTTGGTCCGCCAGGTCCTCGTCCGTGGCGAACAGCCCGCTGCGCACCCCTCCCAGCGCGATCACGCAGGCGCCGGTCAGGGTGGCGATGTCGATCAGCGCTGCGGGCTTGAAGCGCTGCGCATACGTGAGCGCGTCGCACAGCACGAGCCGGCCCTCCGCGTCGGTGTTGAGCACCTCGATGGTCTGCCCGCTCATGCTCGTGACCACGTCGCCCGGCTTGAACGCGCGGCCGCCCGGCATGTTCTCGCAGGCGGGAATCAACCCCACGACGTTGATGGCAGGCCGCAGGTCCGCCAACGCGCGGAACACCCCCAGCACGCTGGCCGCGCCACCCATGTCGAATTTCATCTCGTCCATTTCGGCCGCAGGTTTGAGCGAAATGCCCCCGGTGTCAAAGGTGATGCCCTTGCCCACCAGGACGACTGGCGGCTGCGCCTTGGCGGCGCCGTCGTAGCGCAGCTCGATGAACCGCAAAGGCTCTGCCGAGCCCTGTGCCACCGCCATGAATGCGCCCATGCCCAGTTTTGCCACCTCTTCGGGGCCGCGCACGGTGCAGCGGATCGACGGCAATTTCGCGAGCGATTTGGCGGCGTTTGCAAGCATCGTCGGGGTGGCGTGGTTGGCCGGGCGGTTGGCCCATTCCCTTGCAAACTCCACCCCGCTTGCGACCGCTTGCGCCGACAAGAACTCCGCGCGCGCCGCCGTGGCGTCCGCCACACCGACCGTGACGGCCTCCAGCGCAGTGTCCTCGGTTTTGCTCTTGGTCGCGGAATAGCAATATCCGGCGTCGGCGGCAGCGCGCACGGCCGCGTCGACCGCACCCGCACCAGGGGCAGCCGCGAACACGAGGGCGGCGCGCCGAACCCCCTTCGCCTTCCATGCCGAGCCGAGCGCAAGCACCGCCTTGCGAACCGCGCGGGGCGAACCATCGCCACACCAGCAAAACACCACCCGCCGCGCCGCTACACCCGCCGGCTCATACACCTGCAGGAGCGCGCCGGTGCGGGCTTCCAGGTCTTTCGCCGCCACCGCACGCGTGGCCAGCGCCTCGAGCGCCCCCTCCTGCCCTGCGAACCCTTCGGGCACCAGCACGGCGAGCAGATCGCACTTGTGCCGCGCGGCCTGGGAAAGGGAAAGTGTCTTGAGTTGGAAGTTCATAATCGGCGTTTTCCTTTGAAGCTTGGTCACGACCATCTGTTGGTCCTGTTGACTGCTGACAATGGGATGGTTGGCACCGGTGGCCCGCGAGATGGCATGTCCAGGCGCTGCGCAGCCGGGCGCAAATCCTTGTCCCCGCCAAGCCCAAGCGACGCCCGAGTGCTCGGGTTGGAGCGAGCCCTCAAGACCCTGGCAGGCTGGCCGACCGTGCCTGGTCAGCGCTGACGTCCTAAGTAGAGATCCTGAGCACGCTTTTGCAGCCGATGTTATTCGATTCATCCATTCGCAAGGAGTTGGCGCGTTCGTTCGGCGCGACGCTCGTGGTGCTCATCACGGTGGTGATGACCATGATGCTGATCCGCACGCTCGGGCAGGCGTCGCGCGGCAGTGTGGCCCCGACCGATGTGCTGCTGGTCATGGGCTTCACCGTGCTGGGCCAGTTGCCCACCATCCTCAGCCTGAGCCTGTTCGTGGCAGTGGTCAGCGTGCTGTCGCGCATGTACCGCGATAGCGAAATGGTGATCTGGTTTGCCGGCGGCAAAGGGCTGGCAAGCCTGCTGGCACCCCTGCTGCGCTTTGCCTGGCCGGTCATGCTCGCCGTGGCCACCCTGGCACTGGTGGCGTGGCCATGGGCCAACCGCCAGATCCAGGACCTGAAGACGCGCTACGAGCAGCGCGCTGATGTGGACCGCATCGCGCCCGGGCAGTTCCAGGAATCGGCCGGGGGATCGCGCGTGTTTTTCATCGACAAGGACACACCAGACGCCAATTCCGCCAGCAACGTGTTCATCGCCACCACCGACGCCACCCGCGAGACCGTGACCTCCGCCCGCGGCGCCCGCCTGGAAGTCGTCGATGGCGAACGCCTGGTGGTGCTGAGCCAGGGTCAGCGGCTCGAAACGCTGATTGACCAGCCCCGCCTGCGGCTGAGCGAGTTTGCCGAATACGGCACGCGCATCGGCTCAGCCTCGCGCGGTAGCGCCGATGAGGCGGCGGTCAAGTCGCGCGACACGCTGGAGCTCGCGCGCAGCGCCGAGCCGGCTTACCGCGCAGAGCTCGCCTGGCGCCTGGGACTCGTCGTCGCGGTGCTGAATTTCGTCGTACTGGGCGTGGCCCTGGCGGTCGTCAACCCCCGCGCCGGCCGCAGTGCCAGCATGCTGCTGGCGCTGTTCACCTTCGTCATCTATTTCAACCTGATGACCGTGGGCCAGAGCTGGATCGCCAGCGCCCGCGTGAGCCTGCCCACCTTCATGGCAGCGCTGCACGGCGGCGCCCTGGCGCTGGCATCGCTGCTGCTCGCCGCGCGGCACAACCAATGGTCGCTGCGCCACCTCGTGCGCGGAAAGCGTCCCTCATGACAACCCTGCGCCGCTTCATCTATCGCGAAGTCGTCACCAGCGTCGGCTTCGTCACGCTGGCCTTCCTCGCACTGTTCTTCTTCTTCGATCTGGTGGACGAGCTGCGCTGGGTCGGCCGGGCCGGCTCCGGCGGCTACCAGCTTTCGCAGGCCGTCCTGTACGTCGTCCTCAGCCTCCCCCAGCACCTCTACGAACTGCTGCCCATCACCGTGCTGATCGGCACCATCTTCGTGATGGCCCGCCTGGCGCAGAGTTCGGAGTTCACCATCATGCGCACCAGCGGCCTCGGCCCTGGCCGGGCTCTGGGCACGCTGCTGGTGCTGGGCCTGAGTTTCGTCGCCGTGACCTTCGCCATCGGCGACTACATCGCGCCGGCCAGCGAGCGCGCTGCGCAACTGGTGGGCGTGCGTCACATCGGGCAGCTCAGCAAGGGCGCCACCGGCGCGTGGCTCAAGGAACGGCGGGACGGCCACTCGCGCGCCATCAACGTGCGCGCCCTGGACACCGACGGCCGCATGCGCGGGGTGCGCGTATTCGAGTTCGACGCGCAGGGCCGCGTCGCCGAGACACTTGTCGCCGAGCATGCAGAGTTCGTCGAGCAGGAGCAGCAATGGCGGCTGCACCAGGCACGGCGCAGCACCTTTGCGCGCAGCAGCGACGACGCCGTGCATGTGGTGCGCGCCAGCCTGCCCGAACTGCTCTGGCCGACCCGCATCAGTGCGAGCATGGTGTCCGCCGCGGTCCTCAAGCCGGACAAGATGCCGGCCGTGGAACTGTTCCAGTACGTGCGCCACCTGGAGGCCAACGGCCAGTCGGCACAGCGCTACGAAATCGAGTTCTGGCGCAAGGTGTTCTACCCCTTGAGCTGCCTGGTGATGGTGGTGCTGTCGCTCCCCTTTGCCTACCTGCATTTCCGCTCCGGGGGCATCGCCGGCTATGTCTTTGGCGGCGTCATGGCCGGCATCAGCTTCTTCCTGCTCAACAACCTGTTCGGCTTTGCGGGCAACCTGCAGAACTGGTCGCCCTGGTTGACCGCGGCCGCGCCTGGCTTGATCTACACGGCGTTGTCGCTTGCAGCGTTTGGCTGGCTGGTGCTGAGGCGGTAGCGATGCAGTCCCACGCCGTCATCCTGTTGGCCCACGGGTCGCGCGACGCGCTGTGGCGCCGTCCTGTCGAGGCTGTCCAGGCCCGCGTGCAGTCCCGGCGGCCCGACGTCATGGTGCGCTGCGCCTACCTGGAGTTGTGCGCACCGGCACTGGACGCCGTGGTGCAGGACCTCGTCGCCGCTCCCGAGTTGCAAAGCATCGTGGTCGTGCCGCTGTTTCTGGGCGCAGGACGCCACGTGCGCGAGGACCTGCCGCACATGGTCGAGTCTTTGGCAAAGCTCCATCCCCGCCTGCGAATCCGCCTGGTACCTCCTGTGGGCGAGGATGACCGCATGGTCGAGTTGATGGCCGGGATCGCGCTGGAAGCAGTTCCATAGACTTATTCATGCATAATAAACAGGTTTCTTATCAGGCATAAGATATGAACCTGCACCAGTTTCGTTTTGTCCAGGAAGCTTCCCGGCGCAACCTGAACCTCACCGAGGCCGCCAAGGCCTTGCACACTTCGCAGCCCGGCGTGTCCAAGGCCATCATCGAACTGGAGGATGAGCTGGGGGTCGACATCTTCGCGCGGCATGGCAAGCGGCTCAAGCGGGTGACCGAGCCGGGACAGCACGTGCTGCAGAGCATCGAGATCATCCTGCGCGAGGTCGGCAACCTCAAGCGCATCGGCGAGCAGTTCAGCCAGCAGGACAGCGGCACCCTGTCCATTGCCACCACCCATACCCAAGCGCGCTACGTGCTCCCGACCTCGGTGGCCAAGCTGCGCGAGGCCTATCCCAAGGTCAACATCAGCCTGCACCAGGGCACGCCGCACGAGGTGGCGCGGATGGTGCTCGACGAGGTGTCCGAAATCGGCATGGCGACCGAGTCGCTGGCGGCCTATCCCGAGCTGGTCACCCTTCCCTGCTATGAGTGGCAGCACGTGCTGGTGATCCCCGCCGGACACCCGCTGGCCCAAAAGGAGCGTGTCGGGCTGGAAGACCTGGCGCACGAGTCGCTCATCACCTACCACCCCTCGTTCACCGGGCGTGGCAAGATCGACCAGGCATTCGCCGCGCGCAAGCTGCAGCCGCGCATCGTGCTCGAAGCCATCGATTCCGACGTGATCAAGACCTACGTGCGCCTGGGCCTGGGCATCGGTATCGTCGCCGAGATGGCGATGCGCGACGATCCGCAGACCGACCTGGTGGTACGCCCCATGGGCCACCTGTTCGGCCAGAGCGTGGCGCGGGTGGCCTTCAAGCGCGGCGCCTACCTGCGCAACTTCGTCTACCGCTTCGCCGAACTGCTGAGCGACCGGCTGAGCCGCGACCTGATCGCCCGCGCCATGACCGGCCACGTGAACGATTACGAACTTTGATGCCGGCCCGAGCGCCGGAGCCGCCTTTTCATGACCACCCCCACCTTTCCCAGCCGCCTGCCCGATGTGGGCACCACCATCTTTGCCGTCATGTCGGCGCTCGCCGCCGAGCACGGCGCCGTCAACCTGGGCCAGGGCTTTCCGGACTTCGCCTGCGACCCGGCGCTGGTGGACGCCGTGGCGCGCGCCATGCGCGAAGGCCACAACCAGTACCCGCCCATGCCTGGCGTGCCGGCGCTGCGCGCGGCCGTGGCCGGCAAGATCGAGGCGCTGCACGGCCGCCGCTACGACCCTGACAGCGAGATCACCGTCACCGCCGGCGCCACACAGGCCATTCTGACGGCCATCCTGGCGTGCACCCAGCCGGGCGACGAGGTCATCGTGCTCGACCCGTGTTACGACAGCTACGTGCCCGGCATCGAGATGGCCGGCGCGACCGCGGTGCGCGTGCCTCTGATGCCCGGCAGCTTCCGCCCGGACTTTGGCCGCATCGCGGCAGCGCTGACGCCCCGCACGCGCCTGCTCATCCTGAACACGCCGCACAACCCCAGCGCGACCGTCTGGACGGCGCAGGAGATGCGCGCGCTGGAGGCCCTGCTGGCGCCCACCGGCGTGCTGGTGATCAGCGACGAGGTGTACGAGCACATGGTGTTCGACGGCGAGCAGCACCAGAGTGCGGCGCGCTTTGCCGGGCTGGCCGAGCGCGCCTTCATCGTGGCCAGCTTCGGCAAGACCTTCCACGTCACGGGCTGGAAGGTCGGCACCGTGGCCGCGCCGGCGGCGCTGACGGCGGAGTTTCGCAAGGTGCACCAGTTCAACGTGTTCACCGTCAACACGCCGGTGCAGCACGGTCTGGCGCACTACCTGCAGGATGCGCAGCACTACCTGCAACTGCCCGCCTTCTACCAGGCCAAACGCGACCTGTTCCGCAGCGGGCTGGAGGGCACGCGGCTGCGGCTGCTGCCCACCCGGGGCAGCTACTTCCAGTGTGTCGACTACTCGGACCTGAGCGACCTGCCCGAGATGGAGTTCTGCCAGTGGCTGGTGCGCGAGGCCGGCGTGGCGGCGATTCCTCTCTCGCCGTTCTATGGCGACGGTTTCGACCAGCGGATGGTGCGCTTTTGCTTTGCGAAACAGGACGAGACGCTGCGCACCGCGGTCGAGCGGCTGCGCCGCCTGTAGCGGCAAATATTTTGAACATAATCGGGCTTTAGCGCCCGTCCAGCAAGCGCGGACAGCTATATTTTATATAGCAAAGCAGCCCGGCTGCGTCGCAGTGGCAGCCGGCTTCCGCGTCCGTTTCCGTGGGGTTCAGCGCGCTGAGGCGCCGCGCAGCGCCCGTTCGCCCGCGGCGCGCAGCCTGTCCGCCAGCCCGGGCGGCTCCAGTACTTCGAACTCCACGTCCAGCGCCATGAGCCAGTACACCAGCGTGTCGGGCGCATGGCCGGCGCATTCCAGCTCGCAGCTGTGCACGTCGCGCGCACGCAGCGTGCCGACGGACGCCGGAATGCAACGCGCCATCCGCCCATGCGGCGCGTGCAGCACGACACGGGCGGGCCCGGTGGCCGGCGGCGGCGCCAGCGAGCGGGCCACATAGGCCCTCAGGTCGCCGCCATCGGGGGACGGTCGCGGGGCAAAGTGCCCGCCTGCGCGGGGCGCGCCGTCGATGCGGTCCACGCGGAAAGTGCGCCAATCTCCACGGTCGCAGTCCCAGGCCACCAGATACCAGCGCTGCTGTGCATGCGCCAGGCCCTGCGGCTCCACGTTGCGTTCGCTGCCCTGCCCTTGCGCGTCGGTGTAGGCGAAGGCGACGCGCAGCTGCTCGTGGCAGGCGGTGGCCAGCGCCACCAGCAGCGCCGCCTCCACCTGCGGATTGGGGGCGCCCAGCGGCAGGATGGCCGAGCGCAGCACGTCCATCTGCTGGCGCAGCCGGGCAGGCATGGCGTGCTCGAGCTTCACGAGGGCGCGCAAGGCCGGCTCCTCGACCCCGCCGGCCGCCGTGGCGGTGCGCAGCGCGATGGAGACGGCGCGGGCCTCGTCGTCCTCCAGCAGAAGCGGCGGCAGATCCCTGCCGGCCCGGAAGGCGTAGCCGCCGGCCACCCCGCTGCTCGCATGCACCGGATAGCCGAGCTGGCGCAGCCGGTCGATGTCGCGGCGCAGGGTGCGCGGATGCACCTGCAGGCTCTCGGCCAGCGCGGCGCCCGTCCAGTGGCGGCGGGTGGACAGCAACGCCAGCAGCCGCAGCAGCCGGGTGGAGGACGACAACATGGCGCCACTGTAGCGGCCATCGAGGGCCAAAGCTGTCCGCGATGCTTCCTACAGTCGCCGCTCCCTCAACCCATGGCCTGAAGGCCCGGAGCACTCCCATGTCCATCGTCCTGTACTGGCACCCCTTGTCCAGCGCCACGCCCATCGCCTGCGCGCTGGCCGAGCTGGCCATTCCCCACGAGCGCGTGAAGATCGACATCCGCGCAGGCGAGCAGCACGCCCCGCAGTTTCGCGCCCTCAACCCGAACGGCAAGGTGCCGACACTGACCGTGAACGGGGCTCCGATGTTCGAGGCCCTGGCCATCCACCTCTGGCTGGGCCACACCTACGGTGTGGCGCGCGGGCTGTGGCCGCAGCCCGGCACGCCCGAAGCCCTGCAGGCGCTGTCCTGGTGTGCCTGGGCCTATGCGAGCTACTGCGCGCTGCTGCCGCGGCTGGAACCGGCCGCCGAAGGCGCGGCGGCACAGTCCGGCGCCGGACAGGCCGACGTTCTGAAGAGCCTGGACGCCCTGCTGGCCGTGCTGGACGGACACCTGGCCGCCGCGCCCTGGATGCTCGGCCAGGCCTATTCGTTGGTGGACCTGGTGGTGGGGTCGGTGGTTCTCTACAGTACCTACCTGGGCGTGCCCCTGGCCGCGCATCCGCACGTGCAGGCCTGGCTGGCGCGGGTGCAGGAGCGCCCCGCGATGCAGCTCGACGCCTGAGGCCTGCGCGCCCGGGGCGGCCGGCCGGCTACAGCAGCACGATGTCGTACTGCTCCTGCCCCATACCGTTCTCGGCCTGCAGCGAGATCGGCTTGCCGATGAAGTCCGACAGCCCGGCCAGGTGCTGGCTCTCCTCGTCCAGGAACAACTCCACCACCTTCGGCGACGCCACCACGCGGAATTCCTTGGGGTTGAACTGGCGGGCTTCCCGCAACACCTCGCGCAGGATGTCGTAGCACACGCTGCGGGCCGTCTTCACCTCGCCCACGCCGGCGCAGGTCGGGCACGGCTCGCACAGGATGTGCGCCAGCGATTCGCGGGTGCGTTTGCGCGTCATCTCCACCAGCCCAAGCTGCGAAAAGCCGCCGACCATGGTCTTCACACGGTCGCGCGCCAGGTGCTTGCGAAACTCCACCAGCACCGCCGCGCGGTGGTCCTCGCGCACCATGTCGATGAAGTCGGCGATCACGATGCCGCCCAGGTTGCGCAGGCGCAGCTGGCGGGCGATCGCGCCGGCCGCCTCCAGGTTGGTCTTGAAGATGGTGTCGTCGAAGTTGCGCGCACCCACGTAGCCGCCGGTGTTCACGTCGATGGTGGTGAGCGCTTCGGTCTGGTCGACGATCAGGTACCCGCCCGACTTGAGCTGCACCCGCCGCCCCAGCGCCAGGGCGATTTCATCGTCGATGGCAAACAGGTCGAAGATCGGCCGCTCGCCCTTGTACAGCTGCAGCTTGGGCACCGCTGCCGGCATGAACGCCTGCCCGAAGGCGTGCAGCAGGCCGAACTGCTCCTGCGAATCGATGCGGATGGACTGGGTGTGCTCGCCCGCCAGGTCGCGCAGGACGCGCTGCAGCAGGTTCAGGTCCTGGTGCAGGAGAGAGCCGGCCGGCCGCTCCAGCGCCGCCTGGCGAATGCAGCTCCACGTCTTGCGCAGGTAGGCGATGTCTTCGGCCAGTTCGGCGTCGCTGGCATCCTCGCCGTTGGTGCGCAGGATGAACCCGCCGCCGCCGCCCGATGCCTTGTCGCCCGCCAGCGCCTGCAGGCGCGCGCGCAGCGCGTCGCGCTCGGCCGGGGCGATCTTTTGCGAAATGCCGATGTGGTCGTCCTGCGGCAGAAAGACCAGCAGCCGCCCGGCGATGCTGATCTGCGTGGACAGGCGCGCGCCCTTGCTGCCGATGGGGTCCTTGATGACCTGCACCATGAGCGGCTGGCCCTCGAAGACCTGGCGCTCGATGGGCACTGGCGGCTCGCCCTTGCGTGCGAACATCGGTGCCTCGCCGCCCTCCTGGCGGTGCCATACGTCGGCCACATGCAGGAAGGCCGCGCGCTCCAGCCCGATGTCGATGAAGGCCGACTGCATGCCCGGCAGCACGCGCGACACCTTGCCCAGGTACACGTTGCCGACCAGGCCGCGCTCGAGCGTGCGCTCGACCAGCAGTTCCTGCACCGCGCCGTTTTCGACCACGGCCACGCGGGTTTCCTGGGGCGCCCAGTTGATGAGGATGTCTTGTTGCATGAGACGGGCATGATGCCTCAAAGGCCCCGGCGCCGGCAGCGCGGCGCAGCACTCGCCGCACGTCGATGCACGGCGCCATACGCCGGCCCGTCCGCGGTCAACGTCTGCTCATGGCGCCAGCACGCCCGCTTCGCGCAGCAGTGCAGCGGTCTCGAACAAGGGCAGGCCCATGATCCCCGAATAGCTGCCCTCGATGCGCTCCACATAGGCAGCCGCCAGGCCCTGGATGCCATACGCGCCTGCCTTGCCCACGGGCTCGCCGCTGGCGACATAGGCGTCGATGTGCGCGGGCGTCATGGGCGCGAAGCGCACCCGCGACACGGACAGCCGCGCCATGCGGTGCCTGCCCGTGCCCACTGCCACGGCGGTGAGCACCTCGTGCTCGCGCCCAGCCAGCAGCGCCAGCATGCGCGCTGCGTCCTGCGCGTCGGCCGGCTTGCCGAGGATGACGCCGTCCAGCGCGACGGTCGTGTCCGAGCACAGCACCGGCGCGGGCGGCAGCGCGCGGCGGGCAAGGCGCGCCAGGGCCGCCTCCAGCTTGAGCGAGGTGACGCGCTGCACGTATGCGGCAGGCGCCTCGCCGGGCAGCGCGGTTTCGATGGCTTCGGCATCCTCTGGTACATCCCCGGTTGCGTTGGGCAGCAGGAGTTCATGGCGCACGCCGATCTGCCCCAGCAACTGGCTGCGGCGCGGGCTTTGCGAGGCAAGGTACAGAACGCCGGGCATTTTCATGGTCAAAACAGGCTCTGGCGCCCGCCGCACATGCGCAGGCAGCTATTGAAACAGGAGCGTCCCGCTCATTCCCGGTGGTACGGATGGCCGGCGTTGACCGACCAAGCCCGGTACAGCTGCTCGATGAGCAGCACCCGCACCATGGCGTGCGGCAGGGTCAGGTCGGACAGGCGAATGCGCTCGTGCGCCGCCTGGCGCAGCGCCGGGTCGAGACCGTCGGGTCCGCCGATGACCAGGGCTACGTCGTCGCCGCCGAGCTGCCAGGCCTGCAGGCGCCCGGCGAGTGCGGCGGTCGTGAGCGACGTGCCGCGCTCGTCCAGCACCACCACCCGCGCGCCGCGCCCGGCACCGGAGGCGATCGCCGCCTCGATGCGCGTGCGTTCGGCGGCGTAGAGCGTCTCCAGCGACCTGGAGCCACGCGGCTCGGTCTTCACGGCGCGCAGCTCCACCTTCAGCTCAGGCGGAAAGCGCTTGGCGTAGTCGTCGTAGGCGCTGCTTGCCCAGTCGGGCACGCGCTGGCCGACGGCCACGATGAGCAGCTTCATCGCGCCGCCGCGTCAGGCCTTGCGGGCAGGGGCTTTGCGCGCGGGCGCCTTCTTGGCCGCGGCGCTGCGGGCCGGGGCCTTTTTCGCGGCAGCCGCCTTTTTCGCCACCGGCTTGTTGACGACCACCGTTTTGGCGGGTGCCTTCTTCGCCGCGGGCTTGCGGGCGGCTGTCTTGCCAGCGACGGCCGGCGCTGCTGCGCTCCTGCTGGCCTTGGCCGGTGCCGCGCTCGCGGTGGCCGAGCGCGGCGCAGATGTCTTGGCGGGCGCCTTGGTGGCGGCGCGCTTGGCCCCAGCGGATGCTGGGCCGCCTGCGGCTTTCTTGGCCGCCGGCGCGGCCGCCGGCGCGGCAGGCGCGCGCTTGCGTGCCGGTGCCTTGGCTGCCTTCTTGGCGGGCTGCGTGGCCGACGCGTCTTCCGACGCGGTGGTCTTGCGCGGTTTGGGCGCGCCCAGCTTCAGCCGCACGGGCTTGTCGCCCCAGATTTCTTCCAGCCGGTAGTACTGGCGGATGGCCGGCTGCATTACGTGCACGACAGCCTGGCCGCAGTCCACGATGATCCACTCGCCGTTGTCCTCGCCCTCGGTGCGCGGTTTGGGAAAGCCGGCTTCGCGCACGGCATCGCGCACGCTCGCGGCCAAGGCCTTGGTCTGGCGGTTGGACGAGCCGGTGGCGACGACCACCCGCTCGAACAGGGGCGACAGGTGCTCGGTGTTGAAGACCTGGATGTCCTGCGCCTTGACGTCCTCCAGGCCATCGACGATGGCGCGTTGGAGCTTGGTGACGTCGCGCTTGGCGGCGGTTTCCGATTGGATGGAGGTGCTCATCGGGCGGTCGTGGGTTTGCAATGGATGGAAGGCACTATAGCGGGGCATGCGACGTGCGTATGTAGTCGGCGTCCTGCAAGGGCCGCGCGCTATCAAAAGGCGAGTCAGAGCCAGTCGCGGCGCTGCAGAAAACGGGTGGTGAGCTCGGCTTCGGGCGAGCCCGGCGGGTCTTCGCGCCGGTAGCTCCAGGAGACCAGCGGCGGCATGGACAGCAGGATGGACTCGCTGCGTCCACCCGACTGCAGGCCGAAGTGCGTGCCCCGGTCCCACACCAGGTTGAACTCGACATAGCGCCCGCGCCGGTACAGCTGGAAGTCGCGCTCGCGCTCGCCGTGCGGTAAGCCTGCGCGCCGCTGCACGATGGGCAGGTATGCGCCGAGGAACGCGTCGCCCACGCTTTGCGTCATCGACAGGCTGCGCTCGAAGCCCAGCTCGGCGAAGTCGTCGAAGAAGATGCCGCCCACGCCGCGCTGCTCCTGCCGGTGCTTGAGGTAGAAGTATTCGTCGCACCAAGTCTTGAAACGCGGGTACAGCGCATCGCCAAACGGCGCCAGCGCGTCGCGGCAGGCGCGGTGGAAGTGCACCGCATCGTCCTCGAAGCCGTAGT
>DAMCAL010000002.1:0-7427 GCA_032059585.1 Burkholderiaceae bacterium
ACTGCACCATGCCGGAGTTGGTGAACATCAGCGTCGGGTCGTTGCCCGGCACCAGCGGGCTGGAGGCCACCACCGTGTGCCCCTTGGCAGCGAAGAAGTCGAGGAACGTCTTGCGGATGTCGGCGACGGAAAAGGTGCGTGTGGTCATGGGATTGTGGGGTGTCGTGCGCGGGGCGCGCGGCCGCCAGAGGCAGGCCGCGGCGAACCGGCAATTATAGATTTTTGGCCGTGCCGGCACGGGCGCCGCAGGTTCGGCGGCAGCGCTATGCTGCGGCGTTGCGCCACCCCTGTTGTCCACGCCCGTTCAGGCACCCTTCCCTTCAAGCCCTGCCATGATCACCTCCAGCTCGCCCCTTGCCCGTCTCGACGACGCCAGCCTTGTGAAGACGGACGCGCTGCTGGGCGGCCAGTGGTGCGCCGGCAGCGCGCGCTTTGCCGTGCACGACCCGGCCACGGGCGCGCAGCTGGCCGAGGTGGCCAACCTGGGCGCGCGGGAAGCGCGGCAGGCCATCGACGCCGCTCGCGAGGCGTTGCCGGCGTGGCGGGCGCGTACGGCGAAAGACCGCAGCCATCTGCTGCGCGCCTGGTTCGACTTGCTGATGCAACACCAGGACGACCTGGCGCGTCTGATCACCGCCGAGGGCGGCAAGCCACTGGCCGAGGCGCGCGGCGAGGTCGCCTATGGCGCCAGCTTTGTCGAGTGGTTCGCCGAGCAGGCCAAGCGCGTGAATGGCGAGGTGCTGCAGCCCTTCCAGCCCGATCGGCGCGTGCTGGTGCTGCGCCAGCCGATCGGCGTGTGCGCCGCCATCACGCCGTGGAACTTCCCTTTGGCCATGATCACCCGCAAGGTCGCCCCGGCCATGGCCGCGGGCTGCACGGTGGTCGTCAAGCCGGCGGAGCTCACGCCGCTCACGGCCCTGGCCGTGGCCGAGCTGGCGCTGCGCGCGGGCATTCCCGCCGGGGTCCTGAACGTGGTTACCAGCGACGACGCTGCCGCCATTGGCCAGGTGCTGTGCGAGAGCGAGCATGTGCGCCACCTGTCGTTCACCGGCTCCACGGAAGTGGGCCGCATCCTCATGCAGCAGTGCGCGCCGACGATCAAGAAGCTGTCGCTGGAACTGGGGGGCAATGCGCCGTTTCTGGTGTTCGACGACGCGGACGTGGACGCGGCAGTGGACGGCGCCTTTGCCAGCAAATACCGCAACGCCGGCCAGACCTGCGTGTGCACCAACCGCTTTTACGTGCAAGAAGGCGTGTACGACGAGTTCGTCGAAAAATTCGCCGCACGCGTGGCGAAGGCCCAGGTGGGCAACGGGTTCGAGGACGGCGTGCTCATCGGTCCGCTGATCGAGCGGTCCGCGGTGGCGAAGGTGCAGCGCCACCTGCAGGACGCCGTGGCGCAGGGCGCGCGCATCGTCACCGGCGGCCAGCCGCTGCCCGACCTGGGCTCGGGCCAGTTCTTCCAGCCCACGGTGCTGGCGGACGCGACCGACCGCATGCTGTTCGCCCGCGAAGAGACATTCGGGCCGCTCGCGCCCATCATCAAATTCAAAACCGAAGAGGAAGCCGTGGCGGCAGCCAACGCCACCGAGTTCGGACTGGCCAGCTACTTTTATGCCCGTGACCTGGCGCGCATCTTCCGCGTGGGAGAAGCGCTGGAAGCCGGCATGGTCGGCGTGAACGTGGGACTGATCTCCAGCGAGCAGGTGCCGTTCGGCGGCGTCAAGCAGTCAGGACTGGGCCGCGAGGGCTCGAGCCACGGGATCGAGGAGTACGTGGAGCTGAAGTACCTGTGCCTCGGCGGCATGGACCGGTGACGCTCCGCTTTTGATAGCACTTGGCGCTTGCTGGGAAAGCGCTGGCGGGCGATATCGTTGCAACCCCGAAGGCTGTATGGAGCCGGCGGCGCAGTGGCGATGTGCGCCACCGGGCGCGGGTCTTAGCCGGGCAGCGCGTGCTCCAGGAAAAAGCGCAGCATGAGCGCGCTGGCGTCCACGCCCGAGGGATCGGTATGGCTGCCCCGCGCACTGCCTCCGGACCAGGCATGCCCGGCCCCGTGCAGTTGCCAGTACTCGATCGCGCTGGCCCCCTGCGCATCGGAATACACGGTGTGCGTGAAGCGCTGTCCGCGCGCCGAGCTGCCTGTTTCCACCCGCGGGGCTCCCGGGTGGGTGCCTGCGCGAGGCTCACTGCGCGCTGCCTCGATGATCGCTGCGCCGTTGCTCGCGTGCACGGTGTGATCGGCGTCGCCATGGAACACGATCACGGGCGGAGACAGCGGCGCGCCGGCCCGGGAGATGCCGGCGCCGCGGGTGCTGCGCATGGCCGCCAGGGCCGATCCGACGTCGTTGGCGCTGCCGCTGGGCAAACCGGAATGGATGCCGACAGCCGCGAACAGCTCCGGATAGGAATGGCCGAGGATGTCGGCCATCGCTCCACCGGCAGACAGGCCCGCCACATAGACGCGCGCGGGGTCGAGGGCGTGCTGCGCCGTGACGGACTGCGTCAGCGCCGCCAGCACTGCCGGCTCTCCGCGAGACCGCTGCTGGTGCTGGGGCTTGAACCAGTTCCAGCACCGCTGTGCGTTCGCCCTTTGGGTCTGCTCGGGGTAGAGCACGGCCACGCCGTGCTTGCGCGCCAGCGTATTCATCTGCGTGCCGTCGGCAAAGTCCTGGGCGTTTTGCGTGCAACCGTGCAGCATGACCACCATGGGGCGCGCACGCGGTGAACCGGCGACTGCCGGGGGCAGGTAGAGCTTGTAGGCCAGCGTGCGGCCCTGGTGGGTGAAGCTGCCGTCGAGCCACTGCTCGCCAGCACGCGGGTCGGCAGCCTCGCCTTCGGGCGGCGACGCTGCAGGCGCACTGCGCGTCGCAGCCCGCGGCGTTGACGGCTCCGCCACGCGCACCGGGCAGTCGAGCACCTCGACCGCTTCAAGACCGCTGGTCGCCCGGTGGCGTCGAGCTGGAGCGGGAGGCGGCGGACCTGCGTAAAAGCCTGCCGTACCACCCTGCAGTGCCTGTTGGATCATTTGCGTGGCCTCGGACAAACGGCCGCCGCGGGTCAGCCGTGTGGCTTCGCCCATCACGCGGTGAATCAAATCGGACATGGGAACTTTCGTGGGCATTCAATGGATGCGTTCGGCCAAAGCGGCCTTGACGGCTTCGCTGGCCTGCAGCGCGCCGAGAACGGTGATGGAGTCGATGGTGGCCAGCGCCAGTTCGGGCGCTACGTCGGCCGCAATGCTGACCAGCCCGAGCACCCGGAGCTGGAGCGTCTGCCCGGAGTCCCGAACCGCCTGGAGCTCGGCGGTTGAAAAGTGGTGCAAGCCCAGCACCAGCATCTTGCGTGCCACGACCTGCTTGAGCGAGTCCGCATGGAACGCCAGCTGGTTGCGGATAGCGCTGCGGATGAAGTCGGTGCGGTTGGAATAGAAGCTTTCCGCGACCAACAGGTCGATGTGCCCCAGGTCGACAAACCCCAGATTGATGGTGATCTTCTCTGTATCCGCGGGCCGGGCGCTTTTGCGAAGAGCGGTGATGCTGGACATGAAAGCATCTTACCACCATCCCGCTGGATGGCCTGTGGATGTTTTCAGTGCCCCTCCTTGACTTTCGATCAAGGAAAGCGGAACTTGAACTCGCGGCGATGGCGACAAGGGCCTGCCGGAAAAAGCGCGCCGGAAAAGGACGGGCCCACCGAAGCATTCATGGACGAAAGGGCTCACCCCAAAATCGGTTTGCGACAGGCTGACGCTGCGCCAGGCATGCGTTCGAGCGCATTACAATGGCGCTCCTGCGCGGGCGTCGTTCAATGGCAGAACAACGCTCACCTATATAAATTTGCTCGAACAACGCGAAGTTACGCCAAAAACTACGCCTGAGGTGCACCCACTCACGCGAACACTTGCCTCATCCGTGCGCAGTGCATACCGATCTTGCGTGGGCGGGACTGCAAGCTGTACATTTGCACAGTGTTTTGTGAAGTCACCACTCTGCGAGACGAGGGACGCCGGCTGCGCCCTGACGAATGGCCCGCGCCCGTGGCGGGCGAGCTACGCATGCACTCCAGCGCTCCTGCAAGCAACAACTTACGTCGAAGCCTGCGGGCGCTCTTGCACTACCAGCGCTGCGGCACGGTGATGGCGGCGCGCCTGCGTCTGGTCGACCCGGTCTTGTTAGAGGTGCTCGGCGACGCGTTGCTGTTCCGCGGCTGCGTGAACATGTCTCGGGAGCACGGCATGTGGGAGTACGAGCAACTCTGGCTTGTACGACCTCGCCTAGATTTGGATGGACCGCCGCTGCAGCCGTTTGACGTGCGGCCGTATTTCAGTCGAGTGCCCGAGACACCCGCTCGCCAGCATCTCACAGCGTCTCCCTGAGGAGCTACCCCGCGCCAACTGGCGCGATTGCATGAGGTGCTCGAGGCGCGTGCAGACGGATTTCGTCCAAGCCCTCCCGGACAAAAAATATGCAGAGCTCGGGCATGAGCAACGACGACTCGCACGGCATCGGACAGTCACGAAGGGAGGGGATTAACTCACGGCCACGTGCGAAGAGCTGTCAAGAGCAAGCACCCTCTGTCATAAAAAACCGGCACTTCCTGTCCCATACAAGAACATGCCCGTAGACTTAGCACTGCGCATATCGCGCTGGGGCAAAAACGCTAGATATAGCGTTTTTCCCTGAGGCGGACAGAGGAAAGCGGGTGCAACCGCCTTCCTTCGTCCTGGTACCAACCGGAGTCAGCACCTTGCTGTTTCATTAAGGCAATAAAACGGAGTCAGTGTAAACCGCTGCTTTGTATTTTTGAACAGCTCTGGTGTAACTCCTTCACGGATATACACCCATGTCCAGTACAAACCATCCCGAATCCCCGAAGCACGGCCGGTGGGTCTATCGCCCCTGGATCACCGTAGGTGGCAGGCGGATCTATCCCAAGCCTCCGAAACGCGCGTTCCGCTGGTGGGAAGAGGGGGAAGACGACAACCAAGCGTAGCGCTTAGCACCCCTGACAGCCCTGCAGGCTTGCCTGCGGGGCTTTTTCTTGTTGCCCCGCTAGTCAACACGCGGGGGTGGGTCGTTGTCGCGTTCAGGTCGCCCGGCTTCCGCACGGCGACCCATGTTGGCCAGCAATTCTCGATCCTCGCGCCGCTGGCGCTGCTGCAGCTGGCGGGCACGGCGCCGCTGGCTGCCCTCAGCGCGCTGCGGGTCAGCGCGTGGAGCCGTCTGCATCGTCCGGCTGCTTGTCGATCACGACCTGGCAAGAGCCAGCCACGCCCCAGGGCACATAGCAGGCCGCGCCCACCTTGGAGCCGGCGCAGCCAGGCAGGACCAGCAACCCGGCAATGGCAATGGCCAGCAATGGAATGGTTTTGCGCATAGATGATCCCTTTGGCGGTTGGGGTGGATTACTGCGGGCGGTAGTGCTCGGGGTCTGGATCGGGTGCCGCGCGCTCGGCGTAGATGCCGGAGCCGCCCAGGCGCACCCCGGCCCACATGGCCCAGCGCGCCAGCGGCCCGACGTGCTCCTCGCCCATCGCAGCGCGAAACACGGCGTCCGCCCAGGCGCGCGGGTAGCGCTGCTCGTACAGCCAGTCATGCAAGATGGCGCTGCGCCGGGCGCGGCCGGCGAACAGCAGGTAGGCGGCCGGCAGGCGCGGCACGCTCGCCAGGTCGGTGGCGAAGCCGCCGGGCACGACGATGGTGCGCAGGCCCGGGGCGGGGATCGTGGCATCGTCCTCGATCAACACCACGAAGTCGTCCAGCAGCTCCCACTGCGCACCGTGGCCCGTGGGGCGCAGTTGCGGCTCGGTCAGAAAGCGCACGTGCATCGCGCTACTCCAGCGGCGGCAGGCCCAGCGCAGCGCGCCCCGCCGCCCACAGCGCGCGCCGGTCGGCCAAGCCGTTGGTGCCGCCGTTGATGCGGCGCGTAATAGCGACGAAGGCACTGTCGCTGTCCAGGTCCGCCAGCTCGCTCAAGGCGCGGCTGTCCCAGTACCACGCCGCCGACAGTGCCGCCCACTGCGCATCCTCCAGCAGCTCGGGGTGCGCCTCGAAGTCGGGCACGGCATCAAAGCCCAGCCGCGCGCGCAGGCCGTCGCGCGTTGCAGCGTAGTTGGCGCGGCCGGTGGTCTGGATCAGCCCGCGCCCGCAGTAGCGCCGGCCATCGCCCGCGCGCACGTTGCCCAGATCGCGCCGGCCCTCGTAGCGCTGTTGCGCGGGGGTCGGACCCCACAGCTCGCGCGTGTATACCAGGCGGCCGCTCTCGTGCCCGATCTGCGCCAAGAACGCGGCCAGCCGCACTGGCATGGTGATCTCGAAAAACGTGCAGGCATGCGCGATGGGCGCGTGCCAACGTGCTGCACGCGCCGGCGTGGCGCCGGTGGCGGCGGCCAGCGCGGCGGCCGTGAGGCCGGCGGGCCAGAACTGGATGGTCGAAGGCGTCACGTGCATGGCTTGTCCTGGTGAATAGCGGTGCGCCAGCGGTCCATGCCCAGCACCAGGCCGGCCAGCACCGTCGCCGCGAAGATCACCCCGCCGGGCCCCGGCAGGGTGGAAAACAGCAGCGGCTGCCCGCCGTGCGCCAGCGCGCCGGCCAGCAGCAGCACGTAGCGCAGGCGCGCACGCCAGTACGCGCGGCACGTCGTGGTGTTGAGCCGGCAGATGCACGCCCAGGCGATGCCCAGGCACTGCAGCAAATTGAACATGGCCAGCAGCTGCAGCGTGCTCCAGCTCATGAAATTGACATCCCAATCAACCATGGCCGCGCCCTCCTCCACCATCGCCGCCGGCGCGGCGCTCGAACAGGCGCAAGCCGCGCAGCACCAGCCAGCGCCCTACGCGCGGCCAGTCGTCGCCCACGCCGCCCACCAGCAGCGCGATGGGGGCGAGCAGCCAGGTGTGGTCCTCCATGCCCAGCCAGCGCCCGGCCAGGTTGGCCAGACTGACGGTGATCAGCACCGCCGTGGTCTGCAGCCGCAGGAAGAACCACGCCGCCCCCAACCGCGGCGACGCCGGGCGCCGGCCCAACGCCCAGGCGGCGCCGACGGTGGCGCTGAGGATGATGACGGCATAGGGCCCGATGACGCCGGCCAGCGCCGGGCCGAACAGCACGCCGGCCACGGCGATGGCGACGTTGACGGGGTCGAGGTGGGTGGTGGGCATGCTGTGGGGGTGCTCCGGCTCAAATCTCGATCAGCACATAGGGCAGCGCCGGCGCGTCGCCGATCACCGCGCCGTCCTGCACGTACACCCCCTGCCCTGCCTGCGCCTGCAGCGGGTTGCGCACGCGCGCCAGGTCGCCGCCGGGCATCTCCACCGTGGCGGTGCCGTCGCTGTGCACGGCCTGCACCGTGCCGGTGGTGATGGGCTGGTCGGGCAGCAGCTCGAGCAACCGGGTGTAGAGCGTGGTGGCGGTCATGCGGCGAC
>DAMCAL010000002.1:7437-64238 GCA_032059585.1 Burkholderiaceae bacterium
TGCGGCGACCCTTTCGACCTGCACGGTCTGGCGCACGGTGGGCATGCCGGCGTCGATGCGGATGGAGCGCACCAGGCCGCGCCAGCTGTGACCGATGTCATCGACGTGCACCAGCCAGCCGGGCAGCACGGGGCCAGGGGACCAGCTGTCGGTCAGCATGGGCAGCGTCATGGTCTGCATCAGTTTTTTGCCGGCGGCGGACAGCTCGGCACTGCCGCGCATGCGGGCGGCGACCTCGGCGGTGATCAGTTGGTCGGTCACCTGCGGGGCGAACAGGTTGTCAGGCCCGCCAGCGCGGCGCACATGGCCCTTGATACCTCCGGCCATGCCAACGACATAGACGGCGTTGTAGGGCGCACGTGGCTCGGGCTGCAGATCGTCGGTCGTGATGATGTCCGCAGGCATCTGCAGCGTGGGTACGGCCGTGCCCCACTCCCACGGCAGGACCGGGTAGCGCGGGCGCACGATCAGCTTTTGCTCGGTGGGGTGGCTGCGCAGCACGGCGCCGGCGGCCTCAGCCACGCGCAGTGCGGCCTGCAGGGGCGTGCCGGCAAAGCTCCAGGCGCCGGCGGGCAGCGTCCAGTCGTCGATGCCCCAGTCCAGGGCAGTGCCCGTGAACTCCAGCGCCTGCGCCACGGCCTGCTGCGCGGTGATCTGCAACCCGTTGAGCCAGGACTGCGCGGGCATGTACGGGTCGCCCAGCAGCGCCGTGGTGCTGCGGCCCTGGATGCTGGCGCGGTGCTCGCCAAAACGTCGGGTGCGGCCGATGCGCTCGATGGCAAACACCCAGTCGTGGCCATCTACGGTGACGCGCACGCGCGCCGGCAGGCCGGCGACGGGCGCGAGCTGGTCGAGCAGGTGCTCCTTGCCAGTGGCTTGCAGACTCCACCCGAAGCCGCCGTCGTCGGATTCGATGCTCGCGCCGAGCAGGGCGACAGGCTCCAAGCTGGGCAGCAGCACGGCGTCAAGGCTGTGCGTGGTCACATAAACCTCCAGAACAGGGATGACCCACTGCGCCGGCTCAGGGTCAGGCCCAGGCCCCGCGCGGTGGCAAACAAACACCAGGCGCCCGTCGCCCGTGTACGGCGTGTCGAACACCAGCAGCCCGAGGCGCGCCGGGTCGTAGCACGGCGGGCGCACGGGGGGCGGCGGGATGCGCGAGACGCCCACGGGCGGGCGGCGGGCCTCTTGCCAGTGGGGCACCAGATGGATGTGCACCGGCAGGGCCGGCTGCCAGCGGCCGGTGGCCGTGGCGCGCGCGGGGCGGCCGTCTTGCCAGTGGTAGCGGACGGCAGCGCGCAGGTGCAGCATCTCCTGCCAGTGCTGGCGCACCGCGGCGCGGCGCGGCATGGCCTCTTGCCAGTGTTGCCCGAAGGCAGCGCGCAGGCGCTCGGTCTCCTGCCAGTGCTGGCGGGCAGCGTGGCGCGCGGATGCAGCCTGCTGCCAGGCGGCGTGCAACGCGGCCCGCAGTCGGTCGGATTGACGCCATGCAAGCGCGGCGGCGGCGTGCAGGGGCGCAGCCTCTTGCCAGCGGCCTTGCGTGCCGAGACGGACACTGGCTGCCTCACGCCATCGCTCGCGCGCGCCCCCGGCGACGGGCGCACCCTGCTGCCAGTGGGCGTCCAGTCCGTGGCGCAGGCCGCCTCGGCTGACGTTGGCATCCCACGACACCGTGAGCGATCCATCCAGGCCCGGCAGCGCCGCATCCAAGCCGACACCTGCGCCGACGCCCAGCGTAAGCGAGCCCAGTCCCGGCAGGTCTGCGTCGATACCCAGGTGGCCGTCGGGAGGAGGACCTTCGCCGCCGCCCGCGTCTCCGAACACCAGGCGGCCGGAGCCGCTGGCCGGCGTGTCGAACACCAGCGCATTGCTGGGCGCTGGCGCGGCATCTTGAATGCCCAGGTGCAGCGTACCCCCGCCGTCGTCAGGAGTGCGAAAGACAAGTGCGTCATCGGGCACACAGTCACCCCAGCAATGCCGGCGACACCAGCAGCAGCAGGCCGCCTGCGTACAGCATGGTGCCGCTGGTGCCCGCGAGTTTGAAGGGCCCGACGCCGGCCGCGTCTGTCACCGCGCCGCTGGCAATGGCAGCTCCGGCGCCGTCGCACCATTCGCCCCATGTCGCTGCGCCGGATGCCTGCACGATGTCGCTGGTGCTCGCGCCCTGCAAACTGATGCGGCCCTCTGGCGTGATAACGCCGCACGGCGTAGCCAACGAGCGTACGGCCAGCAGCGTGCCGCCCGGCGCGTCATAGAGCTTAATGCTCGATGGCGCACCGCCAGCATCAGCCAAGTCGATGCTGGCCTGGTTGCGCGCAGCGCGGTGGTCGCGGGTGACGTTCACGGTGCGGGCTCCGTCGCTACGACCGGGCCGGCCCCGGTGGCCTTGTGATCGCGGTAGGGGTCGATGCCCACGGCGATGTACTCCACGCCCAGCTCCAGGCCGGTGGCGGTGTAATAACCGTCCTGGTCGCTCCATCCCTCCCACGCCTTGTATCCGTCTGCCAGACGGAGCAGCCACACGCGGCCGCCGACGAATGGCGTCTCCGATGCGCTGGGCGTCAGCTTGACCATGACGCGGTCGCGCACCTGGCCCGTCGTCGGCAGCGCCTGGCGGTAGTCCTGGCGGCTGAACGCCAACCCCATCAGGGTGTTGGGTGTGATGACCTTGGCCACCCGCTTACCTCCAGGGACCCGTGATGTCCACGAAAGAGAGGCCTTGCGGCTCGCTTTGGGCATAAGCGGTGATCGGTAACGCTATGAGCATTCGCCCTGCTAGAGATCCCGCTCCCTCGATGTAATCGCGCGGCTGTATCCCCGAAGACAGCACGTTGGTTTGCGGCACGTGCAGCAGCCCAGGCATCACCGCTCTAGGGGCAGTTGTACTTTCGTGCAGGAAGCGCTGACTGAATTTCAACGTGCCATCGATAGGACTGGGATGGGCGCCAAGCGTGAGGTCTGCGCCCGACAAGTAGCCGCTTTGCCCAACGTAAGGCTTTACGTCCAACGCTATTGCAGTGCCGACGCCTGTATAAGATCGCGCCGCGTACGCAACCCCGTAGCCAGGGGCCATTGGCTGCTCAAGTCCACCCGAAGTGGATATTTGGTCGCTAGCGGTATTGGCACCGCCGCACGACAAGCAGGAGGCGAATATGTCGCCCGCTGACTTCAAGGCCAAAAGATCACCAAAACCACGAAAACACCCTGCGATATATACGGGGTTATCCACATACGCCGGCGCCACGCGCAGAAGAAAAAACCTTGAATCGGCGATGAGGTCATACTGCACAGGCGAGGCGTTGGCCTGGGTGCTTTTGGGCCAGTACCCGCCGCCATTCACCTGCGCGTTAGTGGGGTACAGGCCTGTGCCGGCGTCAATCGTCGTCATGGACTCAAAAGCACGTACGCGCGCGAGGTTGGCCGTGCCTGTCTCGTCCACGCGCAGATAGTGCCGCGCGCCCTGCACGTCGGTGCTGCGGTACACCGCCTTGTTGGCGGCGCTGTAGGCCTTCTGCCAGCCCACCGGCGCCACCTTGATCGTGATGGTGCCGGTGGCGGCGCCGTCGGGCGCGGTGGTGGGAAACTTGATCGACGTTTCGGTCGCCTCGATCACGCGCGACACGCCGTTGAGCGCCGCCGGCGTCGCGCCCTCGATCAGCACGTTGGCATGCAGCGAAAAGCCCTGACTGGGCTGCAGCGACGCGGTAGCAACGCCCCCTGCCACGGTCACGCTGTTGGCCGTGACCTGGCCGAAGCCTGTGACCAGGAACGCATCGAGCAGAGCGATCAGCGTGCCGCGCGTGCCAGACAGCTGCGGCGCGCCGCGCATGGACTCGTTGATGTAGTGGACGGGGTAGGACATGGCGGGTCTTTCAGAGGCTGCTGGATGGTGGGCGATCGACATCGCCGCGCTGCACCAGCCAGAAGTTGTCGTCGATGCCGGCCGGGCTGCTGGGCTGCACCGTGCGCACGAGGTCGATGGGGAACTCGGCGCCCACGGTGTCGAAGAAAACCGTGTTGCCCGCGGCCCAGCCGCTGCCCCAGCCCGCTGCGCGCACCGTGAAATACGGCACTCCCGCGGCCCCGTGCATGGGGGAGAAATCCTCATTGATGGAGCCGCTGGCGATCAGGCCCAGGTGCTGGCCGTACAGGTCGAAAGTGGTGCCGCCGGTCTTGAGCCGCATGGCCCAGCGTTCGGTGATTGCACCTCGGTTATTCAGCTCGATCGGATGCCCGTTGGCGTTGTAGTTAGCCGCGGCCTCGCCGACCTCCGGGTCGACCCCGTCATACCACTTGGTGCCAGTCCAGCTCGCCTGGTCATACACCCGCGTGACACGCGCGAAGCGGTCGCCCTGGCGCAGCGCTGTCGAGAAAACCGCGTCCACGGGGAAGGCGTAGCCGATGGGCTGCGTCAGGCGCACCTTGCCGTCGATGCGCACCTCGGCGATCTGGCGGTACACCTCCGTGCGGCCGACCACCTTGACCTGGCTGGGGTACTCCGTCAGGTCCGTGAAGGTCAGCGTGCCGGCGTCCAGGTCGTGCGTGTAGCCAGTGCGAATCTCCTCGCCCGTCACGCTGTCCAGCACCTGCACGAAGCTCAGGCGCTGGTGGCCGACGTTGTAGTTCTGGCCGACCGACGGGGTGAACGCCGGGCCGCCGTGCGTGAAGCCGATCACGCAGGTGTCGCCGGGCCGGGCGAAGGGCACGCGGCCATCGGGCGGCAGGGCTGCGGGGTCGATGCCCATCAGCGACGCATCGACGGGCAGGTAGATGTAGCTCACCGCGCTGTAGCGCATCGTGGCCGGGTCCACCGGCCATGGGCGCCATACCTTGCCGGGCTCCACCGCGCCCACGTCCGATGCGCTGTACCACCATTCGGCTTTTTCCTCGGCCGTCAGGTCCGCGTCGAGCACGAAGTCACCGAACTGCAGCTGCACGCCGCCGCGCGAGAAATCGACTGACCCCCACATGTGCGGGCCGGTGATGCCGCCCTGCGCGTTGACGTTGGCCGTCAGCGTGTTGCCGCGCGTGTCCACCACCGTCAGCACCAAGCCGCCGGGCCCGGGGCGCAGCGGGGCGCTTTCGGTGTTGAAAAACACGCTGGCGGTGTTCCAGTCCTGCGCCTGTGTCCACAGGCTTTGCAACTGAAAATCCGCCGGGCCGGTGCCGCCGACCACGTAGTCCGACATCAGCACGGTGCCCAGCGCGTAGTCGATGGTGCCACTCAGGATGCCGGGGTTGATGCCCGTGCGGTCGCGGTAGATGCGGCCCTCGAAGTCCACATAGGTCTGGCCCATCCAGCGGAATTGCACGCTGCCGGGCACGATGCGCTGGTTGGTGTAGGGTGCCAGGTCGAACGTGACGGCCGGCGGGGTGTAGGTCTGCGTGACGGCCCGGGGCGCGCCGGCTCCCACGCGGTAGCGCGCGACCAAGGACGATCCTGCGAACAGCTCCTCGCCCACGGCGGCGGTGCTGTACTGCGAGCCTTTGATTGCCCGCCCGCTGCTGCCCTGGCCGTCCACGGCGCGCTGGAAGTCCTCGGGGTTTTCGTGGTCGCTCTGGTAGCTCTCCGTTCGGCGGTCGAAGGACACGACCTTGAGCGACACCTGCTTTCCGGTGTAGTTCACGGTGCCCAGGCCGTTCAGGAAATTGCCGGCGCCGTCGTCCGTGGCGGTGTGCAGCACGATCTGTCGGCCGTCCTCGGTGACCTTGGTTTCCTCTGTCACGAGCGCATTGCTGGTCGGCGAGGTGCTGATGGTGATGGGGCGGAACACGCCCACTTCGCTGTTTGCCATGTGCGCGCCCTCTTATGCGGACCCGAAGCCCGGGAGGGGGGCCGACGGGTAGATCACGGTTTTCATCTGCGGGAAATCCGCCGGTACGTTGGTCGGGCGGCCGTAGGTATCGCCGGCCTGGTCCACCCGCATCTGGTGGCCCGCCAGCGTCAGCACGTCCCCGACCTGCGTGCCCGCAGGGATCGGCCCGGCGGCGAAGGCTGCGTCCATGGCGTTGGCCGCGGCAGCCGCGGTGGCGAAGTCGCCCACCGAGCGCAGCACCACGTATTCGAGCGGCTGGCCGCCCGGCGCGGGGTTTTGCGCGAGGAAGTCCACACGGAAGCGATAACGCGGCTCCGGCGTGCTGGGCGGTGCGCTCGGCGTGCCCGGGTCGTTCGGTGGCGGCATATAGGGCACCGTGACCGTGCCGCCGCCGCCGCCACCGCCGACGGGGTAAGGCTTGCCCACGGTCAGCTTGCCGCCGCTGGTGTTGCTGGTCTCACGCGCCGTGATCCACTGCACCTGCAGCGTGCCGGCGGCAGGCTGCTGAGATAGCGAAAAGGTGACGAACCCGCCCGGGTCAGGCGCAGGCGGTCCTGCCGGCACCACATCCGTCACCACGGCCTCCAGGCTGCACACCACCTGGAGTTGCGCGCCCGGGTCCGGCATGAACGTGGGCCGCAGCAGCACCGTGCGGCTGGGATAGTCGATGACGCCCGTGCCGTCGCCCTGCAGCTTGCCGGCGCTGTCGGTCACCGTGCGCACCTGGCCCGCGCTGGTGTACGTGATGACCAGTGACCCGGGCGCCACGGCGTCGCCCAGCTCGCTCTCGATGACCCACGAATACTCGGGCGCACGCACTGCCGCCCCCTGCGCCGATCGGTTGGTGTACGCCGTGCGCGCCCCATGACTCAGGGTGATCATCGAGCCGATGTCCGGCACCGCCTTGAGCGTGACCGACACGGCGCCGGTCAGGTAACTCACCGCGCCGCCGCCCTGCCCCGTCAGCTTGCCCTCGCCATCGTCGGCGATGGTGTAGCGCTGGCCCAGGGCCCAGTAGTCGATCAGCAGCGTGCCGGGCTCGGGCAGCGGCTGGCACTGGAACACGTAGGTCAGGCCGGCGTTTTCTTCGGCGATCTTGAAGCGCTGCGTGTGCGGGGTGATGCCCACCTCCACGCGGCGCGGCGCCTCGGCGAGTACGATGGTGCGGCGCGCGGCCGGGCGCTGGTCCACGCTGGCGGCCTCGGTGCGGCTGTTGGGGACGATCTGGCTGTAGATGCCGCTGGTCTGGATCCACGTGTCCACGAGCGTCGTCGCCGCGGTCAGACGGCTGGCGGAATAGAACATGCCGCCGTCGCTGTAGATGGTCTCGCGCACGCGGGTCTTGGTGGTGTCGCGCGCGAAGTAGCGCGACGGGGGTGAGCCGGGGAAGTCGTACAGCAGGCCGTCGAAGATTTCGCAGGTGCTCACCTGCGCCTCGAAGTCGATCAGCTGGTTGTTGACGATCTCGGTGTAGACGCGCGTCTGGGTGTCCACGGACTTGATGCGCACGCGCTGGCGGCGCTCGCCGCTCAGGCCCTCCTGGTACACCAGGATGTAGGTCTTGCCCACGGAGGGCGGGGGCATGCCGGGGCGCTGCAGCAATTGGATCGCCCGCATGGTCTCGAAGTGGTTCTCCAGCAGGTAGCCGCCCCACTCCGACCCGGCGGTCATGCCGCTCTCGATGCGCCGCGCGATCTCGGCGCGGGTGGCGAACGGGTTTTTGAGGCTCAGCATGGTGATGCTGACGTTCGGATCGGCTGGCGGCTCGGCGATGATGACGTTGGCGCCCAGCAGCGGGTCGCGGTCCAGGTTGCGCAGGATGCCGAAGATCTGGTAAATCTCCACGCGGCCGACGGTGCGGGTTTCCTCGGATACGTCCGGGAAAATCTCGTTGGACTTGCCGCTGGTCAGCAGCTGCGCAGACGGCGGGCCGCCGCCCTCGGGCACGTCGGCCATGTTGGCCGAGCGGGCGAAGCGGATGTCTCCGGCGAGCAGGGGCATGGTGTCGGGTCCTCGTGTTCGGTCAGGCAGTCACCAAGCGCACGGTGACGATGTAGGGGTAGTGCGCGGGCGGCAGCTCGGCGCGGCTGACTTGCTCGGCACGGATCGGGTCGTCGGGCGCGAAGCGCACCGAGAACGTGCGGCCATCGGCCAAGGTCAGCGGCAGCGGCCCGCCGGCGGTGTTGGCCAGCGCATGGAGCTGTTGCAGTGCGTCGCGGCGCACCCAGCCGTGGTCGGCCACGCCCTGCAGCGTGATGGGCCGGCCGGCCTGGCGCACGGCCTGGTCCACGATCAGCGCACCAGTAATCGAGTACTCATGCGCGCGCAGCGGGGCGGACCAGTCGAATTCGTCCACCCACAGCAGCGAGCGCGGCAGGTCGATGGCGGCGAGGGTGTGGGTGTGGGGCGCGGGCATGCGTACTACCTTCCAGACATCCACTTGCTGCGCTCGAGCTCGCTCACGAAGTCGCGGCCCATGGCCTCGAGGCTTTGCTGCCCTTGCTGGTTGGTGGGGACGGGGTAAGCGCGGCTGTTGGTGTTGATGTAGACGTTGACGATGCGGTCGATGCCTTGGTTGCCACCACCACCACCGCCGCCGCCCCCGCCGGGCGTGCCACCGCCGTCGGGCTTTTTCACGGCGTCCTGCATGGCCATGCGCGTCTTCACCGCGCGCATTTCGGCCTCCCACTCGGCCATCACGGTGTCCTTCATGTAGGACCCCATGCCCCCGAGCTTGGTCGTGAAAGGGTTCTTGCGCTGCCACTCGGCCAGCCATTCACGCTTCCAGACGTCGGCTTCCTCGGTCGAATTGAACGTGGGCACCTGGTCCAGCGGACCGGTGTTGCCGCGGTTCATGTATTTGGACTTGTCCAGGTCCCGGTTCCAGTTGTCCTGGCGCTGCTGGAAGGCGCCCGCCAGCATCTGGCCGTTGGCGATCAGGTTCTGCACCTTCTCGGACACGTGGTCGGCCTCGATACCCATGAGGCGCAGGGCGTCCTTGGCCATCGTCACTTTGTCCGCCATGGAGGCGAACCCGGCGCCCGCATTGCGTGCCGCCGCGCCTGCTGCGTCCGTAGCGGCCTTGCCGTCCTTCATGGCCACCAGCGTGGCCTTGCCGGCGCCGTCCACCTCGACTTTGTAGCCGCGCACGGCAGCCTCTGCCTTGACCCAGGAGGGCGCCACACCGTCGCCAGCGTTGATCGCCGCCTCTGCCGCTTTCTTGAAGGCCTCCTCAAGATCACGCGCCGTCGCCGTCCCGGAGTCGCGGATGGTTTGGTAGGAGCGCTTGAACGTTTCGGCGGTCTGCGCGAGCGCGGCGCTGCTGGTGACGCCCAAGTTGGTGAAAGCCGCCTCCACCAGCTTCGCTTTTTCCGCCGCGTCCTTGCCGGCGTCCGCCGTTTTCGTGAGCGCTTTTTCCAGCTCCAGAAACTTCTCTGTGGCGGCCTGCACGTTGCCCTGCGCAATCAGGTCTGCATACTCCTGGCGCAGCGTGGCGATAGCCTGGCTATGCGCTTCGGCCGCGGCCTTGGAGTCGGCATCCGCCTGGGCCTTTTTTTGCTGCGCGGCGGTCGCTGAGGCGTTGGCCTCAGCGGCTTTCTGCAGCTGGTTGGCGACGTTGGCCATGGCAGCGCTGGTGCTGGCCGCCTGTGTCCCGGCGCTTTGCATACCACCAGCCAGACCCGCGAAACCTTCCCGCGCCATGCCAGCGGATTCCGCCGCGCCCTGCATCGACTGGCGCATGCGCTTGCCATATTCATCACTGGCTTGGCCCAGGCTTTCCAGGATGTTGCGCATCTGCTCGGTGTCACGCGCCAACTGCTCCTTCGCGTCGCCGATGGCGATCTTTTGCAGCTGCTCGTTGATGGCGATGCCGGCCCGCAAGATGACCGACGCAGTTTCGGTAAAAGCCTGACCGAGACCATAGATTCCGGCGAGCACGACCGATGCCCCCGCACCCATCACGCCCCACATCGTCTTGACGACGTTGCCCGCGTTGGTGGCGTACTCGCCAATGCGGGTCATGGTGGACGCAAATTCGTCGGCCCAGCCCTGCAGCTTGATCGTGATGGCCTGGGTATCGATGGACCCGATGAACTCGCGCACCCATTTCAGGCCGTTGGAGAACGCGGTGGCGATGCTCTCGCCGAACTTGGCGATGGTGCCGTCTGCCACGGCGCTGCGCAGGGCGCCGGCCAGCTGGTCGACCCCTTCTTTGAGCACTGGCAGCACGGGCGTGCCGAGCACATCCTTGACGGTCTGCCAGGCACTACTCAGCCCATTGAACGAGCCCTTGAGGTTGTCCTGCATGACCTTGGCCGTGGCCTCGGCGCTGCCAGCGGCGCCCTCCAGCTTGCCCTTGAGTTCGTCCAGTGCGCCCATGCCCTGGTTGAGCAGCGCGCGCAGTGCGGGGCCAGCGTTGAGGCCTACGGCCAGGATGGCCTTTTCACCGCGCGGGCCGGCGGCGGCCAGCTCGTGCAGGGCTTTCTCAAAGTCGTTGGTGGTGATGCCCGCGTCCGCCAGGGCCCGCTTGAACGCGCTGGCCGGGTCGCTGAACTGGGCCAGCATGTTGGCCACAGCCGTGCCGCTGCGGCTGGCGTCGATGCCGGCATCCGCCAGCTTGCCCATGATGGCGACGGTGCCCTCCAGGCTCACGCCTGCGCTTTGCGCCACTGGGGCCGCATAGCTCAGCGCCTGCGCCAGGCCGGTAACGCTGGTGTTGGTGGCGTTTGCGCCCAGGGCCAGCACGTCGGCGACACGGGCCGCGTCGCTGAACTGCAAGCCCATGCCCATGACGGCCTTGGTGACGAACTCGGCCGACTCGGCCAGGCCCACGTCGGCGGCCTGGGCCAGGTTCAGGACGGCGGGCAGCGCCTCGACCGAATCGGCAGCCGACAGGCCCGCCTTGGCGAGGTTTTCCAGCGCGTTGGCGGCTTCGACGCTGGTGAACTTGGTGTTGGCGCCTGCGTCTTCGGCGGCTTTTTTCAGCCGCTCCATTTCGTCGCCGCTGGCGCCGGTGGCGGCCTTGACGCGGCTCAGGGCGCTCTCGAACTCTGCCGCGCCCTTGATGACACCAGCGAACGCCTGCACGCCGAAGTAGCCGGCAATGGCCGTGCCGACAGCGGCCACCTTCGTCTGCAAGCTGTTGAACACGCCCGAGGCGTTGTCCTTGGCGTTGATCAGGATCTGGATGGGCTTGAGTGCCATGGACGGGTGGGCGTGCGGTGGGGTGGTTGCGGCTGGCGCTGCGGCCGGTTGTCAGCCGCAGGGCGAGCAGGCCGGGCGCTGCAGGCCCGGCGGCGGGGTCAGCGCAGGGTCAGGCGGCCAGGGGCGCGCCGTCCACGTAGATGGCCTCGCCGTTGGCGGGCTTGAGGATGTCCACGTCGAACTGCATCGAGGCGAAGTCGGTGCCCTCTGCAATCACAGGCAGCTCGCCCGATGGCACCAGGCTCACGTCCGGAAAGTAGAAGTCGCGGTTGGCGCCGGTGGCGTTGTCGCTGGCCACGCGCATGGCGCCGCGCAGCTCGCCGCTGGAGCCCGAGCGGATGCCCTCCCACTCCACGGCCGCCTTGGCGTAGCTGACCTTGATCTTTCCGGCGGGAATGGCGCCGGTGGCCAGGATCTGCAGCGTGCCGCGCTCGGCGTCCAGCATGAAGTCGGTGCCGGCCTCGTAGGCGGCGCCGGTGGTGCCGGGCTTGACCACGACGGTGGACACGCGGCGCGCGCCCACGGGCGTCAGGGCCGACAGGCCCAGCTGGTAGAAGCGGCCGGGGATGACGGTGATTTCCTCGTCCACCACGGAGCCCGCGGGCTGCGTGACCTTGCCGGTGGAGCCCGACAGGAACAGCGAGACGTTCTGCCCGCTCATGTTGTCGCAGGTCAGCTGGCCGTTGCGCTTGACCTCCAGCACGACGGATGCGTCTTTTTCGCGCAGGCCCGATGTCGAGGCGTAGTGTTCGGCTTTCTCGGTCTCGATGGACACGCCGAACGAGGGGCAGTTGCCCATGTAGATCTCGCCCAGCAGCTCGTCGGTGGCCAGGTTGATCGGGTTGAAGAACACCCGGCCGCGCGGGATGGTGTACTGGTTTTTGGCGTAAACGAGGGCCATGGTGGACTCCTGGGATGTGGGTTATGCGTCGTCGTAGCCCATGCGGGCCGTGGTGGTGGTGAACAGCAGCTCGTAGCCGAACAGGCCCTGTTCGATGGCCTCCAGGTCGCGCGCGGCCTGCAGCACGAGCCGGCCGCACTTGTGCACCGCGTCGGGACGCCAGTTGTGCAGCTGCCCGATCACGGCGTCGAACGCCGCGTCGATCTGGGCAAAGGCCGTGGCCTCGGTGCTGGCGGCCATCTGCACCACGTAGCGCGGCGTGAGCGAGACGCCCGGGCCGCTGGTGGTGGCCACGTCGGGCGCCTGCATCAGCACCACGGCGCGCGGCAGCGTGCGGCGGTCGTGCGGCACGGTGCCGTCCGCCACCTGCCAGCCGGCGCCCAATGCAGCGGCCAGTCGGTCGCGGAGGGTGGGGACGAGGGAAAACATGCGCCCTACCCTTACGCCACCGGGACCACGTCGAACGTGGCCCAGCCGGACTGGTCAGGCTCGGGCGGCGTGGTGATGCGGCAGACCTGGCCGGCGGGCCACTGCGCCGCGTTGACCACGACCTCGCCGCCTTCTGCCGGCACCTGCATCGCCGGGTTGAAGTGCATGGTCAGCGTGTGCGCCGCCACCGTGGCCACGTCCGTGAACGGCGTGACCTCGGGCAGCTGGTGGTCGTACATCGCCCCCCAAGCCGCGCCGCCGGGCACCAATTGCACGGTGGCGTTGGCCAAGCGCTGCGAAACGGCGGCGGTGAGCCGCTGGTCCAGATGGGCGAAGCGCGGCAGGCTCATGGCGTCAGATGGCGATGCCGTCCAGGCGCACGCGGGCCGTGGAGGCGCTGGCGGCCTTGGCCGCCAGGAACACGCCGATCAGCTTGTTGCCGCTGGCGGTGGCGCTGACCTGCTTGTTCGTGTCGTCCCAATAGGCTTTGGCGCCCACGGCAGCGGTGGCGGCCGGGTCGGCGGTCAGGTCGAAAACGCCGGTGGTCTTGATCTCGGCTTCGGCGGCGTTGGCATAGATGGCCGTGGACACGCCGAACAGCGAGCCGACCAAACAGCCAGCGCCGCTGGCCAGGGCGTAGGGGGCGGTCACCGTCACGATGTCGCCGGGTTGAACGTAGTTACGCATGGTTTGTTACTCCGGTGATGTGGTGGACGGTCAGGCGCCGGCGGACTTGACCAGGCCGCGCCAGTCCAGGGCCTTGGCGGCGAAGTCCAGGCGGCACTTCACTTCGGTGCCGTCCACTTCGAAGCCTTCGCGGGTCTCGGTCACGGGGCCGTCTGCGCCTTCCAGGTAGGCGAACTCCACGGTGTCGATGACGGCAGAGTCAGCGGCCAGATACCAGGCGGTGGTGCTGGCGTCATCGAGCAGCGGCTCGACGATGACCTCCAGCGGCGTGCGGCCGCCGCTGCGGAAGTCGTTGACCTGCGCCATGGTGGTGGGCGTGTAGGCGTTGCTGGTGAGCTGGTAGGCCAGAGTCTCCAGGGCCGAGGGCACGATCAGGTACTTCGGGCTGACGTTGATGCGGTCGCCCTCGGTGCCCTTTTGGCCGCGCATCTTGGCGCGGGCGGCCTGCAGGCCTTCCAGCGACAGCGCGGACGGGGCGCCCGTGATCAGGTTGTTGTGGTCCGCGTGGAACAGGGCCTTGCCGTCGCCCATCTTGGCGTTGGCCGTGAGCTGCTCGTACACCAGGCGGTTTTCCAGGCGCGAGGCGCTGGAGGCGAACAGCGACAGCAGGCGGTCGAAGCCGCGCAGGTCATCGTTGATGATGGCCTGGCGCGTCATGGCGACGATGCGGCCATAGGTGGCGAGCTGGTAGGTCTCGCTCGAATCGCCGAAGGTGCCGTACTTGAACTCGCCGTGCTCGTTGACTTTCAGCAGCTCGGGGCCAGCGCCCAGGCCGACGATGGTGATGGGCTTGAAGTCGGCCAGGTTCGGGCCGCGGCGCGCCCACTCGGCATAGCTGGTGGGGAAGGCGTCGTACGCCGCGCGCAGGCGGCGCGATGCGACGTTGCCGAACAGGTGGCCGAAGTCGCTGGTGGTGTGCATGCCGGCGGCGCGCACCTGCAGCATGCGCTGGGCCAGCTGCATGCGGTCCATGCCGCGCGTGCTGGTGCCGGTGCGCTCCAGGTGCTCGCGCCCCAGCTCGATCAGGGTCAGGCCGCGGTACTGGCGCGCGTTGTCGTCCAGCGGGTGGCTGGGCAGCAGGCGGTGCAGCAGGGCGTCCTCCATGCCGCGCAGGCGCACGTCGGTCTCGTCGGTCACGGTCTGCACCTGGGCCGGGCGGTGCTGGCCATTGGCACCACGCACGGCCAGGGCCTGCAGCACGTCGGCGCGGGCGCGGTCCATGCTGGCGCCGGAGCGGATCAGCTCGGCGGCCATGTGCGGCACGGCGTGGCGCGTGCACAGCTCGCTGATGTCGGCGGCGCGCTGGGCCAGGTCGGCTACTTCGGGCGCGGCGGCAGGCGCGGCAGTGGTGGCTGCGGCAGCGGTGGCCTGCGCGTCGGCAGCGGATTGGGACGGCTCCGCCGTCGCCTGGGTGGTCTGGGGCATGGTGCCTTCCTTTTCCGGTTGGAGGGGTGCGGCCGGTTGGCCGCGGGTGACGAACTCGCAGGCGTGCATGGCCTGCGAGGGCGCGCTGCGCGTGCCGGCGCCGGGGTCGGCGGGCACGGTGACAAAGCTGATTTCTTGCGGCTGCCAGCGCGTGGCGCGCCACAGGTCGGTGCCGCCGTCGGTGCGCTCGGCGGCGGGGGTGATTTCGTAGCGCTGGACGCTGTAGCCCACGCTGATGGAGCGGATAACGCCGGCCTTGATGTCGGCCACCACGCCGGCCTTGGCCGGGTCGGTGGACAGGCGCAGCTCGGCGCGGGCCTCGTTGCCCTCGATCCAGGCGCGGGTGACCACGCCCAGCACGCCGGCCAGGCCGGAATACTGGTTGTGGTTGTCCAGCACCTGCACGGCGCCGGCTTCGATGCGCGACAGGTCCACGGCGTCGGGCGAGACCACCAGCTCCTCGTCGTAGCGGGTGTCGCTCCAGTAGTCCAGGCGCTGCACGCGGGCGCCGGCGGAAAACACCACCTCGATGGTGTTGTCCTCGGCGCGGTAGGTGTTGGGCTGGACCGAGGCAAGGCGCGTTTGCAGCGCGATCTGCTGGACGCCCGTGCGGGGGGTGGCTGCGGTAGGCATGGCGGGCAATGTGCCCGCCACCCCTGTCTCAAGTTAAGCCAAGCGTGAGACTATTTTTCAGTCCTGCGGCTCGCGCTTTTTCTTGGGCTCGTCGCCCTCGCCCGTCAGGTCCTGGCGCGCTCCGGTGCTGCGCAGCAGGGCCAGGGCATCCAGCACGCCGTAATCGCGCAGCTTGGCCACGTCGTCCGCCAGCTCGCGGAACACGTCGTCGGGCTGGTAGCCGCGCTGGCGCAGCTTTTCGCTGATGCTGGACATGCCGCCGCCGATCTCGGCCAGGTCGGCCTTCACTTCCTTGATCGGGTCCACATAGGCCCACTTCGGCGTGCTGTGCTCGATCTGGTACAGCGGGCGCTTGATGCGCCCGGCGAGCACGGCGGCGTTCTCGAACTCGCGGCAGATCCGCTCACACAACTTGGGGATCAGCACCGTCCACTGCGTCATTTCGGCTTCGCGGCGAAAGTCCAGCATGCGCACGCGGGCGCTGCTGTAACTCACCTCCGACACGTCGCCGGTCATCATTTCGTAGGTCACGCCCCAGCCGGCGGCGATCACATGCAGCTTGTGCTTGACGTACTCCACGTAGCCCGGCATGGCCTCGGGCTTGACCACGGTGAGCGCGGTGCCGGCCGGCACCTGCATGATGCCGCCGCTGGGCAGCTCGCCCAGGTCGGTGCCGCCATTGCCCACGGTGCGCCATTCCTGCGCCGCGTTGGCCGCCAGCGCGGATGCGCCGCCGTCGCCCAGCAGCTCGATGTCGCCCGAGCCGATCACGCCGAGGCGGCTTTCCAGGTTCTTGCGTGCCAGCTCGGCATCTTCGTACAGCTGCAGGTCGCGCACGGTGGCGATCACCGGCGCCAGGCGCGTGAAGCCACGGCCGGCACCGGGGCGCTCGGGCGTGAACAAGTGGCAGATTTCCGTGGCGGGCACGCGGTAGCTCTCGCGCGTCGCGCCGCGCAGCGTCAGGGCCACGTCGCCGGGGTTGTTGACGTAGAGCCAGTAGCCGTCTACCTGGCCCAGCGGGTTGTATTCGATGCCGTTGACGATGCGCCCGCCGGTGGGCAGGGCGGCGTTCTTGTCGCCGTCCAGCCAGTCAATTTCCAGCACCTGCAGCTGCAGCGGCACGGCCAAGCCATCGGACAGCAGCCGGTGGCGAAAGCGCACCAGCACCTCGCCGTCTTGCTCCATGGCACGGTAGGCGGCAGCCTGGATGCCGTAGATGTCGCGGTGGCCTTCGGAGTCGGCTTCCTTTTCCCACCGCTTCCACAAGGTGTTGAGCACGTCGGCATTCGCGCCCGTCCAGGTGGGGATGATGCCGGTGCCGACGATGTTGGCAGTGAGCGAGCGCAGACCCTGGGCGATGTAGGGCACGTTCTTGACCAAAGCGCGGGCGCGCACCCGCAGTTCGCGCGCGTCGGCGGCGTGGTCGGCGTTGGCGCTGGCGCCGGCGCGGCGCGGGCTCCAGCCATCGGCGCGGCTGGCGCCTTCGTAGGCGCGGGCCAGCAGGCGCCGCGCCTGCATGCGGCGCAGGCCAGCCTGGGGATTGAGGTTGCCGATCAGGCGGTCCAGCAGGGTCGGCTTCGGTGCGATGAGTGCGGCCATGGTCAGAACCCCCGGTGCGTGGTGAAGCGAAAGCGCCGCACGCCGCCGGCCGGCCCTGGGTTGAGGCTGGCGGCCAGGTCGGCGCGCGCGTTCAGGATGGCCTGCCACAGCGCGGGCAGGTCGTGGTAGGTGACGGTGCGCCCCTGGTAGCTGACGTGCTTTTCGCCGCTGTAGTAGGCGGCCTCCATCGAGGCGAGTTGTTCGGGTGTTGCGGCCATGGCGGCGGTCCTTCTGATGGCGTGACGCCGGGCACGCTACCGGCCGGCGTGTCTCATATCAAGCCGGGCGTGAGACAGTTTCCCCGCCGCCCTCGCGCCCCGATTGCTTGAGCACGCGGTACACCGTGGCGCGGCTGATGTTCAGCGCGCGCGCCACCTCGGTGGCGTTGCGGCCGTTGAACAAGGCGAGCACGTCACGCGCCAGTGCCCGGCTGGCCTGCGCGCGGGCGCTGCGCACGTAGCCGCGCTCGCCGGCGAACTCGTCGCGCACGGCGTCACGCGCCTGGGCGAACTGCGAGCCGGCGATCTGCGGAAACTCGGCCAACAGGTAGTCGAAGATCCGATCCACCAGGTCGGGCTCGGCGGCGATCAGGGCTTGCAGGTGCGGCGGCTGGGTGTGCTGGGTCATGCGTGGGCGGCGGGTTACCAGTTGCGGGACAGGGTTTTGCGGGCGGGGCGGCGCGCGGGCGTGGGCGCGGTGGATTGCAGTGGCGCGGATTCGCTATTTATTTCATAGCTGCCGGCGCTTTGTTTATCAGGGCCAGCGGCTGTTTTCTCCTGAATCTGGCGCGCCGCCACATCCCAGTCCGCCCGCGTGCGCCGGTGCAGGCGCAGCTCCGGGTGGTGGGCGGCGGCGAAGGCGTACACCCACGTGTCCAGCGGCTCGTTGCGTGCGCCGCGGCGCTTCTCGAAGCGGTTCTTGCGCGGGTCGTAGGTCTCGCTGACCAGCCCGGCGAAGAACTCGGGCGGCAACTCGTCGGAGAAGTGCGTCACGCGCGCCTCGGGCGCGGCGTCGTGGTCGGTGGACAGGCGCCCGTACAGCCAGTGCTTGGCGGCCACGGTGCCCACCTGGTACAGCGTCACGCCGCGCTTGTCGCTCTTGCCGCGCCAGGTCACATCGGCCAGCTTGCCCTTGTTGAGCACCGGCGCGTTGTTGGCCGTGGCGCCGAAGATGGCCATGGGCCGCGCCACCAGGCGCTGGCGCACGTAGTCCTTGACGGCCCCGCCGCGGTGGCCGCCGATGTCGTGCGCGTAGGCCTGCACGCGCAGCAATGCGCCGCTGGCGTGTTCGATGGGGGCGTTGAGCAGCTCGGTCAGCGCCACCCACACTTCGGGCGCGGCCGGGTCGCCCGGCAGCTCGACATAGTCCAGCACCCAGAAGGCCATGCCCTGCCCCCAGCCGACCATCTGCACGGCCAGGCGGTTGTCCTGGGTGTCCACGCCTGCGGTGACCGCCAGCACGCCAGCGGGCGCGGTGCGCAGGCGGTAGGGTTCGGCCCGGTCGGCGATGGCGTTGTGCCGCACAGCGCGCATGGCGGCGTCTTCCCACGGTTCGGCCAGCCGGTCGTTCACGAAAGTTTTCAGGCGCGCCGGGTCGGCCTGCGCCTCGCGCCAGATCTCCACCAGGTCGGCCCAGCGCGGTCCTAAGCCGAACTGGTAGTACAGCGCGTTGATGTGGTAGCCGCGCGTCTTGCGGTCGGGGTGCGCGGCCACCCACTGGCCGGCGCCGATCATGGCGGTCTTGTGGTGCTCTTCGATGCTGGCGCCGCACTCGCAGCACGTGTACCAGACCTGGCTGCCGTCAGGGCTCCAGTGCAGGCCGCTCCACTGCAGCGGCTGCAGGTGGTCGCAGTGCGGGCACGGCACGTGGTAGCGGCGCTGGTCGGACTTTTCCCACAGCTGCTCGATGCGGCTGGTGCCCTTGATCTGCGGGGTGCTGATGTACAGCGTCTTGCTGCTGCCGGGGAAGGCGCTGGTGCGCCCGCGCAGCATCTCGACCGGGTCGTCGCCGCCGCTCAGGTTGTTGGCGAATTCGTCCACCTCGTCCACCAGCAGCGTGCGCACGGTGGTGGACTTCAGACGGCTCGGGCTGCCGGCGTGCTCGATGTAGAGCTGGCCGCCGGCGAAGTCCTTGAAGGTGCGGGTGTTGGCCGCGTCGCGGCTGGCCACGCTGGTCAGCGCACGGCGCATGGCGGGCGACTCTTCAATGGCCGGGTGCAGCTTTTGCGCCACCCACTTGTTCATGCTGACCTCGCCGGGCAGGCAGACCATCACCGGGCCGGGATCGTGGTCCATGCAGTAGCCCAGGGCATTGATGGCCACCTCGGTCTTGCCGTACTGGATGGGGAACATCAGCACCACCTCGCGCACCGGGGAGCGCGCGCTCAGGCAGTCCATGGGCTCGCGCAGCGGCGGGTTGCGGTCGGTGCGCCAGGGCCCGGCCATGGCACTGCCCTTGCTGGACAGGTGGCGCTCCAGGTCCGCCCACTGGCTGACGGTGAGCGGCTTGCGCGGCGCCACGGCGCGGGCGAAGGCCGCGTAGCCGCGCGCCGCGCTGGCGAAGGCCGGGGTGGCGTGTGGCAGCGCGCTCATGCGGCGGCGTCCTGACCGGCGTGGCGGCGGGCGGCGGCTTCCAGGTCGCGCAGCAGCAGCTCGACCTGGTCGGCGATCACGGCACGCAGGCCGCTTTCGTCGCGGCCCACCAGCTGCGGCGCCAGCATGGGGGCCCAGGCCTCGAGCTTGGCGCGCACGGTGGCGCCCAGGTCGGCCAGCGCGGCGACGTGGGTGGCCAGCTCGATCAGCTCGCCGGCTTCCTTCCTGAACGCGGCGTGCTCGCGCTCGGCCGCCCAGTGCTCGCGCTTCGCCTTCGCGCTGTGAAAGTTGTACAGGGCGGCGCCGCCCTCTTCCTCCTCTTCCTCGCCCGGCGCGGCGGCGTCGCCGGCTGGCGCCTCGGGCGCTGGCGCCGCCTGCGCCGCGCGCCCGGCGGCATGGCGGTCGGCCACGCCCTGGCGGCTGGGGTCCTTCGTCGCCTCGAAGCGCGCCAGCGATTCGGCCAGCAGCACATGCTTGCCATCGGGCGCGAACACCAGGCGGCCGTCCTTGGCCAGCTGGTGGCCGTAGTTGGGTTTGAAGCCCAGGCGCACAGCCATCTGGCGCGGCGTGAGCTGTTCGGGCTGGGTCATACGCCTGCGGCCTCCCGGATGCGAAAGCGCAGGCGCCGGTCCAGGTAGTCCTGCAGGTCCGCGCCGCGGGCGAGCGCGTCCAGATCCAGCCGTGGGCGGTAAGTGCCGATGCGCACGAACATCAGCACCGGCTGCAGCGCCACGCCGCCTGGGCCCGACGCCGCCCAGACGCCCGGCGCCAGGTGGCGCGCGCGGCCATCGCGCAGCCGGCCGTAGGCGACGAAGTAGCGCCGCCCAGCCTGGCGCGCGGTGCCTTTGTGCAGGCTGCGCTTGCGCCGATCGGTCATGTTGGCCTTGTAGCCCTGCTCGCCGAAGGTCTGCAGGTAGCTCAGCACCTGCTGCAGGAAAGCGCCGCGCAGGTTGCCGCGGCCATCGTCGCTGCCGGGGTACGGCGTTTCGGGGATGGCCGTCTGGTACCCGGCCGGCAGGATGCCCGCGCGGCGCAGCAGCACCTCGCTGCGCTTGTCGCGCCGGCGCCCGCCGGCCTCTTGCGCCTGCAGCACGTCCTGCGGATCCACGCCGACCTTACCGCCGCGCATGAAGGCGTTGTGGTCGGTGGTCAGTGTGGGCGCCACGGCCACGCTCAGGCGGTCCGGTGTGGCCGGAAAGACCTTGGGCGACTTCTGTACCCAGGGCGTGACGCGGTCGAACTGCCGGCCCAGGTGGGCCTGCATGCGCCGGCGCACCTCGAAGCCGGTGTCGGTCAGGGCCTTGGCGTAGGCGCCGCGCGCCTGCGCGCCGCTGAGCTTGTCCAGGGTGTCGCGCACGGCGTCCAGGCCTTCGGTGCGGATGGAGATGGTGAGGGCGGTCATGGTGCGGTCCCTTCCGTGGATTGCGCGGCGCTGGCGGCGTTTTGCGGCATCACCCCGGCCAACCCCTTCGCCACCTGGCTTTCGCTGCCTGTGACCGTGATGCGCAGGGCGCGCAGGCCTGGGAACAGGCCCTGCGCCTGCAGGCCCTTCACCAGATCGTTCAGCTCGGGCCAGCGCTGCACCAGCGCACGCATCTCGCCAGCGTTTTCCGGGGTGCAGCGGATCAACGCAGTGGCCTGCCCTTCCCTCTTTGTCTCGTTTTTCATCACAGCCTTTTTTCCGTGCGGTATGTGTGGTGTGGTGTGCGGTATCGCGGCGCACGTAAGTGCTTGATACGCAAGGCGTGTGCGGTATGTGCGGTATGTGCGGTATCCCTGCGCCTGTGCATGCATGCGCGCCTGCACGCCTGGGCGCACGCCTGCACACGCGCCCGCCCGCGCCCCCGTGAAGGGCGATACCGCACATACCGCACAGCCCTTATGAATCAACGACTTAATACCGCACGGGATACCGCACGGGATACCGCACATACCGCACAGGACAGGGCGAATTGCGGCGCCGCTCATGCGAACCCCCGGTTTTTGAAGTCGCGCAGCGCCGTGCGGAACACGTCCACGCGCTCGCCCAGCCACTCGGTCTCGCTGCGCCCGGGCTGCAGCTCGTGGCCACCAGGCAGCCACGTGATGGCGGCGGGCCCCTTGGTGCCCATGTCGCTGCTGGCGTAGCGCTTCCTCTCGGTGCGCGCCTGGTGCTTGCGCATCAGCATGTTGGCGAACCTGGGCTGGTTGAGCGCCTTGAGGTTCACCGTGCGGCACCAGACGGTATAGAGGTCGTACAGGTCGCTGCTGAGCGCGGGCAGCAGCAGCCGCGGCGCGTTGGCCGCAGGGAAGCCGTCGATGTCGCCTCCCTCGAAAGCCTGCACGAAGCGGCTGGGCGAGTCCTTGGACAGGTCGATCAGCTCGCGCTTGGCGTCCGTCATGGGCGGCAGGGTGCCGGCGTCAAAGACGCCCAGGTCCAGGTGCAGCAAGTAGTCGTGCAGCGCGGCGCCGCCGCCGCTCGCCATCTCGGCGCGCACGCCGGCGTAGAAGTCGGGGCCCAGCTTCTCGGGTGTCCAGATCACGGCGTGGCGCCGGTCGTCTTCCTCGAGCACCACGGGCATGGCCTCGTTCGACAGGAACACCATGTTGACGTGGTTGCGCTCGTCGTAGGCCTGCATGTTCTTCGGGTTGATGCGGATCCACTCACCCGTGATGAACGCCTTGAGCTTGTTCTTCACGTGGTACAGGTCGGATCGGGCCACCACCTCGTCGGCGATCAGGAACAGCTTGCGGCTGGCCCAGTCGTTGAACTTGTCCTCGATGGCCGACTGGTCGATCACCCGGCCGTAGCGCCCGTAGATCTCCATGACGCACTCGAAGAACAGGTTCTTGCCGGTGCCCTGCGGCCCATGGATGACCATGGTGGTCTTCATCTTGGCGCCCGGGTGCTGGATGGGATAGGCCAGCCACTTCAGCACCCACTGGTACAGCGCTTCGGGGCGACTGTCTCCGGCGCACATGTAGCGCAGCAGGTCCAGCAGGTGTTCGCAGTTGCCCGCGCGCGGCGTGGTCGGCCAGCCGGCCCACAGGTTGCACAGGATGGAGGGGTCCTTCTCCCCGGGGTCGAAGCCCACTTCCTGCACGCGCACGATCTGGCGGTCCGGGTGTTCGGCCCAGGCGCGGTGCAGCTCGCGCGTGAGGCAGGCGTCGCGCATGTCGCCCAGCGGCAGCAGGATGTGCTCCTGCCGGTCGAACACGGTACCGCCTTGGCCGTACACCAGCGCAAAGCGCTCGAGCAGTTCGTCCAGCGACTCCATGGGCCGCAGGCGCTCAGGCGGCTGGCCGGGTGCAACCCCGCCCCCCTTGGTGTGCTGTGCCCGCGCGGGCGCCGCGGCGGCGCGCCAGCCAAGAGCCAGCAGGCGGGCCTCGACCTGGGCGCGCACCACGTGCAGGCCCTCGGCGCGGTGCAGGTCATTGAAATCGTTGTCCTTGGCGCCCTTGGCCAGCCAGGCTGCGCGGCGTGCGGCCTCGTCGGCGAACTGCGGGGCCATCCAGGCACCGTCCACCTGCAAGGCCGCGGCGCTGGCGCTGCTCATGCCGGCGTTGCTGGCGCCGTGCGGCTCGCCGCAGTGCGGGCATTCGTCGCCGTCGGGCAGCCACACGTGGCCCTTGCACTGGCGGCACTTCTGGGTGGTGTCGTCGTCGGCGCCCACCAGGATGCGCGAGAGCTTGTAGCGCTTCTTCAGCGCCGCGGCCACGGGCGCCAGGTTGCCGGCGTCGAAGGCCACGGCCACGGGCAGGCCGGTGGCTTCGTGCAGGCTGGCGCCGGTGGCGTAGCCCTCCACCAGCAGCAGCACCGCGCCCGGCGTGGGCATGCCGATCAGGTGGAAGTGGCCCTTCTTGGCCAGGCCGGCGGGCCAAAATTCCTTGCCGAGGCCGCGCGCGCCCGGGCGGCGGATGATCTGCAGGCCCTGCACCACGCCGGCCGTGTCCAGCATCGGGATCACCAGCGCGCCCTGGGGCGAGAAACGCACGCCGTGCGCGCCCACGCCCTTTTTGGTCAGGTATTCGCTGTCGCCCTGCTCGGTGCACTGGCGCCAGGCCTTGCCGGCGCGGTCGGCGGCGCGCTGCGCTTCGGCCTTGCGCGCCAGCTCGGCGCGGCGCTTGTCCTCGGCCAGGCGCTTGCGCAGCGCGTCGGCCTGCTCACGCGTGAAGGTGAATTCCTTGCCGAGCTCGATCTTGCGGGCGTTGTTCTCGTTGCCGCGCCACACACCGTAGCTGCCCACCAGCACGTCGGCGCCACTGTCCAGGCGCATCTCGTGCACGATGTACCAGCCGCGCTTTTCGCGGCCCTCGCCCTCGACCAGGCAGCGGCGCATGCGCCCCACCTCGAAATGGTCGACCTGCAGGCCGTGCGCTCGGACTTGCGCCAGCGCGTTGTCGTAGTTCGCTGCCATCGTCAGTAACCCGCCGCCTTGCTACCTACCCACCCAGCGGGGCGCGAATTACCCTCATCGACGAAGGCCAGGAAGGACCCACGACCCGGCGCGCGCGCTGCTCGCTCGCCGACCGAGGCCAGGGCCAGGGCGCACCGCGCGAAACCCGTGCGGGCTTCAAAACCCCGGGGGGATGGGGCACGCGCGCGCATCAGTAGTCCACCTTCGGCGCCACGCGCTGGCGTGCACGCAGCGCGCCCACCAGGTGCGACAGGGCTGCGCTGGTCTCCTCGGCGTGGTACTGCACGCGGCGCAGCTCGTTGCTGGTGGTGCACTCGCCCGGCTTGGCCACCAGGCGCTCGAGCGGCTCGGCCGCAGCGCGCACCAGGTCTGCCATCTCTACCTGCAGCCGCACCAAGGCCTGCAGCGGATCGCCCCCCGTCTGGTCGGGCGTGGCACGCGTGACGGTGTAGCCCAGCGCCGCGGCCATGGCCATCAGCACCGCAGCGTCGCCGCTCATGTGCTGCAGCGTGACCAGCTCCTGCGGGCGCAGGAAGTGGGTGTCGTTGTTGGGGTTGGCCTTGTGGGTGAGCGTGGGCACCGGCAGGCCCATACGCGCCGCCAGGGCAGACACGCCGCCCGGGTAGCCGTGCACCGTGTGGTAGATCGCATCGGGCACGCTCATGGGATCGGGCGTGGCGGGCATGGCCTCGCCGTCGCCATGGGCAAGCGCGGCAGGGATGGAGATAGTCGCCCTCATGGCAAATCACCTCTTTTCAGATCGGGAACCGGCCGACGCGCTGGCCGACCGGGTTGCAGCGCTCGAGCTCTTCGCGCAGCAGTTGGTGCTGGTGCTCGAGGCGCAGGGCGCACTGGATGCGCAGGCGCTAGACGGCTGGCTGACCACGGCGCGCAGCGCGATGCTGCGCACCGCCAGCGTGCCGCCCAGGCAGGTGGTGGCGCTCACGCGGCTGCAGCGGCAGGTGCGGCAGTGAGCGGCGCCCGCGCACATGGAGGCGGCGGCGCTCATGCAGCGGCCGCCTCAAACGGCACCGTGGGCAGACGGCCGGCGCGCGCCAGGTGCTCCGCGTACTTCGCCGACAGCGACTGCACCGTGGGCAGCGATCCGGCGTCGGGGTTCAGGCCCAGCTCGCCCAGCAGCACGCAGCCCTCAGGCGTGGCGCCCAGCAGGTCGTACACCTCAGCCGCGGCCGAGAGCAGCGCGCGCTCCTCAGGCCGGCGGCCGGCAGCGAAGAAGGCGGGGGTCCAGTCATGGCGGCGCGCCAGGGTGGAATGGGCGCGGTTGGCCCAGCGTTCGGCGCTGTCCAGCAGAGCGAGCATCAGGTGTTCAGACATGGGGTCCCCTTCGTTTGAATGCTTCTGTTTTGATAGCTGCTTGCGCTTACTTGGCGTGCGCTGGAGCCACATAGGGCGGGCGTCCACCCAAGAGAGACAATGCGATTTCCACGCCACACCGCCTTTCGAGAGGGACACCCATGCACACACCAGCACCCGACAGCACTCCCACGACCGCCGAGCGGCTGGAGGCCATGGAGTACTTCTTGGGGCAAGCGCTGCTGGCCATCGAAGCCGACAGCGCTGCGATGCGAGCGCAGCTCAACCGCCTGGAGGCGGTACTGCAGCGCTTGGTGCCGCAGGCCATCGAGGCGCCCACAGAGGAGGAGGACAACGACGCCTTCACGCTCGACGGCCTCGCCCAGTGGATGCAAGCCTGCCTGAAGCACATGCGCACACACCAGTCGGTGACTGCCCGGCAAATGGTCGCAATTGGTCAGCTAGCCGATCGCGTAGTGGAGTTGGGAGCGACGTTGACAGAGGCATCGCCTCCTCCAATCGGGCCAGACGCGCAAGCTGCGCTGGATCAAGCGAGGCGCCGCCCTCCCACTGCGTAAGCAGTTCGTCGTGCACCGCGTACTGCGCGCGCAGTACTGTCTGCAGCGCCGGCAAGGTCGCCCCGAATTCCCGCGCCAGCGCATGGAGGTTGCAGCCGTTGAACGCGCGATACAGCCGGTCCACACAAGCGGAGCAGAGGCGATCAGCCATGGGCGGCCTCCTTCGCTTCGGAATTGATAGCTGCCGGCGCTTGACTGACGGGCGCTGGAGGGGGATTAGGTTGCGATTCGGTCAGCTCAGGCCAGATCAGGTGCCAATCTTCAGGACGCAGGTCGCGGCGCGAGACAGTGCCCGTGGTGGCGCGTTCGATGGCCGCGCAATGTGCAGCATCTGGGGTTGTGCCGCGCGCGCGCCAGTTGCTGATCGTCGACTGGCCGACGCCAATGGCTGCAGCCAGCTTGCCAACGCCGCCGACAGTGCCAATGGCAGTCTCGAGAGGGTTCATGATCGTGATTCCTTTCACGATCGTGATATTAACTAAACCACCAACGTGATGCAATGCCCTGACACCATCACGGCTGTGAAAACAATCGCAGAACGAATGAAAGAGGCCCGGGAGCGTGCGGGCTTGACGCAGCCCGCCCTAGCGGAGCGCGCTGGTGTTTCCCAGGGGACTATTGGCAACGTCGAATCAGGGCTGCGGAAACGTCCCCGCGATCTGTTGACCATTGCGGCAGCACTCGGTGTCAGTCCGCGTTGGCTTGAGACTGGCGAGGGAGCCATGGCCGAGCCGAAGGCGACCATCCCCATCGACTTGGAAAACAACCCGGAGTACCCGGCCGTGCGCCGCGTCACCTTCAAGCTGTCCGCTGGGGCCAGCGGCTTCGGCATCGAGTACAGCGATGAGGAGGGGCCGCCCATCGTGTTTCGCCGCGATTGGTACGACCGCAACGGCTACCGGCCCGAAAAGCTGCTGGCTGTGCGCGTGTGCAACGGCAGCATGGAGCCCGGCCTGTACGACGGCGACACCGTGATCGTAAACACGGACGTGGCCGACCCGGTGGACGGCGCCGTGTTTGCCGTGAATTACGAGGGCGAGATGGTGGTCAAGCGTCTGGTGCGCGACGCGGGGCAATGGTGGCTGTCGTCGGACAACCCGGACCAGCGCCGCTATCCGCGCAAGGTCTGCGATGAGCACTGCCAGCTCCTGGGGCGCATCGTGCACAAGCAGAGCGAGAGGATATGAGCGACAACAGCGATACCAACGTGGTAGCCACCAGTGCTCTGCTTGGAGGCGTCGCGACACTCATACAGGAGCTAGTAGCTAGCGGCGCCATCAACGCTGAACGGCTGACTACGCGGCTGCAGGACTTCGTCGCGCAGGAATCCGTAAAGGAAGAACCGGAGCCAGAGCGCGAGATCATTCACAGAATCATCACGACGCTGATTGCAGGCATTAAGCTCGGCCAGCAGGAGCGCCAAGACCATGACGCCCACTGAGAACAAAGTGCTGGCTTTCCCAAGATTGCGCGGTTCCGGAGAGCCACCCGATAATGACAGCATGACCTCCGTTACCCGCGAAGAGCTGGATGCCAAGCTTGACGCCCTGCGCAGCGATATGCACGCAGGCAACGCGGACTTGCGCTCAGAATTCCATGCAATGCGCGCAGACGTGGCGAACACCAGAGCCGCCATGGCGCAGGAGTTGGCTGGCGTTGCTACCGTAGTGGGCGAGTTGAAGGGCTCGCTCGACGGAGTCAAGACAGGACTGACCACTGTGCAGTGGCTCGTCGGGGCGTTGCTGGGGGCGGCGGCTCTCTACGTCGGGATTGCGCAGTTCGTGACGCCGCCGCAGACGCCGGCTGCAGCTCAGCCACCCATCATCATCAACGTGCCGGCCGCAGCCGCGCAACCTTCGCCCCAGCCCGCACCGCAGCAATGATCGCGGCTGCGGTCTTGTGCCTGGTTGCCGGCATCAGCGACAGCACCCCTCCTGCACCCTGCCAGGCACACGCCCTGGCAGAGAAGCACCATCGCCCCACCAAAGAAAGAGTCACGTGAAAATAAGTCGGCCGAGCATGCGATGGATTTGGGCTTCAGCCCTGTGTTTCTCGGGCGGCATGACCTCAGTCGCCCACGCCCAAGCACTAAACATTAGCGCCGCTCAAGTAAACATTCCTTGCAATGGCGGCTCTAACGGCGCAGCTGCGGTTGCTGTGTCCGGCGGGAGTGGGCCATACCACTTTTCATGGATACCGAACGTCAGCAGCACAGCTACGGCCATCGGCTTGTCCGCAGGCTCTTACAGGGTTGACATCACGGACTCGACCGCGCCCACTCCTCTGACGGCAGCCCGCATCTTCACCCTTACGCAGCCACCAGCAATCGTCGTATCGGGCAGCCAAACCAACGTCACGGCCAACGGCGCGGCCGACGGCAGCGCGACCGCTACGCCCCAGGGCGGTGTTGCGGGCTACACCTATGCATGGGCGCCGTCTGGCGGCACGGGAGCCACCGCCACTGGCCTGACTGCCGGCACCTACACCGTCACCGTCACGGATGCGAACAATTGCGCAGCAGCCCACTCCTTCACCATCACGGAACCGGCAGCCGTTCCGCCCGTGGCCCAGGCCGACTCCTACTCAACGCCGGTCAACACCGCGCTGCTCGTTCCTGCGCCTGGCGTGCTGGTCAATGACAGTTCACCATCGGGCCTGCCGCTAGGCGTAGTACTTGCCGCTGGGCCTGCACATGGCAGTATTACTCTCTACGGCGATGGCGCCTTCACGTATACCCCTAATGCCAACTACGCGGGAACGGACAGCTTTAGCTATGTAGCCTCCGCTGGAGCTGCGTCTGCGGCGCCCGCCATGGTCAACATCACAGTGTCGGCCGCTACGCCAGCCAGCACGACCAGCATTCCGACGTTGTCGGAGTGGGGCCTGATCGGACTCTCCTCGCTGGTTGGGCTGTTCGCGCTCGGACGAGTTCGCCGCCGGGCTGAATGAGATAGTTGCTGCTCTGGTGTGACCACCGGAGCAGGCCATACTTCCTGGATGACCAAGAAGAGGAAAAAGAGCGCCCGCGCATCAGCTCGCGGGCCTGCAACCGGCGTCGCAACCAGCATCCGCCGCACTATCGTCTCGCTGTTCGTTGCCGGTATCGCCGCGATCCAGCTCAGCAGCTGTGGCACCTCAACACCACCCACACCGCCGGCGGCATCCGCGCCCTCTTCCACGCCGGCGGCACCCGCTGGCCAGCTGGTGGCCACCTCGTTCAAGGACTGCCCACAGTTCTTCCCAGGGCGCAAGCCGCCCTTGGTGCCCGCCGCACCAAAGCTACGCGAGCTGTGCTACGACAGCTTCGCGATCCTGCACAGCGGCAGCACCAAGACGCCGGTGTTCGTGGCCCAGCGCCTGAATCGCCAGCTGCTGCAGCAAGGCCAAGGCCTCAAGCGCACGGACAAGTTCTTCGCCGACGCGCGACTGCCCGCGGCCGAGCGCGCGGAGCTGAGCGACTACAAGGGATCAGGCTACTCGCGCGGCCACCTGGCGCCAGCCGGAGATATGCCGAACACCACGGCCATGGCGCAGTCGTTCAGCCTGGCCAACATGGTCCCGCAGGACCAGAAGCACAACTCGGGACCGTGGGCAAAGATCGAGGCAGACACACGGGCCTACGTGATGCGCGCGAAGGGCGACGTCTACGTCATCACGGGGCCGGTGTTCGAGCCTGGCGCGCAGCGGATCGGTGCGGGCGGTGTGGCTGTGCCATCGCACCTGTTCAAGCTGGTCTATGACGCCGAGACGGGGCGCTCGTGGGCGCACTGGCAACAGAACTCGGCAGGCGCGAAGGTGGGCAGGCCGATCAGCTACGGAGAGCTGGAGCAACGGGCGGGCATGGCGCTGCTACCGCCCAGCGAAGCGATCGATGCACAGCGTTGAACTGGTAGCGCGGCGGGAGTGGCGAACGGGCAACAAAGCAGAAAAACTGCGGAAATAGGGCTTCGCAGGGCGCGCCATGCCTCAAAATTGACGTATTGATCAATTCGTCAATTTTTAAGACAATGCTGCCGTGGACCTCGATCTCACACAATTCAAAACCCCTGGTCAACTTGTAGATGCCCTACTCAAGCAGCGCGCATGGACTAACAAGGTCCTGGCCATCGCGCTGGAAATTGACGAGGCAACCGTCACTCGTCTGATCTCCTCCAAACTGGCGATGTCTGCGGACAGAGCTGTCGCCTTGGAAGAGGTTTTTGGCGTGCACGCCGAGCACTTTCTTGCGCTGCAGAAATCCTACGAGTTGGCGCAAGCACGGATCGCTGCTAGACCGGATCCACGCCGAGCAGTGAGGGCTAATGTCTTTGGTGGGCTGCCAGTTGCCGAGCTCTTGCGCCGTGGTTGGCTCAAGCACATCGAGAATCCAAAGGATGTGTCGCAGGTAGAGGTCGCGTTGGCCGGATTTTTTGGTGTCTCTTCAGTCAGCGATATTCAAGCGCTACCGCATGCAGCCAAGAAGACGGACGCAAACTTTGCTCCATCTCTTGCACAGTTGGCTTGGATACATAGGGTGCGGCAGATTGCTGAGGACACCCTAGTCCCGAAGTACACGCCGTTCGCGTTCAAAGGCCTTCTCGAAAAACTCAAGCCATTGATGTCCGCCGCTGAAGAAACTCGGCGTGTGCCTCGTCTCCTAATGGAGGCCGGAATCAGATTTGTTGTTGTCGAATCACTTCCAAGCGCAAAAATTGATGGAGTCTGCTTTTGGCTTGACGAAAGCAGCCCAGTGATTGGGATGTCTCTGCGATTTGACCGAATTGATAATTTCTGGTTCGTATTACGACATGAACTTGAACACGTAAAAAACCGCGATGGTCTTGAGTTCCCTCTCCTGGATGCTGAATTAGAGGGCGAGAAGGCGGGAAGTAGCGAAGACTTGCCAGAGATCGAAAGGCTTGCAAACCTTGCGGCCGCAGAATTTGGTGTACCAGCAAAAATGATGGACGCTTTTATCGCACGCAAGGCCCCATTCTTTGCTGAGCGTGACGTTCTCGGTTTTGCAAAAACGCTAGGCGTCCATCCTGGTATCGTTGCAGGGAAAATTCAGCACCATACAAAGCGCTATGAACTTTTTAGGGCACACCTTGTGAAGGTTCGCCACTTCGTTGCGCCAAGCGCAATTGTGGACGGGTGGGGCGATATTGCCCCGATTGGTGAGTAAGAGGGTATTTATGACTACGCAAGCACAGCACAAGCAGCGTCTGATCCGTCTTTATAAAGAAGAGACGGGCGCAACAGAGGTCGATATGTACGAGGTTGCCAAGTTTGCTGCTGGACGCGGCTGGAAACTGCCAAAACCGAAGTCGCCATTGGAAATACTGGCGAAAGAATTTGCACAAGCTGCACGGACTGAGGTCCGTAAAGACGAAAAGACAGGTCGCCCATATCGAGCCAACCATGCACTTTTGTACGTGAAGGATGGCTCACAAATGTCCTTGTGGATAGACATTGACGAGGCCCCTCGCCACAAGATACTCAAGTCGCTCATTCATCGGCGCGAGCAAATGGTTGGCGATGGCGTCCAATTGTCGCTGGATGCCGACCACTGGAACAGTGTGAACCCCGACCAGCCAGCTATTGAGATTCCCATGGACTTCACTCTGGACGTCGAGTGGCGCAAAAATGGTCCCGAAGCAGATCTTCAGGCCGCCTAATCTCACAATCCCGCCCCGTGCCACAAAGCCCGCCCCGAGCGGGCTTTTTTCACGCCTCCACGGGCAGCGCTAAACACCTCCACCGCCAGCAACCGCAACAGCCCCTTCGCGTCCTCGACCATTCCAAGCCCGCCCCGAGCGGGCTTTTTTTCGCCTCTACGGCCCGGCAGCGATACCTCCCCCGGGGAATCACTCTAGCGGCCCGGATCTTCCGCCAGTACTATCGCGGCCCAAATCTAATAGGAGCGAGGGGTATGCACAAAAAAATGGCAAAACTGGTTGGCGCGCTAGCGCTGTTCGCGAGCGCCGCCGCTTATGCGCTACCAACGACATACACCTATTCCCTGGGCGGCGTCTCCGGCACCGTCAACGGCGTAGCATTTGGTCCAGCAGCGCTGTCCATCGTCGTCAGGGGAGACAGCGACACCGTCTCCAATCGAGCCTTCATTTATGGCACTGGCCCGTGTATCACCGGCACCACGGCCACGCTATCAATCAATGGCGCAGCGCCTGCGAGCTTCACCACCCCGATGACACTGTGCGTCAGCAGCGCAGGGATGTTCGCAGGCATTTATGGCCCAGGTGGCGAAGATCTCCTGCATTTCGACGGCGTACTGGCAGGCCTTGATCTGAAGACGCCTGTCGGCCCATTGACCATGACGGGGTCTCAGATTCATACGCTGAACGGATCTCCACATGGCACATCCCTAGGCCCCTTTGCCATCACGAACATTGTCTCCCCTCCGGTCGCAGCATCGTTGACCGTCAGCCGCGCGCCGGCACCGGCCCCAGCCAGCATCCCTACGCTCTCCGAGTGGGGCTTGATCGGCCTGTCCTCGCTATTGGCCATGTTCGGGTTTACGCGGATGCGGCGTAAAGGTTGAACACCTGCAAGGATAGGCCCGCCTCAAGCGGGCTTTTTCATGAGTGCACCGCTGCCGCTCAGCATTCGGTGCGGCGCACAAAGCCGCTCATCCAGGCGGTTTTTTGCCTCTGCCCGCCTGATATGGCATGTATAGGCAGTAGCTCACCTTGGACTTAACCTCCACATAGCACCCGTACGGGCCGGCCTTGTCGCATCTGCCCTTCATGCCAAAATTCCAATCACAGCAGAGAGGAGACGTCCTTATGAAACTTCTGGTCGCTGGCATCCTGGTACTCCTCACAACCTCCCCCGCCCACGCCATCAACAAATGCACAGGCTCTGACGGCAAAATCGTCTACCAGGATGCGCCCTGCGCTGGCAAAGGGGAAGCGATCACGGTGCGGCCAGCGAGTGGATCCGGCGACGCGACCGCGGCGGCGGACGCACAGGGAAGGATCGATGCGATGCGCGCGGACAACGAAATGGCGGCTGCCATTCGGGAAAAGCGGCCAATGGTGGGGATGACAGTCAAGCAGCTCAACGAAGCCATGGGCCTGGCCACGCTTGTGAACACTGACATGAGTACAGGTACCATGCGTGAACAAGCAATTTTTGAGCGGCCAAACGAGACTTGGTACGTTTACACCCGCAATGGCCGTGTGGAATCCTTCCAACACCGCCCAGGCCAGGCAGTCGGCCACGGCGGGCGCCAGCAGCGAAATGGCAAGACGGGTCCATGCCCCAGCACGCACGAGATCAACAACGCTATCACGTCAGCAACCAGCATTTCATTGACACCACAGGAGCGTGAGGCGCGGTGGAAGGTCATTCGCGAGATGCAAGCCTGTCGTTGACACAACCAGACCCGTGCCAGCCCGCCCCGTGCGGGTTTTTTTTCGTCCGCCAGGACGGCAAAACAGAAAGCCCGAAAAGGTATTCTCACAATCGTGTTGACACGGACTTTCACATTCGTGATACTCCGCCCGAAGCAGCACACGCAGCTGTGACGGGGCCAGCGGTCGATCGCGCCCCTACCTCCAGGAGACGCCATGCACATCGCCCCGCTACGCAGCTACCGCTGCTACCACTACCCCAAGACCCCCCAAGGCCTGCCGGTTGCAGACGAAACCGGGTTGCTGCCCTTCGTGCAGGTGCGCGCCGCCAGTGCTGCGCACGCCCTGCGCGCCGCGGCCAGCATCACCGGTTGCGTGATCGATCGCGCTGAGCGCTTGGAAGAGGTGCCGGCATGAGCACACCGCGCCCTGTCGATCTGGCCTCAAGGGTCCAGCGTGAAGAAAGAATCGGCACTACACGCCCTGCATCGCATGACGGCCTGCTTGATGCCCACGTCGCAGAAGACCGGATCGGGCCGGCTGCCGATGCGCTTGAGGTCCGGGCCGCCGCATGCGTCGCACCGCCACCCCTTTGGGTTGTCCTGCGCAAAGCGGCGAAGCCGGTCCTGATCCTGGCCTATCTGCGCCTGCGCCTGCTGCACCTGCGCGCGCAGATCCTCGTTCTCGCGCTCCAGCGTCCCGATCCGCTCTCGCAAAAGGGCCAGGTGCTCGCGCAGCACCGCCGCCGAGCCGCGCTCGTTGATGAGCGCCTCCACTTTGTTCAGCAACGTCTCCAGCATTTCATCCTCCGTCGTTCGACGAGGCATGGTAGTGCTGGGCAGTAAGGCGGTGCCGCATGACCATGCCCACCGCCGCCCAGCCCGCCCTGCGCCCCTACCGCATCCGCTGCGCCGGCCTGACCTACATCGCCCTGGCCGCCAGCGCCAGCCAGGCAGTGGTCGACGCCATGGCCCTGTACGGCCACCGCACCATCGTCGCCATCCCCCTGCCGCGGGGCACCGCCGCATGAGCGCCGCCGCCAACCTGGGCCGTGCCTGCGGCGCCGATCGCTGCGCTCAGGCGCCTGCCCGCTGCCCCTGCCCTCAGGCATGCGAACTGCCCGACGCCAGCAACGAGCTGGACTACGCCGGCGCCCACCTGCGCGGTGCCGAGGTCGCACTCCAGCTGGCCATCGCCGCCTGGTTCGCCAGCGCCACGCTGACCGTGGCGGCGTTCATCGTGCTCATTTCTGGCTGAAAAGCACGCCAGATAAGCGCGAGCAGCTATCAGTTTCATAGTTTCCCAACCCTGGATGGAGAACCCATGCCTGAATTCCTCTTTCCCCTCGGCTCCAAAGTGACCATCCGCGCCAGCGGAGAAGCCGGAGAAGTCATCGGCCGCGCGCAGTACACCAACGCCGCCGACAACTACCTGATCCGCTACCGCTGCGCGGATGGCCGTGCTGTCGAACAGTGGTGGGCAGCAGACGCCTTGGCCAGCGAAGCCTGACAAGCGCCACGCAGGCCGCCGCCATGCGCTCCCAGCCCACCATGCTCCACGTCCGCATGTCCAGCACCGAAGTCGTGCTGGCCGGCGAGCGCGTGCCGCTGCTGCGGCTTATCGAGCGCGTGGGCGCCGGCTGGGGCAAGAGCCGCATCGACGCGCTGTGCCAGTGGCCCGGCGCCGAGCAATGGGCGCGCACCCTGGCCGCCGGCGACAGCCTGCTGGTGGAGCTGCACGAGCTGCACGCCCACGGCGACGACATGCGCGGCGTGATCCGCACCCAGCCCACGCTGCTGCCCCGCGCCGCAGCGCCCGCCGCAGGGGCCAAGGCCGCGGCGCCCCATCCCACCACAGCCACCACCTGAGAGGCCACCCCGTGCCCACCCACTCCATTCGTTTCGCCGATTTGCCCGAGCTGGACGCCGCCATGCCCAGCCTGGGCACCACGCCGGGCGGCAGCATCTTTTGCGGCATCACCACCAACCCCGATGGCGTGCACTGCGCCGTAGTGCTCCTGCCCGACCAGGGCAACGAGCTGGACCACCAGCAGGCGCTTGCCTGGGCCGAAGAGCTGGGCGCCACGTTGCCCACGCGCCCCGTCGCAGCCCTGCTGTTTGCCAACGCCCTCGACAAGTTGCGCGGCGAGTGGCACTGGACGGCCGACACGGAGGGCGCCCACTACGCCTGGCTTTGCCACTTCGACAGCGGCCTCCAGAGCGACGAGCTCAATAGCTTTAAGGGCTCGGCTGTAGCCATCCGCTTGATTCCCCTCGCCGCCTGACCACCCCCCAGCCACCCACCACCCCCGAGGGGACCATGACCACCAAACGCCCACCCGCCACACGCAGCGCCGCCGCCCTGCCCATGCCCACCGATAACGCCCCGGTCGAGCTGCTGCGCCAAGCTGCGCAAACCATCCTGCAGCGCGGCCAGCAGCGCGACACCGCCGGCAACGGCACGGGCCAAGAACGCAGCATGGCCGCCTGCGTGGCCGCCTTCAACGCCATCGAGGGCACCACCTTGTCCGAGCGCCAGGGCTGGCAGTTCATGGCGGTGCTCAAGCTGACGCGCGCGGCCACCACGGCCCGCAACGGCCAGTACAACCCCGACGACTATGTGAACGGCGCCGCGTACGCCGCCCTGGGCGCCGAGGCCGCCGCCAAGGCGGGGCAGCAGCCATGAGCGCCGCAGCAGCAGACGCTGTCCCCAGCATCCACCGCCCGCGCATCCGCCGCACCTGGTGCGAGGCGCACGAACGCTACGTCGCCGACCACTGGCGCCAGCAGTCGATCGTCCAGATGGCGCAGCACCTGGGCCGCTCACCCCACGGGGTGGCGCTCAAGCTCAACCTGATGCGCCTGCAGCGCAGCGGCCTGCAAGCCGTGAGCGAGACCAGCCGCCCTGTGGCCGCCGTGTACGCCCTGCCCATGGCGCCCGACGTTGGGTGCGGCACCGACGCCTATGGGCGCTATGGCCAGTACCAGCGCTACGACGGCGCCGAGCTGCGCCCCTACGAAGGCCGCCCCGGCGCGCTGCACGCCTACGCGCTGCCCAGCCGCGCCGGCCAGCGCCTGTACTGGCCTGACGGGCGCATCACCGCCCTGGACGGAGGCGCGCAGCCATGAGCCTTGCCACCACCTTCGTGCTGCTGGCCAACGGCGCCGAGCAGCCGCTGACCAGCCACAGCGGCCAACCGCCCGCCTACACCATCGGCACCATCGCCCACCAGCTCGCGCAGATCAACCGCTATGCAGGCGCTGCCAGCCGCCCCTACAGCGTGGCCGAGCACAGCCTGCTGTGCGCCGACCTGGCCGACGAAGCCGGCTGCGCGCCCATCGTGCAGCTGTGCTGCCTGATGCACGACGCCCACGAGAGCGTGGTGGGCGACGTGTCCACTCCCGTCAAGCGCCTGCTGGGCGATGCGTGGACAGCCCTGGCCGCCCAGCACGCCCGCACGCTGCGCGCGCACTTCGGGCTGCAGCGCGCCTTCCTGGCGCACCGGGTCGAGATCCACGCCATCGACCTGCAGGCGCTGGCCACCGAGCGGCGCGACCTGCTGCAGTGGCAGACCGGCATCAGCACGCCCTGGCCGCAACTGGACGCGCCGGGCCAGCCGGTGCGCGCGGCCACCACCAGCCTGAACCGCCCGAGCCGCGCCCACATGCACTGGAGCGAGTGGCGCGATGCCTTCGAGGCGCGCTACCACGACTTGCACGCCGTGGTGACGCACGACGCCCGCACCGCGGCGCGCGCGGAGGCCGCCGCATGAAACGCCACCCGCGATCGCACCGCAGCCGCATGACCTACACCCTGCTGCACGAGCTGGCCGCCAGCACCAGCCAGCCGCTGCCCGAGCAGCACATCCGCCACCAGCTCACGCGCATGAACGGCGGCCTGCACGACCTGGTGCACGGCGCCAAGCCCAGCACCGACAGCTGGCGCGTGCTGAGCGACGCCGTCAACCTGCTGGAGACGCTGGTCACCGAGGGCGCAGCACCCGAGCGCGACGCGCAAGGCCGCACCATCGCCAGCCACTGGCTGGACTGCGACGGCGACCCGGTCGAGGTGCGCGACCGCAGCGGTCTGCTGCAAGACGCCATCGCCGCCCTGGCCCATGCGGGACAGCGTTCGCTGCAGGGCCAGGCCATCCGCCTGGACGGCCCCGGCCTGGCCGCGGTGCGCGCCGTGCTCGAGGACTACCAGGCCGCCCTGCGGACGCTGCCCGCGCGCACGATGGTGCGCTGCCACCGGCTGACCGAGCAGCGCGTGCGCCGCGTGTGGGATCGGATGGGGCACCCGCCGGGCGGGGTGCAGGTGATGGCGTTGTGAAAGGGACAAGATGAAAGAACGTCCGATTCTCTTTTCCGCTCCAATGGTGCGCGCGCTGCTACAGAGCACGAAGACGCAGACGCGGCGGGTGGTGAAGCCGCAGCCAGTAGCCCGTCAAGGCATGGTGAATGCCCGCTACTGCGGCCACCCGAATCTTTGGCTGCGCGATGGCAAATGCGACATCACTGATCCAGCGAAGGAGTGGCGCTGCCCCTACGGCCAGCCCGGCGACCGGCTGTGGGTGCGCGAGACATTCAGCCACTTTGAGCGCAACGACCAGCTCAAGCCGGGTGCGGAGATCTTCTACCGCGCTGAGGACGAGTGCCTGGAATTGCGGCCCTGGCGCCCCAGCATCCACATGCCCCGCTGGGCCAGCCGCATCACGCTGGAGATCACTGGCGTGCGCGTTGAGCGGCTGCAGGACATCAGCGAGGCAGATGCCATGGCCGAGGGTGCGCCGCCCAGCCATCCCAGCATTGACCGCATCTCGCGCGAGTTTGGCTACGCGGATTTCCCGCGCAGCTGGTACGCGCAGCTCTGGGAGCAGATCAACGGCCCAGGCTCCTGGGACGCAAACCCCTGGGTGTGGGCGGTCGAGTTCCGCCGCCTGGAAGGCGCCGCATGAAGCGCGACGCCTTCACCCTGCCCCTCGCCTTCCCCGGTGAGCTGATCATCGACAACTTCGCCGGCGGCGGCGGCACGTCCACCGGGCTGGAGGCCGCCTTCGGCCGGCCCGTGGACATCGCCATCAACCACGACCCCGAGGCTCTGGCCATGCACGCCATGAACCACCCGCACACGCGCCACCTGTGCGAAAGCGTGTGGGAGGTGGACCCCATCGCCGTGACCGGCAACCAACCCGTGGCGCTGGTCTGGCTGTCGCCCGACTGCAAGCACTTTTCCAAGGCCAAGGGCGGCACGCCCGTGGCCAAGCACATCCGTGGATTGGCCTGGGTGGGTATGCGCTGGGCGGCATTGTGCAAGCCGCGCGTGCTGATGCTGGAGAACGTCGAGGAGTTCAAGACCTGGGGCCCGCTGGTCGTGGACGCACACGGCCATGCCCGGCCGTGCCCCGAGCGGCGCGGCAAGACGTTCGACAGCTTTGTGCGCCAGCTGCGCGCGCTGGGCTACACAGTGGACTGGCGCGAGCTGCGCGCCTGCGACCACGGCACGCCGACCATCCGCCGGCGCCTGTTCCTCGTTGCCCGCCGCGACGGGCTGCCCATCACCTGGCCCGAGCAGACGCACGCCGAGCCCACCGACCGGCGCGTGCTGGCCGGCCAGCTGGCCCCGTACCGCACGGCGGCCGAGTGCATCGACTGGGACATCGAGGGCAGGAGCATCTTCGACCGCCCGAGGCCGCTGGCCACCAACACGCTGCGGCGCGTGGCCAAGGGCCTGTGGCGGCATGTGTTGGCAAGCAGCGCGCCCTTTTTCGTGGCAGGCCATCAGGGAAGGCAGAATGCAATCCACCATGACGCATCAAGACCGCTTCGAACAACTCTGCCGGGACGTGGAGGGCGCGCGGCAGCGTATTGCAGCGGCGCAGGCGACGATCGAGGATATGGGGCGGGCATTCGAGTCGCTGGCCAAAGCGATGCGCGAAGCCGAACGGCAGGACCCGCAACTGTTCGCGGACCTCGAAATCAGGGCGCGACAAGCGAGGCAGCGGATGTTCTGGCGCCGTCTGTTCACGTTCCGCTAGGCGCTGCCGCCCACCTGATCACCATCGGCTACGGCGAGCGCGCCGGTCAGGACGCCCGCACGCAGCCCATCCGCCAGCCGTTGGGCACTGCTGTCGCCGGCGGCATCAAGCAGGCCATGGTGGCCGCCACCCTGGTGGACATGGGCCACGGCGAAAGCTGCAGCACCGGCGCCAAACGCTGGAGCAGTGGCACGCGGTCGCTGGAGACGCCGCTCAACTCGGTGACAGCCAGCAGCGTGCCCAGCGCCCTGGTCACCGCCTTCCTCGAGCAGGCCAACGGCGGCTTCTACGACGGCGACGGCCGCGCGGTGGACGCGCCGGCCAGCACCATCACCTCCAGCGGCGCGCAGCAGCGCCTGGTCATGGCCTACGCCGTCAAGTACTACAGCAGCGGCGGCCAGTGGCAGGGCCTGCACGAGCCCATGCACACCCTGCCCACCAAGGCCCGCATGGGCCTGGTGCAGGCCGTGCAGGTGCCGGCCGACAGCATCGCGCCCCAGCACCGGGAGCGCGCCCGCCTGTGCGCCGAGCTGCTGCATGCGCACCTGCCCGAGCACTTTGCACAGCCGGCCGAGCTGGTGCTGGCCTGGCACGCCGGCCAGTGGTGGGTGCTGGTGGACATCACCCTGCGCATGCTCAAACCGCGCGAGCTGTACCGCGCCCAGGGCTTCCCCGAGCACTACGTGATCGACCGCATCCCCGACCCGCGCCTGCTGTTCGCCGATGGCCAGCAGGTGGCGGACCCGCGCGCCCTGCCCACCGTGCCACTGAGCGCCACCGCCCAAGTGCGCATGTGCGGCAACAGCGTCTGCCCACCGGTGGCAGAGGCGCTGGTGCGGGTGAACTTCGCGCACGAACAACAGATTTACGGCCTGGTGGCCTGAAAGGAAGCTGACGCATGATCACCACAGCAAAACAACTGCGCCTCCTGGCGGACCGCACGGGACTGGATGCGTTTGCCGAGGTGCTGCGCGATGCGGCGGGCATGGTCGAGAGGCTGGAAGAGCGTGTTCAGGCGTTCGGGCAGGCGCCCACATTCACAGCCGCACAGCCTGTCGCTTACGCCCTGTTTGCCGAGAACGGCAATATCAGGATCTGGTCGCAGCAGCCGCTCGAGATCTCTGGACTGATACCGCTCTACGCCGTTTCGACGGCCAAACCAGCAGCCCCTTGGCTGCCAAGCGACCTGCTGGAAACATCGCGCATCTTGCCGGATGACAGGCCAGCGGATGTTTTACGCAAGCTGGATCTGGCCTTCCTGTGCAGCATTCCTGTACGCACCCCGGCCAAGGGAGGAATCCGACCATGAGCGCCCTGCCCTCCACCATCACCATGCGCCCGCTGGCCCTGTCGCCCGAGGAAACCGCCCTGGCCGTGGGCTTGTCGCTGTCGCTGGTGCAACAACTGACCCAGGCCGGTGAATTCCCGAAGCCGCGCCAACTGAGCGCGCGCCGTGTGGGCTACCTGCTGGCCGAGGTCGAGGAATGGCTGGCATCCCGCCCCGTCTCCAGCTGCTTGCCACCGCCGAACAGCGGCTATGGCCGCGCCGGCAAGCCGGGCAAGGCGTCGCCGGCGGCGGCTTGATCCACCCGTGCCTCCTGCCTGCCGCCCAGCTCGTCCACCAGCTGCGCCAGGCGCTCCAGCCACAGGCGCTTCTGCGCGTCGTAGCTGTGCAGGTTGTAGCTGGCGACCATCACCGCCGGCTTGTGGCCGATGATGGCCTCGCCCACGTCCTCCGGGCAGTCGATGGCGCTGAGCAGCGTGCGCGCCGTGCGCCGCAGCACATGCGGCGACCAGTCCACCACCGGGCACACCAGGCCCTCGCCGGCGCGGCGCTTGGCCTTCGCTGATCCAGGCATCAGCGTATAGACGTAGCTGCTGAACGTGTTGCGGTGGTAGGGCCGCAGCACGTTGCCGCGGCCCGTGAAAAACAGCCAGCCCTGCCAGGCGTCCTGCATGCGCCGCTGGACGATGGCCAGCGCCACGCCATCGAGCGGCACGCGGTGGTCGACGATGTCGGCGTCGCGCTCCATCTTGAGCAGGTGCGCCGGGAAGGTGATCCACCAGCCGTCATCCTCGCGCGCCACGTACTCGGTGCGCAGCGCGAAGATCTCCGCGCCGCGCATGCCGGTGTATAGGTACAGCAGCAGGCCGTCGAGCGCGCTTTGCGACATGTGCGCATGCGCCCAGGGCAGCAACACGCGCAGCTCGGCGCGCGTCAGCACGCGCCGGCGCGGGCCCTGGTGCTCCCCGCCGACGATCTTGCCCTTGCTGCGCAACTGACCCTTGAGCAACTGTCGCCACCAGTTCACCGCGCCGGGCTGCACCTTCCCGGCGTCCTGCGCCCAGTCCCAGGCCTGCCCCAGCAGCGCGCGCAGTTGCTTGGCCGCCTGCGGGTACTGGCGGCGGTGGTCGAGCACGTCGTAGGCCTGCGCGCGGGTGACGGCGTGGGGCGCGGTGGCGGCGAGCTCCGGCTCAGCCTGCAGCAGACGCTCGAGCGTGCGGCGCGCCCGTGCGGCGCCCTCTTCCTGCCGCTGTATGGCCAGGTGGTCGGCAAACAGCACCAGCAAGTCGCGCACCGTGGGCGCAGCGGCGCCGGCGCGGCGCTCCTGCACAGCCTGGCGGCGCGCGGTGGCCGGGTCGTGCCCGGCATCCTTTTGCGCACGCGCTGCGCCCCAGGCCGTGACAGCGTCGGCCAGCGCCATGGCGGGCCACTGCCCCAGCCGCACCTGGCGCATCCGCTCGGCCGCGTCCTTGTAGCGGTAGGTCCAGGTCTTGCGGGTCTGCGTGGCCACAAGTCGCAGGCCCGGGCACCCATCGACCAGCAGGTGCTGACCCGCCTGGAGCTGCTTTGCGGCGCGCGCATCGAACTGCACAGTACAATTCCTTCGGTGTCTGGCGTAGGTTTTTCTGCCATCACCGGCGCGGCTGCAAAAGCTACGCCAAAACCTACGCCGGCGGCGTAAGTGTAGATTGGTTTCGGTGGGTTCTAATTGCCCGGCCAGCGTGCCGAAAGCGGGTAGAATTCGCAGGAAAATCAGCCACTTAGGGCCGAAATCCCTGACACATCAGGGACTTACGATATGCGGGCGTCGTTCAATGGCAGGACCTGAGCTTCCCAAGCTCAAGACGTGGGTTCGATTCCCATCGCCCGCTCCAGAATCTCGCATGGCCCGCCATGTTCCGCGGGGCAGCCGCGAAGGCGGGAAAGCCAGCCGCCATCTGCCGGCCTGACGGGACCTATTGCGCGGCCTGCCCGTCGCTCGCAAGCCCCTTCTTGCACACCACTTCTGCCAGCGGGCGCAAACGCAACCGGCTCGCGAAGTGCCGCGCCTGCCCCGTGACAGGGTCGTCGAACGACAGTGCGCGCGCCAGCAGTTGCAAGGGATTCGAAAAATCGCCCGGCGGCGCATCGTTCACCTGGGGGTACAGCGTATCCCCCAGCAGCGGCAACCCCAGTCCCGCCATCTGTACGCGCAACTGGTGGCGGCGGCCCGTCACCGGCGCGAGCCGATAGCGGGCCCAGCCGCCCAGGCGCTCCACCAAGTCGATGGCCGTGACGGCGTTCGGCTCGCCCGGCACCTCGTGCATGCGAAAGAAGTGCCCGCTTTCCTCCAGCCGCGTGGCGTGCGTGCGCGGCAGCGGCAGGTCGGCCCGCCACGGAGCCGTGGCCTCGTACACCTTGTGCACCAGCCGATCACGAAACAGCGCTTGGTAACGCCCGCGGGTGGCGCGCTGCACCGAAAACAGCACCAGCCCTGCGGTGCCCGCATCGATGCGGTGCACGGGGGAGAGCTCTCGCAGGTCAGTCTGGCGCCGCAGGCGCACCAGCAGCGTCTGCTGCAGGTACTGGCCTGCTGGTACAACGGGCAAAAAATGCGGCTTGTCCGCCACCAACAGGTGCTCATCCTGGTAGAGGATGGTTTCCTCGAAAGGAACGGGAGCCTCGGAGGACAACTCGCGGTAATAGTAGTACCGCATCCCCGGGGCAAAGACAGTGTCAGCCGTCGCGGCCCCGCCGTGCTCGTCGACCACTTCGCCTGCCGCCATGCGCCGCCGCCAGTCGCTGCGTGACACGGCGGGCAGCCGTTCGGCCAGGAAGTCCAGTAGCAGCCCACCACCTGCCGAAGGCAGCACCACGCAACTGGGCGCGACACCGTCACGCACAGGCAGGACGCGTGGATCGTGTGGGTTGTGCATGGGGGCACGATTGTAGCGACCAGGGTCGCCCACACGGCCCCCCGTCGCTACAAAATCAGGAGCTGCTGGCGCTTACCCAGCAAGCGCCGGAACCATTTTTCGCTATGCTCCGTTGGCACTCGGCTCGAACACCCCGGGCAGCAACGGCTGGTGCTCTGCGCCATCCAGTGCGACGTCGATGGCATGCTTGATATGCGCCAGGGTGTGCAGATCCCCTTCGGATTGCTCCACCGCCTCCCACCGCACGACGTCCAGGTGGGCGGCGGCGTGGTCGGTCACTGCCGTGACGCTGGCCTCGACCGGCAGCGACACCACCTGCCCGTTTTGCTCAGGAACGGGAATGCGGATCAGAAAGCCCCGGTAGCCCTCCTCGAGTATGTGCGACTGCTGGGTCATGGGCGCTCACCTCGCTCGTGATGGATGCGAGAACTGCGGGGCTTGCGGGCGCCCGACGCGATATCGGCAAGCCCGCGCAGCGCATCCTCGCGCGAATTGAAATGGTCGTACGGCAGGGACACCGGCTCGCCGTCCACCTGGGCCTGGGAAAAGAAGTAACGCTTGCCGTCACTCCCCAGGCACAGCATGCCGGTATAGGTTGCGCCGTCGGCCATGCCAAAGATGGTTTCCTGGGTCAGTGCAGTTGCAGTGTGCATGGAACAGCCTCGCTGAGCGAATCGATAAATACGAACTGTTGCGATTCTGGGTGCAACAAATGTGCGCCACACGTAGGCCAAAGGCGCACGCCCGTGCCTGCCAAATGCCTCCCAGTGCCCGTGTGTAGGACAAGCGCGGCAAACGGACGCTGCGCGCTGGCGATGGCAGGCAACCGTTCTACGATGGACCAAACGGCCCTCCAGGGCGGCGATTCGTTCATGCACTTGTGGCGTGCCCTCCCTGCCTGACCCATGTCTTCGCCCATCTCCTCTGCCTCACCTTCTCCTGCGCCGCCGCCTCCGCCGCCCCGGCAGCACCGCCACCGCGTGCTGCGCTGGGCGCTGGGGGTGCTGGCAGTCCTTGCCGTCGTATTGCTGCTGCTGGTGGTGCTGGTCACGACGTTCGACTGGAACCGGATCAAGCCCCGTATCAACGAAAAGGTGAGCGAGGCCACGGGCCGGCACTTCGCCATCGAAGGCGACCTGTCGGCGCACTGGCACTGGCCACAGCCGCTGGAGACCGGCTGGCGGCGGTGGGTGCCTGGCGTCACCGTGCAGGCGCAGCAACTCGCCATGGACAATCCGCGAGGGTTCGCTGTGGTGCAGGCACCCGAAAAGCCTGCGGACGACCTGCCGGCACTGCCAGCGCGCCCGGCGCCCGAAGGCGGCGCCGATCGACCCGCCACCGACGCACCGCCTGCGCGCCAGAGCACATCCGCCAGCCAGCCACCCTCCTCATCCTCCGACGCCGCCCGCGCACAGGCAGAGCCGGCCATCGCGCTGGAGGCGAAGCAGAACCCGCAAGCGGAGCCGCCGCCGCGGTCGCCACAGGGCATGGGCACCGTGCAGAGCGCCAGCGCCACGCTGCGCCTGCTTCCGCTGCTGTCGCGCACCGTCGTGCTGGACACCGTGGTGCTGACCGCGCCCGACATCGCGCTGGCGCGGCGCGAGGATGGCACCAACAACTGGACATTCACCACGGACAAGCAAGGCGAAGAGCGCCCGGGCCGTGACAACCCCTGGGACCTGCGCGTGGCGCAGGTGGTCATCCGCGGCGGTTGGCTGGGCTATGTGGACGGCGTCAAGGATCTGGCGCTCCGCGCCCGCGTGGACACGCTGGACCATGGTGCTGCCGAGACAGAGGGCGGCAAATATGGCGTGCGCGTGGCCTTGCAGGGGCGCTACGGCAAGGCCGACATCCGCGGCGAAGGACTGGGCGGGCCGGTGCTGTCGCTGCGCGACAAGTCGGTGCGCTATCCGCTGCGCCTGAGCGCGAGCACCGGCAGCGTGCAAACCGAAGTGGAAGGCGTGCTGAACCAGCCGGCGTCGCTGTCGGGCATGGACTTGCAGGTGTTCCTCAAAGGGCAAAGCATGGCCGATCTGTACCCGCTCACCGGGCTGGTGCTGCCCAACACCCCCCCGTTTCGGGTCAAGGGCCGGTTGCTGGGCAAGCTGGAGCCGGAAAACGCCGTCTGGGAATACCGGGACTTCAACGGCGTCGTGGGTGATAGCGATCTGCACGGGAGCCTGACCTATACCTCCGCCAAGCCGCGTCCCAAGCTGCAGGGGCACATGACCTCCAAGCTGCTGCGCCTGGCCGATCTAGGGCCTATTTTGGGCGCACCCAGCGGCAAGCGTTCCCAGGAAAAAGGCACCGACAAGCGTCCTGGCAAGGTATTGCCCGACATGAAGTTTTCCACCGATCGCTGGGATGCGATGGACCTGGACCTCGCATTTGCAGGTGAGAAGGTGGTGCGGCCGGAAGCCCTCCCCCTGGACCGCCTGAGCGTGCGCGCCGTGCTCGAGGACCGCCGGCTGCACCTGGCGCCGCTGCGCTTCGGCTTTGCCAAGGGCCGCATCGACGCCGACGTGATGCTCGACAGCCGCGAAAAGCCGCTCGCGCTCACCCTCCAGGGTTCCGTCGACGGGCTGCAGCTGTCCGCGTTGTTTCCCAAGGTGGAGCTGATGAAGAAGAGCTTCGGACGCCTGGACGGCGGGTTCCATCTCTCTGGCAAGGGCGGATCGCTCGCCCAGATGCTGGCCAGCAGCGACGGGCGCGCGCGGCTGTACATCCGCGACGGTACGTTCAGCAAGCAGCTGCTCGACCTGGCCGCGCTGAACTTGGGCAGTGTGGTGGTCGCGAAGTTGTTCGGCGAAAACGAAGAGGTGAAGCTGCGGTGCGCGGTGGCCGATTTCCGGCTGAAGGATGGAATGGCGGACGCACACAACGTTCGCCTGAACACGCAGGAAGCGATCATCGACGTCACGGGTTTGGTCGACCTGGGCGAGGAAGAGATGAGCTTGCGCATCCGGCCCAAATCGCTGGAATGGAAGTTCTTCTCGCTGCGCACGCCGCTGTATGTGCGGGGCACCTTCGCGCAGCCTAAGGTGGGGGTCGAACCCGGCCCGTTGTTGTTGCGCGCCGGCGCGGCCGTGGCTGCTGCTGCCATCGCGCCCGCGGCATTGGCGCTTGTTCCGATCACCGTGCCGGGGGCCGAAGACGACGCGACCTGCGCCAAGCTGCTTCGGCCTGCTGAAGACGAACCGACGGCGTCACCGGCCAAAAAGCGCTGAGGACACACTTCGTGGATCCTGGCACATAGCGCTGTGCGAGCGTGGCCGCTGGCGCGGCGTTTGATCCGCACGCCCGTCCATGCTGCGCGGCGCGTCCTGTTCGGCCAGACCGAAGCGCTAACCAGCCGACGCCGGCACGGTCACCCGCACGCACAACCCCGACCGGCCATATGCGCCCTCGCCGTCCGCGGTGTGGCCCGGAGGCAGCAGCTCCAAGCGCGCGCCCAGGCGCGCGGCGCGGCGGCGCATGTTCGCCAGCCCCTTCCCACCAGCATCGTGCGTCTGCGGCAGGCCGCGGCCGTTGTCGCTCACCTGCAGGCGCCACGCGCCCGGCGCCACGGTTGAATCGTCTTCGTGCGCCTGGAGCAGCACGGCAATTTCGGTCGCCCCGGAGTGCTGCAGCACGTTGCTGATGGCCTCCTGCACGATTGCCGTGAACTCACGCGCTGCCTCGCCGCGGGGCCAGTCAACGCCAGCCGCGCCGGACACCTGCCACTGGAGGGCTATGCCCTGCCGGTCCAGGGCGGGCTGCACGCGGCGGCGCACCCGTGCCAGGCGCCACGGGAGCAGGTCATCATCGCCATCCATGGAATCGACCACCAGACGCAGATCCAGCAGGCACTGCTCCAGCGCCTGCGCCAGCGGTTGCATTCCGGCATCGCCGGGGTCCAACTGGGCCAGCGCACCGACGAGCTGGCTGCCCACGTGGTCGTGCAGGTCGCGCGCAATGCGCTGACGCTCGAGCAACACTTCGCGCGAAGCCCGCTTGCTGCGACGGGGTCGCCACTGCAGGTCACGCGGCAGGCGCAGCAACAGGAGCACCGCCAAGGCCAGGCCTGCCAGGGCAGCAGCGAGCCCCCAGCGCCAGGCGGCCGTGTCGATCCGTTCGTGCACTTGCACGAGCAAGGCCAGGGTCACCACCAGTTGCAGCAAGCACAAGCCCACGCACGCCAGTGCTACCGCCGGACGTTGGATGTGAAACACGTGGAATCCCTATACCGGATCGTGTGCCACCGCCCTGCCCGAAGCCAAGGGTCCGAACGATCAGAACAGTCCGCGCAACGACGCGAAGCGCACTGCCTGCGCACGGGTTCGCACCTGCAGCTTGCGGTAGATGTTCTTGACGTGGGTGTTCACGGTGACGCCGCTGATCTGCAGGCGCTCCCCGATCTCGCTGCTGGTGTGGCCGCTGGCCACCATGCGCAGCACTTCCTTTTCCCGCGGTGACAGCCGCTCGGTCTCGCGCTCCTCACGCCGTCCCGCGGAGGCTTCCTCAGCCGCCGAGGCATTGCCGAACCGCTGCAACAGCCGGCGCGCGAGATTGGGCGTGATCGAGGCACCTCCATTGGCGACCTGCAAGACCGCCTGGGAGTAATTGCCGAACCAGGAATTCTTGACCAGGTAGCCAGTGGCGCCCAGCTCGAATGCGCGCATCACCTGTGCGTCGCATTCCATGACCGAGACCACGATGGCCTCGGCCGAGGGACGCACGGCCCTCATGAGGTCGATGAGGGCAAATCCCTCGCCGTCGCCCAAATGGAGGTCCACGAGCATCACATCGAATTCGTGCGCCCTGATGGCTTTGCGCCCTTCGCGCACATTTTCTGCCTGCGCCACCAGCAAGGTGCGTTGGTCGGCCATCAGCTCTTGGGTGATGACACGGCGCATGTGGGCATCGTCATCGACCAGCAGGACTCGCACCGGCTTTTCGCACTGCCCTGCTAGGAAATCGGGCCACACCGAAGGAGGGCTCTGGTGCATCGCGAACTGGCCGGAAGGTGGAAAGCCGTCCCGGTTGAGCGCATTGGTAGCGGCAGCGGACAGATTCAGCATGTAAACCTCCTTGGCAGGTGTTGCGCTGCTCTTTCGTGCGAATCCACGAATTCGCACCTGAACAAGACATTCGGCGGACCCTGGACAAATTACATGGAAACACTCGCAAGCATTCGATTTGTTTTTTTACATTACAGAAGAAACGTATCGACACAACAAAATGAAGGAGGGGGCTCGGTAAAAGTTCTCTTGACAGAGTGATCATTCCTTGATCACGACCTCGAAATATAGAAAGGCGCTTTCTATATCCCGTTACGTTCGACTGAAGTTCAGCGAGATATTTCATGGCGTCGCTTTCGTGGTGCGAACAGCTCGAAATGCATGCTTCAAAAAACTGAATATCTTCAGAGAGCGGTGTGGCTCCCCGGGCAAGGCGTCTCGGGCAAATGTTGCCTCATGAACTTTTCATTACACCCCAAAAATTCTTGCGGTCACTACCTTTTTTATAGCGCAAAGATGTTATGGAGCGACCGTTTCAGCGAGCCTCCGTTCATTTCACCATCCAGCCCCTACCCCTTCTTCGGTAGAGACATGTAGCGATTGTGACTTCGGCAGCCCAACTCAATACTGCAAGTGACAAGGCCGACCGCTGGTCCCATTGGGAAAACAGGTGGTGACCATGTCGAAAGCAGATCCGCTGGAATTCGCCGGCAGATCAATCACCTTGTGCCCTCATCGTTTGTGCCCGGAGGAGACTTCCATGAAATCGCTCGCTTTTTTCGCTTTGACCAGCCTCGCTTCTGCAGTGGCCATGGCAGGCCCAACTGCCATTTCCATCAACGGGAAATCCGATCAGATGGTGACGGTAGGCACTGGCAGCTCGGTTAACAACCACGCGTCTGCCCGCACTACAGCCATCCAGAACATTTCGAGCAACCGGGGAAATATCACGGTTTCCTCCAACGGAAAGTCTGAACAGAGGACCACTTTCTCCAATAATGGATCTGCCAGCAATACCGCAATGGAGCAGGGAGACATCGCAATTCAAAACGTGGCGTCAAACTACGACACCGTATCCATCAAGGGCAAGTCGGAGCAGGTGGCGAACGTCAAAGGCGGGGCCATGAGCAACACCGCGAAGGGCGGCGGCAGTACAAACTGCGGCGGCGGAGTAGACTGCGACGACAACGCCAAGGCCATGCAAAACGTCTCGAGCAACGTTGGCGACGTGACGGTCAGCGCAAGTGGCAAGAGTACCCAAAATACCAGCGTGAATGGCTCTTCTTCCGTGGCCAACCTGGCAGATGGCAAAGGCGCTGTTGCTATCCAGTCCCTGGCCAGCAACACTGGCGAAGTCGATATTTCCGGCAAGAGCGAGCAGACCGTCAAACTGGGCAATACCAACGCCCACAATCTGGCCCAAGGAAAGAACGCCACAGCAGTGCAAAATCTGGCAAGCAACTACGACGGCGTGACCATTTCCGGGAAATCCGAACAGACGGTGACCGCACAAGGCGGCAATATCATCAACACGGCAATGGGCAATAACACCAAGGCCTTCCAGAACCTGTCGTCGAACTTCGGCAACGTGACGATTGATGGAACCTCGACCCAACTGACGGTGGTCAAGGGCGCGGTCATGAACACGGCAAACGGCAGGGGCAGCGTCGCGGTGCAAAACCTTGCATCCAACGATGCGTGCGAGCCGCCGACCTTCACCCTGCCTTCCTGCCCCAGCGGCAAGTGCTGGACTTCCGCTTCTGCTAATTAAAGCGTGACATCCTGGCCGTCTTCGGACGGTCAGGATGCTCGGTCATTCAAGGGAGTTCGCCATGTTCCGCACGTGTAAATCAGTCGGTCTTTTTGTCTTGACTGCGGGGTGGGTCTGTTTGGCCACTGCAGCACCCGGCGAAGATCCAGTGACGCTGGTCGGCAAGGTGAGTTACCTGCAATTGCCTACTGCCCGGCCCGCAAAGTCGTCCGATATCACCCATCGCAACGACCTTCCGGACGGTTCGAAAGCCAAGATCGCCCGGTATATGGCCAAGTCATACGGACCATCCGCCGGCGACATGTTGACCGAGAAGAATGTCGTCTCTTCGGTGCAAACCAATGCGGGGCGCACTACCTGCGTGCAAACCCTGGCCCCAGGTTCTGGCAATCCAAACACTCGTTCCGACCAAGTGGTGGTTATCCGGGGCGACCTGGTCAATATTTGCCGTTAGGTGGGCCCTTCAGTATCAAATTTGCTGCATTTCCGAACCGTTCGGAAACGGCATTTGGGCAGTAGATTTTCGGTATCGCGCAGGTCATAACACAAAACTCGAGGAGCGGGCATGAGGAAGAAAGCACTGCGTTTCGGCACAACACTCCTCACGCACCGATGGATTCCCGGCTGGCTCGGCGCAATGGCCACCGCGGCACTGTTGACAGGCTGCGCCACGCCACTGGATGCCCGCAAGGATGCGGCTTACCAGGAATTGGCGCCCGTCGCGAGCCGCCCCGTGGTCAGGCCGGTCCGATCCGTTTCCAGTTTCTCCGAATCGCTGATGTGCATGGACCGGATGCTGCGCGCGGCCGAGCTTCCGACGACGCTGATCACCAGCAAGCAATTCATCGACTTTTCCGGCAAGGTGCCGGCCGCCACCAAGGAAATGGTCGTCACGGCGCTGTCTCAAATGTCACGCGTCAGCAATGCATTTCGCTTCGTCGATTTCGAAGTGGACATTGCCCGCCAGGACACGGTGCAAAATCTCACCACCATTTTGCTCAACAACAACCAGATGCAGTTGCAGCGCCCCGCGCTGTATGTCTCCGGTGCCATCGCCTTCGTGGACCAGGGCGTGGTCAACAACACCGGGGAAGCCGGCGTTTCCGGGCCCCGGGCAGACCTGGGCTACAGCCGCAGCCGCAGCGCGACCGTGGTCGCCCTCGAGGTGCACCTGGGCGACTTTCGCACCCGCACGCTGATTCCTGGATTGGACTCGGCCAATGAAGTCATCGTCGGCAGCGGGGGACAAGGCGTCGATCTGGGCGGGCGCATCGGCGACTACGGCGTGCGCTTCAACGTCGGCCGCGACTACGCCATCGGTACCGGCGCCGCGCTGCGCACCCTGGTTGACTTGTCCATGATCGAACTGGTGGGCAAGTGGGCGCGGGTGCCCTATTGGCAGTGCCTCACGCTTGACCAGAGCCACCCGCAATTCCAGCGGCAGATGCAGGACTGGTTCCTGGAAAGCGGCCCTGAAGGGCACTTGCAATTGCTGCGGGCTTCGCTTGAAGGCCAGGGCTACCTGGCGGCTACTGCCGCAGATCTGCCGGTCACCCACCCCGACATGCGCGACGCACTGGCACGTTTCCAGGCCGACCGGGGGATTCCCGTGACCGGCGTCATCGACTTCCAGACGTACGAGGCGGCGCTGGGACGTTTCGTGAGCCTCGCCGAAGACGGCTCGCTGGCACGCGTGGGGTGGACGTCGAGCGGCATCAGGACTGCATCGCTGCCGGCGGGCTCACCGGTGCCGGCGCCGCAGGTTGCCACCCCGGCGCAATGGGCGATCGACCTGCAGATCGAAAACCCACCTTCCGTAGGCGAGCGGGCGAATTTCTCCGAAGGCGAGCAGATTTTCCTGTCGGCCACGGTATCGCGCGCTTCGTACCTGTATTGCTACTTCGCAGATTCGACCGGCACCGTCACGCGCCTGCTGCCCAACTTCCTGCAGCCGCATTCGCTGGTTTCTGCCAACCAGGCGGTCCGCATCCCCGACTGGATGGCGCCCAACCCCGGCTTCATCCTCGAGGCCGGGCGACCCGGCACCGAAGCGTTGATGTGCCTGGCCACCTCCCGAGAGGTGCTGCCGAAGCTGGCGCCGGAGCTGCAGGTGCCCGCCCTGGCACAACTGCCGGGCGTGCGCACCCTGGACGAGCTGCGCCAGCGCTTCGCCGAAGCCGCCGGCGGGGAAGATGCCATGGTGACGCGCACGGTGCAGTGGACGGTGGCGCCGCGCAAGGCCGCCCCGGCGCCGGCAGCACCGCCGGCCAAATCGCAACGTTGATCCTGAGGACGCACGATGCCCTACGACGCTGCCAGCGAACACGCGGCGCGCCGGCGTGCGCCCTCTTCCCTGCCCCTGTGGCTGACCCGGCCTCCCACGTGGGCTGCGGCGCTCGGCTATCCGCCGCGGGTGTCGCTGACCACCGTGTTGTTCTGGCTGCTGTTCGCGCTCCTGAGCGTGGCCGCCTGCACCACCTCGTCGGCCGGCGTGGTGGCACAGGTGGAACTGCCGGCATCCCCATCGCCGCGCATCGAGCAGCGCAGCCTTCAGGCGCCCGCGTTCGATCCTGCCTCGTCCGGCGCGGCGCCCATCCAGAGCCGCCCTTCGGCGGATGCGCCGTCGATCGTCATGCCCCCCGTCGGCGGCCCGGCGCTGTTGCCGCCCGACGCCCAGCGGCAAGCCGTGCAGCGCGAGCTGCACCGCCTGCAGCGGCTGGCCGAGTCGGCCCAGCCGGTGGGCAGGTCGGTGGTGTCGGCCCAGGCGGCGTGGCAACTGGGGCTGGTCTACCTGCACGGCGCAGGCGTGCGGCAGGACACGGCGCAGGCGCAGCGCTGGTTCGAGCAGGCTGCACGTTTCGGCCGCGAGCCCTGGGTGTACGCCGGGCTGGCCTGGTGCCACATCGAAGGCTGCGTCGGCCCGCCCGACCCGACCGCGGCCGCGCGGGCCATCGCCCAGCTGCGTCCAGCACACCCGGCCCGGGCGGACTTTCTGGCATGGGTGCAGGCGAGCCGCCAGCCGCAACCCCAGGCCGCACGTCCCGGGGCCAATGCGCTGCCTGCGCGCGCCGCGCAGGGCCCGTCTATGGCACTGCTGAGGAAAGCCGCTGCCGCTGGCGACCTGCACGCCCGCATCGAGCTGGGCATGGAAGCGCTGTCGCAAGACCGCCCGGACCAGGCCGAACAGTTCTTCCGCCAGGCTGCCCCCTTGTCGCCCGCGGCCGCCTACAACCTGCGCGAGCTGCAAACGCGTTCCGGTGCGCAGGACGCTGCCGATGCCGGCGGCTCCGACGCCGCCGCCGCACTCGAGCAGGCACGCAAGTACCACCGCGGCGAAGGCGTGCCGGCCAACTTCAGCGAGGCCATCCGCTACTACCGGCTGGCCGAGCAGCGCGGCAGCGTGCAGGCGCACCGCATGCTGGCGCTGATCCAGTCGCGCCCGGCGCCCGGGGGCGGCGTGGACATCTTGTGGATGCAGCAGCTTGCGCGTGCGGACCCAGCCGCCGTCGGCCTGACCATCGGCAGCCCGGTCACTGCCCACCAGCTGCTGCGCGAGCCCACCCCGCTGGCTGACCTGCTGCCCGCATTCTGGCGCCGGCAATTGGCCCCTGTCGGCCAGTGAGTCCCTGCCGCTCGGCGGCACGCCGCGCGCGCAGCCGCAGCCCTGGTTTTTCAGTGAAAGTCGCGGCTGCCGCCCAGGGCGGGCGCCAGGCGTCCCAGCAGCGGCGTGCAGTCGCGAAAGCGCGTGGCCACCAGGTTGCACACCGAGGTGCCGGCGCCGGGCTCGACATGGCGCTGCCAGCGCCCTTCCACTGCCAGCAGCCGCGCGCGCAGCACCGGTTCGCGCCAGCGCTCGAGCACGGCCGGCCAGACGATGACGTTGATGGGACCGGTCTCGTCTTCCAGCGAGAGAAACAGCGTGCCCCCGGCCGAACCTGGGCGCTGGCGCACGGTGACGATGCCGCAGGCGCGCACCTGCCGGCCGTCCGCCGTGGCGTGCAACTGCAGCGCCGTGCGCACGCGCATACGCGCCAGGCGCTCGCGCAGCAGGGCCAGTGGGTGGCGACGCAGCGTCAGGCCGGTGGCGGCGTAGTCGAAGGTGATGTTCTCGCCTTCTGGCGCGGCCGGCAGCGCCAGTGCGGCCTCGCCCAGTGGGGCGGCGCGCAGCAGCGCGGTGGCAGGCCACTGGGCCGCCGCGTCCCACATCTGCTGGCGCCGGTGGCCGGACAGGGCGTGCAGCGCGTCCGCGGCGGCAAGCGCCTGCAGGTCGGCGCGGGACAGGCGCGCGCGCAACGCCAGGTCTTCGGTGCTCTCGAACGGGCCGCCCGCCGCACGCGCGTGTACCAGCCGGGCGCGGCCTTCCTGTGTCAGGTTGGCCACCAGCCGCAGCCCCAGCCGCACGGCCGGCTGGGGCTGCGGCACGCCGGGCATCGGCGCCATCCGGCCCTGCAGCGTGCAGTCCTCGTTGCTGGCCGCCACGTCGATGGGCAGCACCCGCACGCCGCGGCGGCGTGCGTCCTGCACCAGTTGCGCCGGGGCGTAAAAGCCCATGGGTTGCGAGTTGAGCAGCGCCGCCAGGAAACACGCAGGCTCGTGCCGCTTGAACCAGGCGCTGGCATAGACCAGCAGCGCAAAGCTGGCGGCATGGCTTTCCGGAAAACCGTACTCGCCAAAGCCCAGGATCTGCTGGAACAATCGGTCGGCGAACTCCTGCGGGTATCCGCGCTCGTGCAGGCCGGTTTTCAGCTGCTCCTCGAAACGGTGCACCCCGCCCTTGCGGCGCCAGGCGGCCATGGAGCGGCGCAGCGCGTCGGCCTGGCCCGGCGAGAAGCCGGCCGCGTCGATGGCGATCTGCATCACCTGCTCCTGGAAGATGGGCACCCCCAGCGTGCGCCCCAGCACGTGCGCCAGTTGCGGAAACTCCAGGGGATAGGGCCCTGCGTGGCCGGCGCGCGCCAGCTCCCGTTGGCGTGCACGCGCGCGCAGGTAGGGGTGCACCATGCCCCCCTGGATGGGCCCGGGACGCACGATGGCCACCTGCACCACCAGGTCGTAGAAGGTGCGCGGCTGCAGGCGCGGCAGCATGCCCATCTGCGCGCGGCTCTCGATCTGGAACACGCCCACGGTGTCGGCGGCGCAGGCCATGGCGTAGGTGTCGGCGTCCTCCTGCGGAATGTCGGCCAGGCCCCAGGTCTGGCCACGCAGCGCGGCGCGCGTGTCCAGGCAGCGGCGCAACGCGCTGAGCATCCCCAGGGCCAGCACGTCCACCTTGAGCAGGCCCATCTCGTCCAGATCGTCCTTGTCCCACTGGATGACGGAGCGCCCCGGCATTGCCGCCGGCTCCACAGGCACCAGCCGGGTCAGTTTGCCCTCGGTGAGCACGAAGCCGCCCACGTGCTGGCTCAGGTGGCGCGGCATGCCGCGCAGCTCGCCGGCCAGCTCCAGCCACAGCGCTGCCTGGTGCGCGTCCAAAGGCTCGCCCAGGGTGTCCGCCAGCGCCTGCAGGTGCTCGGGTGCGCGCAGGTCGTCGAACCAGTGGTGGTCCTTGGCGAAGGCGTCCACCAGCCGCGCGGCCACGCCCAGCGCCTTGCCCACGTCGCGCAGCGCACTGCGCGTGCGCCAGCGGGTGACGACCGCGGCCAGGGCCGCCCGGTCGCGGCCATATTTGGCGTACAGGTACTGGATGACGGTCTCGCGCCGATCGTGCTCGAAGTCCACGTCGATGTCGGGCGGCTCGTCGCGCTCGCGGCTGATGAAACGCTCGAACAGCAGTTGCGACTGCGCCGGATCGACCGCGGTGATGCCCAGCACGAAACAGACCGCCGAGTTGGCGGCCGACCCGCGCCCCTGGCACAGGATGCCCTGGCTGCGGGCAAAGCGCACGATGTCGTGCACGGTGAGAAAGTACATCTCGTAGCCGCACTCCTGGATCAGCGCCAACTCGTGCAGCAGGCGCTCGCGCACCGCCACCGGCACGCCCTCGGGGTAGCGTGCGCGGCCGCCCTCCCAGGTCAGCCAGGCCAGCGTCTGGCTGGCGGTCATGCCGGGCAGCACGGTTTCCTGCGGGTAGCGGTAGCGGATCTCGTCCAGGCTGAAGGTGCAGCGCGCCGCCACCGCGAGCGTGGCCGCCAGCAGCGGCGCCGGGTACAGGCCGGCGAGCTGGCTGCGCGGGCGCAGCCGCCGCTCGGCATGCGGGTCGAGCGCATGGCCGCACTCGGCCACCCCCCGGCCCAGGCGCACCGCGGCCATCACGTCGTGCAGCGGCTTGCGGCTGCGGGCGTGCAGGTGCACGTCGCCGGTGGCCACCAGGGGCAGGCCCAGCTGCTCGCCCGCCTGCACCAGAGTCTGCAGCCACAGGGCATCGTCGGGCGCCAGGTGCAGCTCGACGGCCAGCCAGCATTGCTGGTCAAAAACGGCTCTGGCGCTTTGCAGACAAACGCTGATAGCTACCAAATCTATAGCGTCAGCGAAGGCCTCGCGCCGGGGTGCGAGCAGCACTTCGCAGCCCGCATGCAGCAGCTCCCAGGGCGAGGCCTCGTCCACCAGGTAGCCGCCCTTGTGCGGCCCGCGTGCGCGCGCGGCGGTGATGAATTCGCACAGGTTGCCCCAGCCGTGCACGTCGCGTGCCAGCGCCACGATGCGCACCTCGCCCCAGCAAAATTCACTGCCCACGATCAGCGGCAAGCCGGTCTCGCGCGCAGCGGCGTGCGCCCGCACCACACCGGCGACCGAGCATTCGTCGGTCAGCGCCAGCGCCCGGTAGCCCAGGGCGTGCGCACGCTCGACCAGTTCGTGCGGGTGCGAGGCGCCGCGCTGGAAGGAAAAGCAACTCAGGGCGTGCAGCTCGGCATAGCCGGGCAAGG
>DAMCAL010000003.1:0-11366 GCA_032059585.1 Burkholderiaceae bacterium
CCACCACCACTTCCATGGTCTCGGCGTCCACCAGCTTGTCGGGCAGGTGGTCGGAGATCTCGCCCTGCGTCAGGTAGCCACGCGTCTTGCCCAGGGTGATGAGTTTTTTCAGTTGCGCGCGGCGCTTGGCCATGTCCTCTTCGGACAGCACGGTCTCGTCCAGGCCGAATTCCTTCATCAAGGCCCGTTCCTTGGCCTTGCTGATCTTCATGCGCAGCGGCTTGACCTTCTCGACCGGCGCCGCGGCGTCGGCCACGGCGACTTCCACTTCCGGCTCACCCTCGAGGTCGGCCTCGATGTCCGACAGGTCGGCGTCGTCCTCCAGCCCGTCGGACTTGCCTTTGCCCTTGCCCTTGTCGGCAGCGGCCTTGCGTCCGCGCTTGGCGGGTGCCTTGGCCGCGGGGGTCTTGGCGGCGGCCGGGGTGGCCGCGGCCTTGGCGCGGGCCGGTGCCTTTTTCTTCACGGGCTCCTCGGCGGAGGCGCTCGCCTCGACATCCGCCGGGGCAGCTTTCGCCGCACGGGCGGGTTTTTTCTTCAGCAGTTCGTCGGCGGCTTTTTTCAGCTCGGCAGCAGTCTTGGGAGTGGGCACGGTGGTCTTCGTCTTGGGCACGGCAGTCGCGGCGGCACTCTTCGCGGTAGAAGAGGCCTTGGCGGGTGGTCTGACGGCGGTTTTCACGGGGGCAGCGCCAGCCTTGGGCTTGGTCGGAGCGGCAGAGACAGCAGCGGACTTGGGCGACTTCGAGGACTTTTGAGCAGGCATGGACAACCTCAGGGTCAAAAAGGACACACCAGAAGAAAACGCAAGCGGCGCCACGGCTGCCGGCGCGTTGAGCGCGGCAAGGGCAGGGCCTTCATGAGGTGAGGGGCGGGGCCCTCAAGGGCAAGATGGGAGGGCGAACATTTGGTGTGCAGTCCTTGCGGTGGAGTGGGCGGTGGTGCGCGTTCGTCACGGTTGCCTGGTCCGGAGGTGCTGCTGTCGCTCTTGCCGACAAACACTAAATTATACCGATGGGCACAAATTCAAGGGGTGGTGCGACGCGGCGGCTGCAGCGACAGGCGCCGCTCCTGCAGCTGGCGGTAGCGTTCCAGCGCCAGCGGGTCGGTCGCCGCCGCGGCGATCAGCGCGCTCTGCTCGTGCTTGATGGCCTCGTCGAGCATGCGGTTGAGCAGGTCGCGCAACTCCCAGCGCACCTCCGCCTCGTCGCCCTCGGTCTGGGCGTGCGAGCCGGTCATCAGGCGCTCGGCCAGTGCCTGGCAGCGGTGCCCGGCGAGCGCCTCGCGCAACACTGCCCAGGGCTGGGGTCCGTGCTCGTGCAGGCGCGCCTCCAGCCACAGCACCAGCGCGCCGTGCGGGTCCGGCTGCGCCCGCAGCATGGCCTGGTCCTCGTGCGTGAGCTCCTCCAGGAAGTGCATGTGCGACAGCAGCAGCCGGGCGGCGTGGTCGATGCGGCGCGCCGGCTGCTGGCGGGGCAGCGCGGGTTGTGCCGGCCAGCGCGTGGTGCCGGTCGCCCCGTCGCGGCGGCGTCGACCGCGCGGCCCGCCGTCGCCGCCGTCGCGGGCCGGCGATCGGCCGCTGCGCGGCGCCGCCCCGGGACCCGAGGGCGCGCGCTCGGCCGTCCACAGGTGTGCCAGCTCGGGCACGGGCAGCTGCGCCTGCTGGGCCAGCTCGCCCAGCACCTGGCGCTTGAGCACGCCCTCGGGCAGGGCCGTCCACAGCCCCTGCGCATGGGCCAGCATGTGGGCGCGGCCCTCGGCGGTGGCCAGGTCGCAGTCCTCGCGGGCCGCGTCCACCAGGAAGCGCGACAGGGGCACGGCCTGGGCCACTTCCTGGGCGAACGCGTCCTGGCCATGCGCGCGGATGAAGCTGTCCGGGTCGTGCTCGGGCGGCAGAAACAGAAATTTCACCGTGCGGGTGTCGCCCGCATAGGGCAGCGCGGCTTCCAGCGCCTTGCGCGCCGCGCGGCGTCCGGCGGCATCGCCGTCGAAGCTGAAGACCACCGTGTCGGTGAAGCGAAACAGCTTGTGCACGTGCTCGGGCGTGCAGGCGGTGCCCAGGCTGGCCACCGCGTTGGCAAAGCCGCGCTGGGCCAGCGCCACCACGTCCATGTAGCCTTCGGTGACCAGCGCGTAGCCCATCGCCCGCATGGCCGTTCGCGCCTCGTACAGGCCATACAGCTCCTGGCCCTTGTGGAACAGCGCAGTCTCGGGCGAATTGAGGTATTTCGGCTTGTCGTCGCCCAGCACCCGCCCGCCGAAGCCGATGCACTCGCCCTTGACATTGCGGATGGGAAACATCACCCGATCACGAAAGCGGTCGTAGCGCCGGCCGTCCTCTTCCTGGACCAGCACCAGGCCCGCCTCCACGAGCAGCGGGCTGTCGTACTCGGGGAACACGCTGGCCAGGCCGTGCCAGCCCTCGGGGGCGTAGCCCAGGCCGTAGCGCTTGGCCACCTGGCCCGAAACGCCCCGGCCCTTGAAGTAGTCGATGGCCCGCTGCGACTTGCGCAGGTGCGCTGCCCAGGCCTTGGCCGCCTGCTCCAGCACGTCGCCCAGCGTGGCCTGCTGGCGGCGCTGCTCGGCCGCGCGTGCGCGCTCGGCCGGCGAGGCCCGCTCGTCAGGCACCTGCAGGCCGCTGCCCTGCGCCAGGTCCTGCACCGCCTCGACGAAGCCCATGCCGGCGTGCTCCATCAGAAAGCCGATGGCGTTGCCGTTCTTGCCGCAGCCGAAGCAGTGGTAGAACTGCTTGGACGGGCTGACCGAAAACGACGGCGACTTCTCCCCGTGGAAGGGGCACAGCCCCATGTAGTTGGCGCCGCTCTTCTTGAGCTGCACGTGGCGGCCGACGATATCGACCACGTCGACGCGCGAGAGCAGCTCCTGGATGAACGACTGGGGGATGGACACGGCGGTATTTTCGCCCACGCCGGCATGCCCCCGTCTGCTGTAATCGTGCGGGCGAACCGACCTGCACCGCCTATCCGATAGGACCGACATGACTAGCATCTTCGACCAGCACCTGCCGCGCAGCGAGGCCAACTTCGCCGCGCTCACGCCCCTGTCCTTCATCGAGCGCACGGCTGAGGTCTACCCCGACCGCCTGGCCATCGTGCATGGCACGCTGCGCCAGACCTGGGGCCAGACCTACGAGCGCTGCCGGCGCCTGGCCGCCAGCCTGCAAGCCGCCGGCATCGGCAAGAACGACACCGTGGCGGTGATGCTACCCAACACCCCACCCATGGTGGAGGCGCACTTCGGCGTGCCCATGGCCGGCGCCGTGCTCAACGCCATCAACACCCGGCTGGACCCGGAAACCATCGCCTTCATGCTCGACCACGGCGAGGCCCGCGCCGTCATCGTCGACCCCGAATTCGCCCCCGCCATGGCCCGCGCCCTGGCACTGCGCCAAGGCCAGGAGCCGCTGCTGGTCATCGAGGTGGAGGACGCCCTGTACGGTCCCAGCGCCCAGCCCCTGGGCGGCACGCGCTACGAGGATTTCATCGCCGCTGGCGACCCGGGCTTCGCCTGGCAGCCGCCCGCGGACGAGTGGGACGCGATTGCGCTCAACTACACCTCGGGCACCACCGGCAACCCCAAGGGCGTGGTCTACCACCACCGCGGGGCTTACACCAATGCCATCAGCAACGTGCTGGAGTGGGACATGCCCAAGCACAGCGTGTACCTGTGGACGCTGCCCATGTTCCACTGCAACGGCTGGTGCTTCCCGTGGACGGTGGCGGCGCGCGCCGGCGTCAACGTCTGCCTGCGCCGGGTGGAGGCGCAGGCCATCTTCGACGCCATCCGCGAGCACGGCGTAACGCACTACTGCGGCGCGCCCATCGTGCAGGGCATGCTGGTCAACGCGCCCGCCGCCATGAAGGAGGGCGTGCCCGCGGGCGTCAAGGCCATGGTGGCGGGTGCCGCGCCGCCGGCCGCCATGATCGAGGGCATGGAGAGGCTGGGCTTCGACCTGACCCACGTCTATGGCCTGACCGAGGTCTATGGCCCGGCCACCGTCTGCGCCAAGCACCAGGCCTGGGACCAGCTGGACATTGGCGAGCGCGCCCGGCTGAACGCCCGCCAGGGCGTGCGCTACCACCTGCAGCGCTCGGCCGAGGTGCTGAACCCCGAGACCCTGCAGCCCGTGCCGCGTGACGGCGAGACCATGGGCGAGATCATGTTCCGCGGCAACATCGCCATGAAGGGCTACCTGAAGAACCCGAAAGCCACGCAAGAGGCCTTCGCCGGGGGCTGGTTCCATTCGGGCGACCTGGCGGTGCAGTACCCGGACGGCTACATCAGGATCCGCGACCGCAGCAAGGACATCATCATCTCCGGCGGCGAGAACATCTCGTCCATCGAAGTGGAGGACGTGCTGTACCGCCACCCGGACGTGCTGGCAGCGGCCGTGGTGGCCCGCCCCGACCCGAAGTGGGGCGAAACGCCCTGCGCCTTCGTCGAGCTGAAGGCCGGCGCGCAGGCCACCGCCGAAGACATCGTGGCGCATTGCAAGAAGCACCTGGCCGGCTTCAAGGTGCCGCGCGCAGTGGTGTTCGGGGAGCTGCCCAAGACGAGCACCGGCAAGATCCAGAAGTTCGAGCTGCGCCGCCAGGCAGGCTCCGCGGCGGCCATCGATTCTTGAGGCCTGGAGCGGGGCCGCGCGACGGCCCTGCAGCCCGGCGATGCCAGCCGGGCCGCCCCTCGTAATGCTCTTGTTTTGATAGCAACCCGCGCTTGCTGGCTGGGCGCTGGAGGCCGATTTTGCTCCAAGGCGGCCGGGCGCCGCCCTACAGCAGCCCCTCGATCGGCAGGCACTGCAGCACGCGCACCAGCGCGCGGCCCCACCAGGTGGTCTGCGGCTCGCGGACATGCACGGGCGGCGGGTCGCCCACGCCGCTGTGCCAGCGCAGCGCGCCGCCTTCACCCAGCGCGACGCGGTAGGACGCGGCGGGAACCGCGCTGTCGAAAAAATGCGTGAGCTCGCGCGCCAGCACCGGGCTGTCGATCAAAAAGCCCAGTTCGGTGTTCAGGTGGGCCGAGCGGGGGTCGAAGTTGAGCGAACCCACGAACAGCCGCTCGCCGTCCACGGCCAGCGTCTTGGCGTGCAGGCTGGAGCCCGAACTGCCCAGGCGCTGCGTCAGGCCCGAGCCCTGGCCGCTCGACTGTTCGGGCACAAGGCGGCGCATTTCATAGAGCTGCACGCCCATCGCCACCATCGGCCGGCGATAGCGCGCGTAGCCGGCGTGCACGATGGGCACATCGGTGGCCTCGTAGGCGTTGGTCAACACGCGCACGCGCACGCCCGAGCCCACCAGGCGCTCCAGGCTGGCCATGCCGCCTGCGGTCGGCACGAAGTAGGGCGAGACCAGCTCCAGGCTGCGCTGCGGCGAGCCCAGCGCCGCCTCCAGCTGGGGCAGCAGCAAGCCCTCCGGGGGCGCCCCTTGCAGCGCCTTGGCCGGGTCGTCGCTCAGCATGCGCACCGGCACCCAGTGCAGCGGAAGTTCGTGCTGCAGCAGCTGGCGGGCGAAGTCGCTGCGCTGGATGGCGCCGGTGTAGGCCTGCGCGGCCGGCGCGCGCTGCAGGGCCAGGCGCTGCTCGCCCAGGGCGTGCAGCGCACCGGGCGGGGCCGCAGGCAGCAGTCCCTGCACCGGGTAGGCGCTGGCGCTGGCCCAGTAGCGGTCGAAGTCGGCGGACACGTCCTGCGCCGCCGGCCCCACGGCCAGCACGTCCAGGTCGGTGAACAGCACGCCGGCGGTGGCGCCGAAATACTCGTCGCCCACGTTGCGCCCGCCCACGATGCTGGCCTGGTTGTCGGCGGTGAAGGACTTGTTGTGCATGCGCCGGTTGGCGCGGCGCAGGTCGGCCAGGTAGCCCAGGGCCTTGGGCCGGCGCAGGGCAAAGGGGTTGAACAGCCGCACCTGGATGCGCGGGTGGGCGTCCAGCGCGGCCAGCGGCGCGTCCAGCCCGGCGGTGCCCACATCGTCCAGCAGCAGGCGCACGCGCACGCCGCGTTCGGCCGCGGCCAGCAGTTCGCCCAGCAGCAGCAGGCCGGTGGTGTCGCCGCGCCAGATGTAGTACTGCACGTCCAGCGTGCGCTCTGCGGTGCGCGCCAGCAGCACGCGCGCGGCAAAGGCGTCGTGCGGGTGGTGCAGGGGGTGGATGCCGCTCAGGCCCGGATGGGCCGCCACTGCGGGCGCCAGCGCCTGCCCGAGCGGTGTCGCCCGGGCGGCGGCCAGCGGCAGTGCTGCGGAGCTGGCGCGCCCCTGCAGCGGCGGCAGCCCGCAGCCGGCCAGCAGCGTGCAGGCCAGCAGGGCGCCGCCCAGGCGCAGGCCCCGGCCGGAGGTGGTCATGCCGCGAAGGCTGCCGGCGGGTGTTGCATGGCGGGCGGAGGGCATTTGGAGGCGCGCAACGCGGTCAGCTCGCCACGCCCTCAGCCGGCCAGCCGCTGCAGCTCGCGCCAGGTCGCCCCCGAAAGCGGCACGCCCTCGCGCAGCGACTGGGCGCGCTGGCGGTAGCGGCGCTCGCCCGGCTGGCGCTGCTGGCCCGCCCCGGCCATGGCCTGCACCAGGTCCTCGCAGCGCTGCGCAAAGCCCCGCCCGGCGGTACGCGACGGGTCGATGGCGATGACCAGCTCGCCGGTGCGCGGGGTCTGCGCACCCGGGTGTCCGCTCCAGTCGAAGTCGAACGAGAAACTCCCGCCGGTGAGCGCAGCGGCCAGCAGCTCGACCATCATCGACAGCGCAGAGCCCTTGTGCCCCCCAAAGGGCAGCAGCGCGCCACCGTCCAGCACGGCCTGCGGATCGCGCGTCGGGCGGCCGTCACGGTCCACGCCGTGCCCTTCGGGCAGCAGACGGCCCTCGCGCGCGGCGATCTGCACGTCGCCGTGCGCCATGCTGCTGGTAGCCAGGTCGAACACCAGCGGCGCGTGCCCCGCCCGCGGCGCGGCAAAGGCGATGGGGTTGGTGCCGAACAGCGCCTGCGTGCCGCCGTGCGGCACCACGCAGGCCATGCTGTTGACCAGCGCCAGGCCCACCAGGCCCGCCTCGGCCAGCGGCTCCACGTCGGGCCACAGTGCGGCGAAATGGTGCGAGTCGCGGATCGCCAGCAGCGCGATGCCGTTGGCGCGCGCCTTGTCCACGAGCAGTTGGCGCGCGGCGGCGTAGGCCGGCTGGGCGAAACCGTTGCACGCGTCCACCGCGACGTAGCCCGGGGCCACATCCTCGACCTGCGGCACGGCGTGGCCGTCCACCCAGCCGCTGGCCAGCGTGCTCAGGTAGCCGGCGATGCGGAACACGCCATGGCTGTGCGCGCCGTCGCGCTCGGCGCTGGCGCAGTTGTCGGCCAGCACGGCGGCGACCTCGGCGCTGGTGCCGTGGCGCTCGAAGATGCGCGCCAGCAGGCTGCGCAGCTCGTCGAAGGCGATGCGTTCGGTAGGCTGCGGTGGTGTGGTCATGCGGGGGTGAATTTCAAAAACAGGAGCTGCTGGCGCAGGCGGGGCGGGCGCTTCAGGCAGATTTGATGCATAAACTTGCGATGCCGGCCGGGCGCCCAGCGCCGCAGGGCGCGGACCGGCCGGCAGCGGCGCCGGTCAGTCGCCCATCACCACGCCCTCGCGGCGCGGGTCGGCGCCGCCCAGCCACAGCGGCTTGCCATGCACCTCGCCGCGGGTGATGGCCTGCAGGCCGCTGGTCATGTTCATCTCGCGCACCTCGGCGCCGCGCGCGCGCAGTGCCTGGACGGCGGCCGGGGCGAAGCGGTGCTCTTCCAGCAGGGTCGGTCCGTTCAGGCTGCCGAAGTTGGGAAGATCGATGGCCTGCTGCGGCGTCAGTGACCAGTGGAACACGCCATACAGTGTCTTGGCCACGTAGTGGATGATGAGCGCGCCGCCGGGGCTGCCGCCGCTCATCAGGAGCTGGCCGTTGGCTTTGTTGAACACCAGCGTGGGCGCCATGGACGAGCGCGGACGCTTGCCCGGTTCGACGCGGTTGGCAATCGGCTGGCCGCTGGCGTCCTTCGGCGCAAAGCTGAAGTCCGTCAGCTCGTTGTTCAGCAAGAAGCCCTTGACCATCTGGCGCGAGCCGAACTGGTCCTCGATGGTGGTCGTCATGGCCACCGCGTTGCCCTTGTCGTCCACCACGCTGATGTGGCTGGTGCCGTACTCGGGCTGCTCGGGCATGGGCGCGTGGCCGATGGCCGTACCCCCGGGGCGGCCCGGCTGGGCGAGCTTCATGCTGCTCGGGCCGATGAGCTTGGCGCGGCTGGCCAGGTAGTGGGGCTCCAGCAGGCTCATCCAGTCTCCGGCGGGCGGCTGCACGAAGTCCGGGTCGGCCACGTACTGCGCCCGGTCGGCAAAGGCCAGGCGCGAAGCCTCTGCGTACAGGTACAGCCATTCGTGCGGCGGCACCTTGCTGGCGCCGCCGCCCGGCGCGGGCGGGCCGTCCTGCAGCTCGAACGTGGCCGCATCGGTGTTGCGCAAGATGCCCAGGATCTGCGCCACGGCGAGTGCGCCCGAGCTGGGCGGCGGGAAGCCGCAGATGCGGTACTGCTGCGAGGCCACCGAATAGTCGCTGCACAGCGCCTGGCGCTTCCTGGGCTGGTAGCCGGCCAGGTCGGCCAGGCTCAGGCTGCCGGGGTTGGTGGCGTGGCCGCGCACCTTGGCGACGATGGCGCCGGCCACCTCGCCCTCCAGAAGCGCTTTTGAACCATCGCGGGCGATGGCGCGCAGCACCGCGGCCAGCTCGGGGTTCTTCAAGGTGTGGCCCACCGGCCAGGGCTTGCCCGCGGCGTCGAAGAAGTACGCCCGCGCCTGCGGGTCCTGGGCGAGGTATTTTTCGTTGCTCAGCAGCGTGTGCAGCCGTGCGCTCACCTTGAAGCCCTGCTCGGCCAGCGTGATGGCCGGCTCGAACAAGGCGGCCCAGGGCAGCTTGCCGTGCTCCTTGTGCGCCTGCTCCAGCATGCGCACGGTGCCCGGCACGCCGACCGAGCGGCCGCCCACCACCGCGTCATGGAACGGCATCGGCTTGCCGGCGGCGTCCAGGAACAGGGTTTCGGTGGCCGCGGCCGGTGCCGTCTCGCGCCCGTCCCAGGCCTGGACCTGGTCCCCGGCGGAGTGCAGCAGAAATGCGCCGCCGCCCACGCCGCTGGACTGCGGCTCGACCAGCGTCAGCACCATCTGCACCGCGATCGCCGCGTCCAGCGCCGAGCCGCCGGCCTTGAGCACCTGGTAGCCCGCGTCGGTCGCCAGCGGGTTGGCGGCAGCCACGGCAAAGCGCGTGCTGGCCCAGCCGGGCTTGGCGGTGTAGCCGGACGAGCCTTCGGGCTGCGCGGGCACCTGGTAGCCGAAGCCGGACGAGGCGGTCCGGCCGCTGGCGCAGGCCACGAGCAGGGCAGCGCTGAGCGCCGCGACCAACAGGCCGGCCGATCGGGTGGGGCGGTGGTGCATGGTGTCTCCTTCGTTCTGGCGGAATGGCTACCCGGGCATGTTAGCGACCCACGGCGCAGGCCCTGGCGGCTGTTACATGCCCGAACCTTCCCGCACGCCCTGCAAGGACGGAAAACGAAGCGTTGGCCACGGCGCCGCGCCGGCGCCGCTCGCGGCCGCTGCGGGCCGCGCCTGGCAGGCGGTGATTAAAACGGCGCCGCGTCGCCGGCAGGCTTGCCGGGATCGGCCTCGGGCGCGCCATCGGCCGGTGGCGTTGCCACATCGTGCTCGGCAACGTCGCCTGCCTGGGCGGCTGGAGCCTCTGCAGACGCGCTCGCGCCGGGGCCGTCAGGGGCGGGCGCCTGGGCGTCCGGCGCGTCGGCCGCGGCGGCCTGGGCCTCGAGCGCCTGGCGCACGGCCGCCTTGTCGCCCGCACCGGCGAACTTGCTGTACTTCGCCAAAAGGGTGACCAGCTGGCCGTAGATACGCGGGTTGCCGGCCAGGCACTCGCGCTGCTCCATGAAGTCGGCCTCACCCGTGAAGTTGCCCACCAGGCCGCCCGCTTCGGTCACCAGCAGGCTGCCCGCGGCCACGTCCCAGATCGACAGGCCGGCCTCGAAGAAGCCGTCGGTGTAGCCCGCGGCGACGTACGCCAGGTCGAGCGCTGCGGCGCCCGGGCGGCGCAGGCCGGCGGTGCGCTGCATCACGTCGGCCATCATCAGCATGTAGGTCTTGAAGTTGTCGCCCGGACGGAACGGAAAGCCGGTGGCCACCAGGCACTCGCCCAGCCGCGTGCGCTTGGACACGCGGATGCGCCGGTCGTTCAGGAACGCCCCGCGTCCGCGCGTGGCGGTGAACAGGTCGTTGCGCGTGGGGTCGTACACCACGGCGTGCTCCACGCGGCCCTTCACCGCCAGGGCGATGCTGACGCAATACACGGGAAAGCCATGGATGAAGTTGGTGGTTCCGTCCAGCGGGTCGATGATCCAGACGAAGTCGGAGTGCTTGGCGCCCCGCTCGCTGCCCGACTCCTCGGCCAGGATGCCGTGGCCCGGGTAGGCCGTCAGCAGCGTGTCGATGATCGCCTGCTCGCTGGCCTGGTCCACCTCGGTGACGAAGTCGTTGATCTGCTTTTGCGACACGCGCACCGCCTCCACGTCGAGCGCCGCGCGGTTGATGATGGCGCCGGCGGCGCGTGCGGCCTTGATGGCCACGTTGAGCATGGGGTGCAGGTTGGTCGACATGGGGCTGGCGGGTGACGAAGGAGCGGGTGGGGCGGCGCCACGGGGGCGGCGGGGAGCGGCGACCGGCGATGCGGTCCCGCAAAGGGGTGGATTCTAGCGAGGCGGCCTGGGCCGGCCGCGCGCACGGCGACAATCGCCCCACCATGCGCACCCGTTTCGTTCTGATCCACACCAGCCATGCCGGCAACGTCGGCGCCACCGCGCGCGCCATGAAAACCATGGGCTTCGACGACCTGGTGCTGGTCGCTCCGCGCTGGGCCAACGTGCTGCGCCGCGAGGAAACCATCCAGCGCGCCAGCGGTGCGCTGGACGTGCTGGAGCGTTGCCGCATCGTCGCCACGCTGGACGAGGCGCTGGAGGGCATGACCCACCTGTGCGCCACCGCCATGACGCCGCGCGATTTCGGCCCGCCCACACGCACGCCGCGGGCACACTTCGAATTGCTATTGAAAAAGGAGCTTCCGGCGCTTGATGGACAAGCGCTGGAGCCCGATTTGGCTGCAAACACTGCATCCGGCGGCGGCGTGGCCTTTTTGTTCGGCAGCGAGCGCTTCGGCATGGCCAACGAGGACGTGTACCGCTGCCACGTGGCGCTGAGCATCCCCACCAACCCCCAGTTCGGCTCGCTGAACCTGGCCGCGGCGGTGCAGCTCATCGCCTACGAGTGGCGCCAGGCGCTGGGCGGCTACGAGGCGCCCTTCAGC
>DAMCAL010000003.1:11376-56636 GCA_032059585.1 Burkholderiaceae bacterium
AGCGCGCCCCAGGGCGAGACGGCCGACGCCGCGCAGGTGGCCGGCATGCTGGCGCACTGGCAACAGGCGCTCGCGGCGATCGGCTTCCTGGACCCGGCCGCGCCCAAGAAGCTGATGCCGCGCCTGAACCAGATGTTCAACCGCGCGCAACCCACCGCCGAGGAAATCCACATCCTGCGCGGTGTCGCCAAAGCCATGCTCCAGCGCGCGCAGGCCAAGCCGCTAGACTGACCGGCCCTTGCCCCGCCACCCGTCCATGCTCTCTCGCCTGCGCTCCGACATCCAGTGCATCCTCGACCGCGACCCGGCCGCGCGCAGCCGCTGGGAGGTGGTCACCTGCTACCCCGGGCTGCACGCCATCTGGCTGCATCGCCCCGCGCACTGGTGCTGGCGGCACGGCCTGCGCTGGGCCGGGCGCTTCATCTCGCACCTGTCGCGCTGGTTCACCGGCATCGAGATCCACCCCGGCGCGCAGATCGGCCGGGGCGTCTTCATCGACCACGGCATGGGCGTGGTGATCGGCGAGACCGCGGTGGTCGGTGACGGCTGCACCATCTACCACGGCGTGACGCTGGGCGGCACGTCGCTCTACAAGGGCGCCAAGCGCCACCCGACGCTGGGGCGCGACGTGGTGGTGGCAGCAGGCGCCAAGGTGCTGGGCGGCTTCGAGGTGGGTGACGGCGCGAAGATCGGCAGCAACGCGGTGGTCATCAAGCCGGTGCCGCCCGGCGCCACGGCGGTGGGCATTCCGGCGCGCATCATCCCCAGCCGCGAAGGGCAAAGCGCTGACGTGACCGGCGCCCAGCGCGATGGCGACCCGGCCCGCAAATTCAGCGCCTACGGCGTCGCGGCGCAGCAGGAAGACCCGCTGACCCAGGCCATGCGCGGCCTGATCGACTCGGCCGGCGCGCAGGAGCACCAGATCACGCTGCTGTGGCGCGCCATCGAAAAACTTTCTGCCGCGCAGCACGCCGGCAACTGCGTGCCCGAGGAAGCCGCCACGCGCGAGCAGTTCGAGGCGGACCGGTTGAACGACATCATCGGCAAGTGAGCCGGTACCGCTCGGCTGGCGCCCGTCCTACGGTCAGGCCGGCACCGCAGCCAGCAGACGCTGCAGGTGCGGTGCCAGGGTCTGCAGGTTGGCGAAGCTCAGGTCGTACATGGCGCTCAGGCCCGCCGCCTGCTCGTCGGTCAGTTCAGGCGAGCAGATGACGAAGCGCTCGCGCTCCAGCCCCAGGCGCTTGCGCAGGCGCAGGTACTTGTCGATGTCGCGGCGGAATTCGCCGCCCTTGCATTCAATGACGATGGGCGGCTGCCCGGCGGGCAGGGCCACCACGTCCAGCTCGTGCAGATCCTCGTTTGGAAACACGACCTTGACGCCGCGGGCACACGAAGTGCCGCCGGCGTGGCCCTGCAACTGGGCCAGCACGGCCATCAGCGCATACCACTCCAGCCAGCCCCCGTCGAAGAACTGCCGCACCGCCGGCGCGCTCTGCAGCGTCAGGCGCACGATCTTCTCGGGTTTCTGGTAGTGGTAGCGCGCGAAAAAGGTGTGTTCGTACAGCTGGCGGCACAGCTGGGTGATGGCCTTCGCGTCCTTCTGCGGCAGCTGGGCCAGCTCCAGGTTCAGTCCGGTGTGGCTCTTGCGGTAGGCGTAGCGCACGCGGTCGATCAGCTCGGCGAACAGCGCATGGTTGCCGGCCAGCAGCAGCGCCGCGTCGTCGAAGAAGCCGCTGGTGTCCACGAGTGCCGGGTCGATATGCGCCTCGATCTGGCGCGCTGCGAACCAGGCGCGCAGCGGCGCGTGCTGCTGCGCGGTGGCCAGGCCCTGCACGTTGGCCTGGGGCGTGGCGGCTTCGGGTAGTGCCTGCGCAGGAGCCGCAGGCAAGCCGGAGTCCGCCCCGGGGCTGGCAACCTGCTGGCGCAGGCCGTTGAGTTCGCGCGTGACGGAGGCCAGGCGCTTGACCAGCTCCTCGACGTAATACACCGTGCCGAAGACGGTGGCGGGCCGGCCGCAGCGCCCGCAGGCGGTCTGGGTGTGGACGGGGGTGGTGGCGTCTTCGCTGACGAAGCCGCACTGGTTGCAGCGGTAGATGGGCATGAAATGGGCGCCAAGCGCGGAAAGTGCGAATCAGCTGCGTGGGCGCACGTGCCGCACCGCCGCCTTCGGCCGGAACGCCGCGCATACGCTCTCGCGTGTCTCCAGGTAGGGCCCGCCGATCAGGTCGATGCAGTACGGCACGGCAGAGAAGATGCCGGGCACCAGCTGCGCGCCTGTGTCCCGGTCCTTCACGCCTTCCAGCGTCTCGGCGATCGACTTGGGCTGGCCTGGCAGGTTGATGACCAGGCACTTGCCGCGGATCACCGCCGTCTGGCGCGACAGGATGGCGGTGGGCACGAAGCGCAGCGAGATCTGGCGCATCTGCTCGCCGAAGCCCGGCATTTCGCGGTCGGCCACGGCCAGCGTCGCTTCCGGCGTCACGTCGCGCGGAGCCGGTCCGGTGCCGCCGGTGGTCAGCACCAGGCTGCAGCCGGCCTCGTCCACCAGCGCGATCAGCGCGGCGGCGATCGTTGCGGGCTCGTCGGGGATCAGGCGCGCCTCGAAGTCGATCGGGTTGTGCAGGGCGCGTGTCAGCCACTCCTGCAGCGCGGGCAGGCCCTTGTCCTCGTAGGCGCCGCTGCTGGCGCGGTCGCTCACCGAGACGATGCCGATCTTGACGGGTTCGGGGGCAGGCGGGGCGGGAGGGAAATCTGGACGGGTCATGTGTGCAGGGATCAGGCGTCGCGCGAACGCTGTTCCTCGGCGCCGTACTCGGCGGCCTCGGCCAGGTGCATGCGCAGCATTTGGTACAGGTCGCGAAAGGCCCGGCCCTTGCGGGGCGCCAGGCCCTGCGACGTGTCGGCGCGGGATTCCTCGGGCGCGTCACGCCGGGCCTGGCGCACCAGGGCGCGCAGTTGCTGCGAGTCGGTGCGCGGGAACTGGGTCAGCCATGCGGCCACGGCCTCGTCGCCGGCGATCATCCGGTCGCGCCAGTCCTCGGCCTGGTGCAGCAGCAGCTTTTCGGCGGCGCTGCCGGAGCGCTGCTCTTCCAGCGCTGCGTGGATGGCCGCGACCTGATCTTCGTCCAGGGTGCGCATGAGCTTGCCCACGTACTGCATCTGCCGGCGGCGGCCCTCGAAATTGGTGATGCGGGCGGTCTCGGCCAGCGCGTCGCGCAGCTTCTCGGGCAGCGCCAGGCGGGCGAACAGGTCGGCGCGCAGCGTCAGCAACTCGCCGCCCAGGGTCTGCAGGGCGTCGCTTTCGCGCTTGAGGTCGGTCTTGGTGGCACCGGTCGTGCCCTTGAGTTCGGCCTTGAGCTCCAGGTCCAGCGCGCTGCCCTCGGCGACGAACTGGCCCTTCACGAAGTAGCCTTTTTTGGGTTTGCGTGACATCGGTGGCGGGGCGAAGGAGGAGACGTAAAAGCCGCGCAGGCGACGCTGGCAGCGCGCCCGGGGCGCCGCGCCGGCGCGGGGCGACAAGTATCATAGCCGCCGCTATGAACACTGCCCGCCCCGCCGACCCGCGCGCCGCCGACCCCGCGCCTGCCACCCCGCCCGATGTGCCGCAAACCGGCTTCAGCTACTCCCGTGCGTTCTTCGAGGGGCTGGTGGACCATGCGCTGGCACACGCCGCCCAACTGGGCGCGACCGATGCGGGCGCGGAAGCGTCGGAGGGCTGCGGCCTGTCGGTGAACGTGCGCAAGGGCGAGCTGGAAACCGTCGAGCGCAACCGCGACAAGTCGCTGGGCGTGACCGTGTACGTGGGCCGGCGCCGCGGCAACGCCAGCACGTCGGATTTCTCCGAAGCCGCGGTGGAGCGCACGGTGCAGGCGGCCTACGACATCGCCCGCTTCACCGCCGAGGACCCGGCCGCCGGCCTGCCCGACGAAGCCGACATCGCGCCGCCCGACACGCACCGCGACCTGGGCCTGTTCCACCCGTGGGCGCTGGACAGCGATGAGGCCGCGCGCCTGGCGCTGGAGTGCGAGGCGGCGGCCTTCGCCGCGCACAAGCGCATCACCAACAGCGAGGGCGCAGGCGTGTCGGCCCAGCAGTCGCATTTCTTCAGTGCGCACACGCGCGGCTTTCGCGGCGGCTACGCCAGCTCGCGCCACAGCATCTCGGTGGCGCCGATCGCCAGCCTGCCCGGGCGCCATGGCGAGATGCAGCGCGACTCGTGGTACAGCTCCATGCGCGACGCGCGCGAGCTGGCCTCGCCCGAGGCGGTGGGCCGCTACGCGGCCGAGCGCGCGCTCAGCCGCCTGGGCAGCCGCAAGATCAGCACGCGCGAGTGCCCGGTGCTGTTCGAATCGCCGCTTGCCGCCGGCCTGCTGGGCGGCTTCACGCAGGCGGTGAGTGGCGGCGCGCTGTACCGCAAGAGCACGTTCCTGCTGGACTCGCTGGGCCGCCAGGTCTTTCCCGAGCACATCGACGTGACCGAGGACCCCTTCGTCATCCGCGGCAAGGGCAGCTCGCCGTTCGACGACGAGGGCGTGCGCGTGGCGCCGCGCAAGGTGGTGCATGAGGGCCGTGTGGAGGGCTACTTCCTGTCCACCTATTCGGCGCGCAAGCTGGGCATGAAGACCACCGGCAACGCGGGCGGCTCGCACAACCTGGCGCTGGTCTCGCGCCACACCCGGCCGGAGGACGACCTGCCCGCGATGCTGAAAAAACTGGGCACGGGCCTGTTCGTCATCGAGCTGATGGGCCAGGGCGTGAACTACGTGACGGGCGACTACTCGCGCGGCGCGAGCGGCTTCTGGGTGGAAAACGGCGAGATCGCCTTCCCCGTGGACGAGATCACCATTGCCGGCAACCTCAAGGACATGCTGCGCGGCATCGAGGCGGTGGGCGCCGACGCCTACACCTACGGCGCCAAGACGGTGGGCTCGGTGCTGGTCAACCGGATGAAGGTGGCCGGCTCCTGACTTCCTGAGAAATTCAGGTCAAAAACGGCTCCGGCGCTTATCCAGCAAGCGCTGGCAGCTATTAAAAAAATAGCAAACCTGCCGGCGCGCAAGAGCGGCCCCGGCGGCGCTGCTGCTGCGCGTTCAGCCGCCGGGCGCCGTGGCCATCGTCCGCATCAGGCGCGCAGCCGCCGTTTCCGGGTCCGGCGCGGCGACCACGGCGCGCACCACCGCGATCGAGCCCACGCCCGTGGCCAGCACCGCCGCGAAGCGCGCCTCGTCGATGCCGCCGATGGCCACCTGCGGATAGCCGCGCGTGAGGGCTGCATAGGCGGACAGCCGCGCCAGGCCCTGCGGCGCGGTGGCCATTTTCTTCAGGGTGGTGGGAAACACCGCGCCCATGGCGATGTAGCTGGGCCGCACCGCCGCGGCGCGCACCATCTCGGCGTAGCCATGGGTGCTCACCCCCAACCGGATGCCCGAGGCGCGCAGCGCGTGCAGGTCGGCCGCGGGCAGGGCGTCCAGGTCTTCCTGGCCCAGGTGCACGCCATAGGCGCCCGCCTGCAGCGCTTCCTGCCAGTGGTCGTTGATGAACAGCAGCGCGTCCGTGCCCTGCACGGCCGCGACGGCGGCCCGCACCTCGCGCAGCACGGCGGCGCGGTTGTCGGACTTGAAGCGCAGCTGCACCGTCGGCACGCCTGCGCGCGCCATGCGGGCGACCCACTGGGCGTCGGGCAGCACGGCGTATAGGCCCAGGTGCGGCGGGCACGCGGCAAAGGCCGGGCCGTCGTCCCGGCGGGCCAGGCCGAAGTCCTGCGGGTCCTGGGGCCAGCGGGCCGGCTCGAACGTGCCTGCGCGCTGCGTCTGCGCGCCCCAGGCGCGTGCCAGGCACTCGGCGTCGTGCGCGATGAAGCCCAGCGCGCTGGCGGCTGCAAGGGCGGCGCCATACACCGGCTCCTGCGACGTGGGCGTGGGCACGGGCTGCGGCGCGAAGCCGGTGAACGCGGCGGCGTGGCACGCGAGGATGGCCTGCGCCATGGCGGCGCTGTCAGCGGTGGCGTGGTTGCTCATGCGTGGTGCCAGAACGGGGTGCCCAGCACCGGGGTGCTGGGTTGCGCCGCGGTCTGCGGCTGCATGGCGCCGGCCATGCGCGCGGCGCGGCCGGCGACCACTGCATCGGCAAAGGCGCCGGCCATGGCCACCGGGTCGCTGGCCAGGGCCACCGCGGTGTTGAGCAACACGCCGTCGTAGCCCCACTCCATCACCTGGCAGGCGTGCGAGGGCAGCCCCAGGCCCGCGTCCACCAGCAGCGGTACGTCCAGCCGCTCGCGCAGCAGCTGCAGCGCGTAGGGGTTGACGGGGCCACGCCCGGTGCCGATCGGTGCGGCCCACGGCATGACGGCCTGGCACCCGACGTCCACCAGCCGCTGGCACAGCACCAGGTCCTCGGTGCAATAGGGCAGCACGTGAAAGCCCTCGCGGATCAGCTCTTCCGCCGCGCCCACCAGGTTGAGCGTGTCGGGCTGCAGGGTGTAGTCGTCGCCGATCAGCTCCAGCTTGATCCACGGCGTGCCGAACACCTCGCGCGCCATGTGGGCGGTGGTGATGGCTTCCTCGCGGCTGTGGCAGCCGGCCGTGTTGGGCAGCACCGGCACCTCCAGGCGCCGCAGCAGCTCCCAGAAACCCTGGCCGGACTCGCCGGGCTGCGCGCCCTGGCGGCGCAGCGAGGCGGTGACCATGGCCGGGCGCGCGCGGCGCACGGCGGCCTCCAGCACGGCGGGCGAAGGGTAGCGCGCCGTGCCCAGCAGCAGGCGGCTTTGGAAGGCGTGTCCGTACAGCACCAACGCGTCGGCGTTGGCGGAGAGCGTGGCGAGGTCTTGCGGATTCATGGCAGCGATCGGAGGCAGAGAAGAAGGAAGGCGCAGAGGCGGTGCAGCTCAACCGCCGGTGACGGGGGCGATGATTTCCACCTGGTCCCCGGCGGCCAGGGGGTGCAGGGCGTAGCGCGTGTTGGGCACGAACTGCATGTTCACGGCCACCGCGAAGGGCGGTGTGGGAGCCAGATGCGCCACGGCGTCGGCCACGGTGGCGCCGGCGGGCAACTCCACCGGGCGCTGGTTGAGCAGGATGGTCAGGGTGGTCATGGGGCGATCTCCAGGCGCAGGTCGAAGCGCGCAGCCAGCGGCGATTGTCCCGTCTGCAGCAGCTCCAGCACCACGTCCACCATCGCCGGCGCGATCATGAATCCGTGGCGGTACAGCCCGTTCACCTCCAGCACGCGCGGCTGCACGGCGCGCACGGCGGGAAGGTTGTCGGGCAGCGTCGGCCGGCACTGGGTGGACAGCTCCAGGATGCGCGCCTCGCCGAAGCCCGGATGCACGGCGTACGCCGCACTGAGCAGCTCCAGCGTGGAGCGCACGCTGGCCGGCGACAGGTCGTCCGACTCGATCTCGGTGGCGCCGATGACGAACACGTCGTTTTCCTTCGGCGCGATGTAGATCGGGTAGCGCGGGTGCACCAGGCGCGTGGGGCGCGCCAGGTGCACGTGCGGCGCGTGCAGCCGCACGACCTCGCCGCGCACGCCGCGCAGCGCACGCCAGTGCGCCCGCGCACCCAGGCCGCGGCAGTCCAGCAGCAGGTCCGGCTGGCCGGGCTGGCCGGGCGCGAAATCCTGCAGGCCGCGCGCGCTGTGCCAGTGCACGGCGACCTCCAGGCGCTGCAGCGTGGCCGCCAGCGCGGCGAGCAGTTGCCGGTTGTCCAGTTGTCCTTCACCCGGCAGGTACAGGCCCTGGTGGAAACGCCCGGCCACTGCGGGCTCGAGCGCCGCCACCTGCGCGCCGTCCAGCGCCTGCATCGGCGGCAGTCCTTCGACGGTGCGCCGGGTCTGCTCCAGCGTGTGGTGCAGCCGCGCGGCGTCGGCCGCGTCCTGGCGGTGCCACAGGATCAGCGTGCCGTCCTGCTGGAAGAACACCGGCGCGTCCAGGTGCGCCAGCAGCTCGGGCCAGCGCACCAGGCCGTGCTGGCCCATGCGCACCACGCCGGCTTCCGTCACGGCGGATTCGGCCAGCGGCGCCAGCATGGCCGCGGCCACGCGCGCGGCGCTGCCCTCGGCGTCGGGCCCACCGGTGCCGTGCACGGTGACGCCGTGGCCGGCGCGCGCCAGCTCGACGGCCAGCAGCCGGCCCATGAGGCCGGCGCCGAGGATGGTGATGGAAAGAGAAGTGTCGGAAGGGAAGGGAAGGAGGGTGCGCATCGCGTCGTTCAGGCCCGGTCAGCCGGTGGGGACAAAACGGGCGTGGCACCACACCTGCAGCGAAAACTCCCCACGCCAGCATGACCTGGATCGGGTGCGAGGGTGTCTCTCAGCCGCCATCCAGATGTGGCGGCACCCCTGTTTCGTCCGAAGGGACAATTACAGCACACGGCCTTCCACCCTGGCGTTGACATGGCGCAGGGCGCCGCGGTCGCAGGCCGCGCCTTGGCCGATAATTTTTGCCATGAACCATCCTTCCTCGCAGACGCCGCAGCCCGGCCCGCGCTATGCACGCGTGCTGTCCATCGCCGGCTCCGATTCGGGCGGCGGCGCCGGCATCCAGGCCGACCTCAAGACCTTCGCCGCCCTGGGCTGCTACGGCATGACCGCCATCACCGCCATCACCGCGCAGAACACCCGCGGCGTGCACGCCATCCACGGCGTGCCGCCGCAGATGCTGCGCGCGCAGATCGACGCGGTGGTCGAGGACATCGGCGTGGACGCCGTGAAGATCGGCATGCTGCACTCGCCCGAGGTGGTGCGCGTGGTGGCCGACGCCATCGCCCGCTTCGGCCTGCCGAACGTGGTGCTCGATCCGGTCATGGTCGCCACCAGCGGCGACCGGCTGATCGCCGAGGAAACGGTGGAGTCTCTGGTGCGCGAGCTCTTTCCCCTGGCCACCGTGGTCACGCCGAACCTGGACGAGGCCGGCTGGCTGCTGGGCCGCACCCTGGACAGCGAGGCCCAGCTGGACGAGGCCGCCGACGCGCTGCTCGCGCTGGGTGCGCGCGCGGCGCTGCTCAAGGGCGGCCACCTGCCCGGCGACCGGGTGGTGGACGTGCTGGCCCAGCCAGGCGCGGCGCACGAGCGCCTGGGCGCGGCGCGCATCGCCACGCACAACGGGCACGGCACCGGCTGCACCCTGTCGTCGGCCATCGCCGCGCATCTGGCGCTGGGCGCGCCGCTGGCCGAGGCGGTGCGGCGCGCCCGCGAATACATCCTGGGGGCGATCGCGGCCGGTGCCCGCGTGCACACCGGCTATGGGCAGGGGCCGCTGAACCATGGCTGGGCGCCACAGGCCCAGCGCATCATCGAAGAAGGGGCTGACGGCAGCGGGGACGGAGCGCGCTGCGCCGGCTGATCACCAGCCCCAGGTCAGCCGGCTGGCCACCCAGCCGGTCTGGCCGCCGTCGCGCTGCACGCGCGCCCAGCTGCCCCGGGTGCCCAGCGTGCGCACGATCTCGTGCTGCTCCAGCTTGCCGACGATGCGGCTGCCGGTGCTGGGCTTGGAGCGCAGGTTCACCGTGGGCGCCGTGACGACGCGGTGCGGCGTTTTTTGCGTCAGGGGCGCGAACACCCAGCCCAGCGTGGCCTCGTAGTCGCGCACGCGCAGCCACTTGCCGCGGCGCTCCCGCACCTGCAGCGGATAGCCGCTGGCCAGCTCCCACAGGGTGTCCGAGCGGGTCGTGGGCTTCTCGCGCACGTTCACCACGTTGCCCTTGATGCTGACGAACTCGGCGGCCTGGGCAACGCTGGGCGCCAGCAGCGGCGCGGCAAGCGCCAGGGCGGCAGCAGCGGTGGACAGCACACGGAAGAGGGGGGCCAGGGCATGGGACACGGGTCAAGACTCCTTTCAAGGCTTGGGTTTGGTAACAGGCAACCCTGGTGGAGGCAGCGCGCCGGTCGAAGTTCCTGCGCCGTGGCAGATCGGGTCCCAAGCTATCGAAAATATAGCTGCCAGCGCTTGTCCCATCTGCGCTGGAGCATGAAAACACCGTTAAGCGCCAGCGCGGCGGCCGGTGTTCAGCCGCGGGCGGCCGGTGCGGCGCGGGTGAGCCGCGCCAGCACGAAGCACAGCACCAGCGTCGGCAGCGCCGCGCCCATGCCGGGCATCACGCGCGGGCCGGCGTGGTAGAGCGCGATGCCCGCCAGCCAGATCGCCACCGCGCCCCAGTGCACCGCCGGGCCGCTGCCCGACAGGCGCACCCGCGCCGCCGAGTCCCCGCCCAGCCGCCCCAGCACCACGCCGAACAGCGGCGCGAACACCGAGCTGAGCAGCAGCAGAAACGGCTCCAGGCTGCGCATCGGCAATGCCAGCGCCAGCGCCGTGCAGGCCAGTGCGATGGCGATGCCCCAGCGGCGCACGCTCCAGCGCGGCAGCAGGCTGTGTGCCGAAACCGCGCCCGAGTACGCATCGCCATAGGCGTTGTCCACCTCGTCGATCAGGATCAGCGACAGCGCGATCAGGCCCCCTTGCGCCAGCAGCAGCGCCGTCACCAGGTTTTCGCTGGGCAGCACCAGTGCCACCAGCACACCCAGGCTGTAGCACCAGACGTTGGCCACCAGGTACCCCAACCAGGTGCCGCGCAGCGCAGACCGGCCGCTCGTGCCGTGGCGCGCGTAATCCGCCACCAGCGGCAGCCATGACATGGGCATCGCGATGACCAAATCCAGCGCGCCCATGACGCCCATGCCGCCCTGGCCGGGGCGCTGCCACAGCGCCTGCAGTCCCTGCGCCTGCGCCACGTTCAGGAACTGCCAGCTCAGCCACAGCAGCGACAGCACCACCAGCGGCAGCGCCACGCGGGCGATCACACGCCGCACCAGCCGCACCATGGACCCGCTGATCAGGAACACCACGATGCCGCCCCACAGCAGCGTCGCGCCGGCGGTCCAGTCTGCTGCCGCTGCGCCCACGCCGGACTGCTGCGCCAGCGCCAGCGTGGCGTCGCGCATCACCACTAGCTCGAACGTGCCCCAGCCCACCAGTTGCACGATGTTGAGCACGATCGGCAGGGCCGCGAAACGATGGCCATAGACCGCATGCATCAGCCCGGCACTGGCCAGGCCCGTGTCGCAGCCGATCTTGGCCACCCAGCCCAGGACCCACCCGCCGATGAGCGAGCCGCCCACGATCGCCAGCAGGGCCTCACGCGGGGACAGCGCCGGGACCATGTATGCGCCCACCTGCATCACCAGCAGGCCCACGCCGAGGCTGAACCACAGCGACGCGTGGTCGTGGAAGCGGAACACGCGCTCGCCGGGCGCGACCGGCGTCAGGGCTTCATTGTGGGCCGCGCGGGCGGGCGGTACGGCGGGGACGGTGGCGGACATGCGGTGCGCTCCTTGGGCGTTGACCCGCAGCAGGGGCGCGGCCCGCGTGCGCGGCACGGCCGCGGGGCGGCGGCGTGACAGGCCAGTGGAGCGTGCTTCCCTGCGCGAGGATGATCTCAATCAGGTTCGAAGGGACTGTCTCAGCCCGCGCCGCCGGCAAGGGCGGCCGGGCACCCCCAGCAAATGTGTGCGCGGCCCGGGGGGCCGCGCGGGTGCATTCTAGGGCGCGAGCACGCCCAGGCGGCGCTGCAGCCGCTCGCTGCTGGTGGTGTACTCCAGCGGCACCGCTGCGCCCGCCAGCCGCTCGGCCGCCGCGAAAGCGGCCAGCGTCGCCTCGTGAAAGCCGCACACGATCAGCCGGCGCTTGCCGGGGTAGGCGTTGATGTCGCCCACGGCGTAGATGCCGGGCACGTTGGTGGCGAACGTCGCCGTGTCCACCTGCACCTGCTTGCGCTGCATGGCCAGGCCCCAGTCGGCCAGCGGCCCCAGGCGCGGCGAGATGCCCAGGAACACCAGCAGCAGCTCCAGCGCCAGCGTCTGCGCCTCGCCCTCGGCGTCGAGCAGTTGCAGGCCCGCCAGCCGCTCGCCGCTCGTGTGCACGCCGGTGATCTGCCCGACCGCGACGCGGATGCGGCCAGCTTCGCGCAGCGCCTGCAGGCGCGCCAGCAGCGCCGGCGGCGCCGTGAACGCGTCGCGCCGGTGCAGCAGGGTGACGCTGGCGGCCAGCGGCTCGCAGTCGATGGCCGCCTGCACCGCGGCCTCGTCGGCGCCGTGCACCACCACGTGCCGGCCGCGCGCGGCGTCCAGCCCGGGCGGGTGGTAGAGCAGTTGCGTGCCGGCAAACGCCTCGATGCCCGGCACCTTGAGCGTGCGGGGCACGAAGGCGCCCACGCCGGCGGCGATGAACACGCAGCGCGCCTGCAGGCGCAGCCCGCCGGTGGTCTCCAACTGCAGGTGGTCGCCCTGCGCGCCGAGCGCGGCGACCTGCTGGCCGAGGTGGCGCGTGGGCGCGAAGGGGGCGATCTGCGCTTCCAGCCGCTCGACCAGCTCCAGGCCACTGCACACGCCCAGGCCCGGAATGTCGTAGATCGGCTTGTCGCCGTACAGCTCGGCGCACTGCCCGCCGGTGCGCGGCAAGGCATCGATCAGGTGTGCATGGATGCCGTGCAGGCCCAACTGGAACACCTGCCACAGGCCCACGGGACCGGCGCCGATGACCACGGCATCGACCCCACCGGGGAACGCGCTCGCACTGGTCTTGTCCATTTCGCTCGCCATGGCCCGCTACCGCTGCGACTGGCGCCCGCCGCGCCAGCGGCCACCGCGCAAGGGCCGCCCCGCCGCGCTGGTGGCGTCCCCCTGCCCGCAGCGCGCAGCGCAGCGAGAGCGGGGGGAAGGCGCGCAGCGCCACAGGGGGGTGTTCTTCATCGCTCCAGATACTGCAGCTTGTCTTCCTTGCCGTTCCACTCGTCGGCGTCGGGCAGCGCGCCCTTGCGTTTGGTGATGCTCTTGAACTTGGGCGAGAGCTCGGCATTGAGCTTGATGAACGAGAGCTGGTCGGCCGGCAGGTCTTCCTCGGCGAAGATGGCGTTGGCCGGGCACTCCGGGATGCACACCGCGCAGTCGATGCACTCGTCCGGGTCGATCACCAGGAAGTTCGGGCCTTCGCGGAAGCAGTCCACGGGGCACACATCCACGCAATCGGTGTATTTGCACTTGATGCAGTTCTCGGTGACGACGTGAGTCATGGGTGAGGTCGCTCTGGTTCTTGGGTATTCGGGATAGCCCGCAATTTTAGGCCGCCAGCCGTGCGCGCCCGCCGCGCCGGACGCGAGGCCATGGCCCGGGTCCGGTTAACGGGGCGCCTTCGAGGCGCCGCGGTTCAGCGCAGCAGCACCGCGCCGGCGGTGCGGTGGCTGGCGGTGTCCACCAGGATCAACGCCCCCGGCACCCGGGCCTGCGCGAACGGTGCGGCGGGAATGGGTTCTTGCAGCACCAGCTCGACATGGCCGATGGCGTTGGCCTCCAGCGCGTCGGCCGGCTCCTGCGCCAGCGTGTGGATGTTCAGCCGGTGCGCCACGCGGCGTGCACGCGCCTTGACCCAGCGGTGGCCGTGCAGCGCCCAGTACACGCGCCCGGCGACCAGAGGCTCGTCGTCCAGCCAGGCGACGGTGGCGGCCAGTTCCTGCCGGCCCGGCCAGGCGCCGGCGGGCGCCGGGGCGTCGCCCCAGCCGTCCCCGTCGGGCGCGGCGGCCTGGGCGGCTGCGACCAGCCAGTCACCGCGCGAGACGTCGACCTCCCGGTCCAGCACGATGCCGACGCTGGCGCCAGCGGCCGCGGCCGTGGCTGCTGGCCGGCGGGCGTGGTCCAGCACCTGCGCGACCTGCGCGCGCTGCCCGCCGGGAAAGACCGCCACCGGGGTGCCGGGCGCCACGCTGCCCGCGGCCAGGCGGCCCCAGAACACCCGCCGCCCCTGGCGCGTGTCGCTGGAGGCGGAGAACTTTTCCACCCACTGCACCGGCAGCGCCAGCGGCAGCTGCGTGTCCGGCGGCGTGCCGGGCAGGCCCTCCAGGACCTGCAGCAGCCCGGGCCCGTCATAGCCGCACCACAAGGGGTGCGGCGTGACCACGTTCCAGCCCTGCAGCGCCGACACCGGCACCGTGGCCGCCACGGCGATCCCCGCCTCGTGCGCGAAGCGTGCCAGCGCTGCGCGGATGTGTGAAAACGCCAGCGCCGGATCGTCCACCGCGTCCAGCTTGTTCACGGCAAAGACCAGCGAATGCACGCGCAGCAGGTGCGCCAGCAGCGCGTGGCGGCGGGTTTGCGCCAGCAGCGCCGGCTCAGGCTGGCGCCAGTCCAGCTTGGTGGCGTCCACCAGCACGATGGCGGCGTCGGCCTGCGAGGCAGCGGTGACCATGTTGCGCGTGTACTGCTCGTGTCCGGGCGCGTCGCCGATGATGAACTTGCGCACCGGGGTGGCGAAATAGCGCCAGGCCACGTCGATGGTGATGCCCTGCTCGCGCTCGGCGGCCAGGCCGTCGGTGAGCTGGGCCAGGTCGGCCTCGCCCGAGCGCGACACGCCGGCCAGCTGGTCGGACAGCACGGCGCGGCTGTCCACCAGCAGGCGGCCGATCAGCGTGCTCTTGCCGTCGTCCACGCTGCCGCAGGTGATGAAGCGCAGCGCGGTTGCATGGTCCAAAGTGGCCGCAGCGCTTGCCTGCTCAGCGCTGGTGGCTATTGTTTTGATAGTGTCAGGTGCGGTGGCGGTGGTCATCAGAAATACCCGTCCTTCTTGCGTTTTTCCATCGAGGCGTCGCTGGTCTTGTCGTCCATGCGCGTGGCGCCGCGCTCGCTGACCTGGGCGGACACGGTTTCGATGACGACCTCGGCGGCGCTGGCGGCATGGCTCTCCACCGGGCAGGTGCAGGTGATGTCGCCCAGGGTGCGAAAGCGCACGGCGCGCGTCTCGGGCTGCTCGCCCTCGCGAACCGGCGTCAGCGGCGTGACGGGCACCAAAAGGCCCCGGCGCTCGACCACCTCACGCGCATGGCTGTAGTACAGGCCCGGCAGCGCCACGCCCTCGCGCTCGATGTACTGCCACACGTCCAGCTCGGTCCAGTTGCTGATCGGAAACACGCGAAAGTGCTCGCCCGGCGCGATGCGGGTGTTGAACAAGGTCCACAGTTCGGGCCGCTGGGCTTTCGGTTGCCACTGGCCGAAGCTGTCGCGGTGCGAAAAGATGCGCTCCTTGGCGCGCGCCTTTTCCTCGTCGCGCCGCGCGCCGCCGATCAGCGCGTCGAAGCGCAACTCCTCGATGGCTTCGAGCAGCGTGACCGACTGGTGGGCGTTGCGCGGCTCGTCGGGGCGGGACAGGCGCACCGTGCCGCGGGCCATCGAGTCCTCGACGCTGCGCACGATCAGCTCGGCGCCTAGCTCTGCCGCACGCTGGTCGCGGAAATGCGTGACTTCGGGGAAATTGTGTCCGGTGTCGATCATCAGCAGCGGAAACGGCAGGCAGCCACGGCTACCGGAGGGCCTGCTCGAGTCCAGAAAGGCTTTTTCCGCGCAGTGCAGCATCACCAGCGAGTCCTTGCCCCCGGAAAACAGCAGCGCCGGCCGCTCGAAGGCGGCGGCGACTTCGCGCAGCAGGTAGATGGTTTCTTCCTCCAGCGCGTCCAGGTGGCGGTTGCTCAAGGTGCGCAGCACCTGCGGGTCGACACGGGCGTTCATGCTTGGATTTCCATTCAAATCGGGCTCTGGCGCTTGATGGACAAGCGCTGGTAGCTATGGTTTTTGATCAATGGGCCAAGTGCAGGCCGCATTCGCGCTGCGCCTCGCCCTTGGTCGGGTCCCGGTAGTCGAAGTTGTTGGGCAGGCCGTGGGCCTGGCAGTACTGGTGCAGCTCGCGCGCGGTCCAGTGCAGCAGCGGGGCCACCTTGATGAGGCCGTCGGGGTTGAGGCTCACCGGCTCCATCTGCGCGCGCACGGCGCTGTCGCTGGCGCGCAGTGCGGTGAACCAGATGCGCGGCGCGGTTTCGCGCAGCGCCCGCGCGAACGGCTCGAGCTTGACTTCCTCGGTGAAAGCGGCGTGGCGCGGGTCGTCCAGCGCCGGCGCCGGGCCCTCCACCGCCTCGCGGTGCGCGCGCGAGCGCCGCGGCAGGTAGGTGCGCAGGTTCAACTTCAAAAGGCGCGCCACCTCGTCGGCGTAGCGGTAGGTGGCCTCGGTGTTGTAGCCGTGGTCCATCCAGATGACCGGCACCTGGGGCTGGACCCGCGTGACCAGGTGCAGCAGCACCGCCTCGAACGGGCGGAAATTGGTGGTGACGATGGCACGCTGGCCCAGGCCCGCGGCCCAGTGCACCAGGCCAGCGGCGTCGTGGCCCAGTTCGCCGTTGACGCGGGCGAGGTCAAACGCGTGCGGGTCGCTCATACGGCTTCCCGCGCGAACAGCGGGCGCGGCTCCAGCACGTCGCCCTGGTAGAAGGCCGAAAAGCGCGCGAACTGGCGCTCGGCGGCGGCCGGGTCGACCCCCTCGGCCAGCACGGCGCTGGAAAAGCCGCTGCGGTGCATGTGCACCAGCTGGTCGATCAGCACGTCGCCCGTGGCGCGGATGTCGCCCTGAAAGCGGTAGCGGCGGCGCAGCAGCAGCGCCTGGGTGTAGGCGCGGCCGTCGGTGAATGCCGGGAACTGCAGCTCGATGCGCTCGACGCCGGCAAAGGCGTTGGCGGCCGCCAGTGCCGCCAGGTCGGCATCGTTGGCCAGTTGCAGGGTGTTTTCGGTCGCAGCGCCCGTGGGCAGGGCGCCGGCAGCTATTAGTTTCATAGTGCTGTGTGCTCAGTTCTGCTCGCTCAGGACAGGCTCGTCCACCTTGGGGTGGCGCGCCGCGTTGGCGGCCGCCTTGAACGGGTCGTGGCCGACGCGGCGCAGCGCGTCGATGAACAGCTCGCCGGGCTTGCGCACGGCGCGAAACACCCCCAGCACGGCCTCGATCACGTCCGGCACCTCGGCCGCGTTGAACGACGGCCCGACCACCTTGCCGCCGATCGCCGGGCCCGACAGGGCCGAGCCGTCCGCGCCGCCCAGCGTGATCTGGTACCACTCGCGGCCGTCCTTGTCCACGCCCAGGATGCCGATGTGGCCGCTGTGGTGGTGGCCGCAGGAGTTGATGCAGCCGCTCATGTGCAGGTCGATGGGCCCCAGGTCGAACAGCTCGTCCAGGTCCTGGTAGCGCTCGGTGATGGCGGCGGCGATGTGCAGCGAGCGCGCGTTGGCCAGCGAGCAGAAGTCGCCGCCCGGGCAGGCGATCATGTCCGTGAGCAGGCCGATGTTGGGCTGGGCCAGACCCAGTTTGCGCGCCGCTTCGTACAGGGCGGGCAGGTCGGCTTCGTGCACCCAGGGCAGCAGCAGGTTCTGCTCGTGCGTCAGGCGCGCCTCGGCGCTGGAGAAGGTCTCCGCCAGTTGCGCCAGCGCGTCCAGCGTGTCGGCGTCGGCGTCGCCGGGCGCGAAGCCGGGGCGCTTGAACGACAGCATCACCGCCGCCAGGCCGGCCAGGCGGTGGCCGCGCACGTTGTTCTTCAGCCAGCGCCGGTACAGCTGGCCGTTCGGGTCGACGCGCGAGGGCAGGTGCGCGGCGCGCAGCGGGGGCACCACGAAGTGGCGGCTCACGCGGTCCAGTTCTGCTTCGGTGATGGTGTGCGGAGCGCCGTCCAGCTCGGTGATGGCCTTGAACTCACCCTCCACCGCGTCGATGAAGCCCTGGCCCTCGGCCTTGACCAGGATCTTGATGCGCGCCTTCCACTTGTTGTCGCGCCGGCCGTAGGCGTTGTACGTGCGGACGATGGCCTCGATGTAGTTCAAGAGCTGCGGCCAGGGCAGAAAGTCGCGCACCACCGTGCCTACGATGGGCGTGCGGCCCATGCCGCCGCCGACCTTGATGGTGAAGCCCAGCGCGCCATCCGGGGCGCGCACCGCCTGCACGCCGATGTCGTACCAGCCGATCGCCGCGCGGTCTTCCACCGCGCCGTTGAAGGCGATCTTGAACTTGCGCGGCAGGTAGGTGAACTCCGGGTGCAGCGAGCTCCACTGGCGCGTGATTTCGGCGAACGGCCGCGTGTCGGCGATGCCGTCCTCGGCGATGCCCTCGTAGGCGTCGCAGGTGATGTTGCGGATGTCGTTGCCGCTGGTCTGGATGCCGTGCATGTGCACGCTGGCCAGCAGGTCCATCACGTCGGCCGCCTTGGACAGCGGGATCCAGTTGAACTGGCAGTTGGTGCGCGTGGTGAAGTGGCCGTAGCCGTACTTGAGGGGCCCCGCGGGCAGCGTCTGGCCGGGCTGCGACGCCTCCAGCGCGTTCTGCGTGGCCTGGGCGTGGGTCAGCAACTCGGGCGTGGGGCGGTCGTATTCGCGGGCGATGTGCGCCAGCATGCGCAGCTGGGTGCTGCTGATCTCGCCATAGGGCACGGCGATGCGCGCCATGGGCGCGTAGCGCTGGATGTACCAGCCGTTTTGCAGGCGCAGCGGCAGCAGCTGCTCTTCGGTCAGTTCGCCGCGCTCCCAGCGCTCGAGCTGGTCGCGAAACTGCTGGGCGCGCAGCCGGACGAACTGGCGGTCGAATTCGGTGTACTGGTACATGGGGCGCTCTGGTGGTCGGTGGCGGGGCGGGACCGGTCTCCCGCGTTCAGGCCACTGTAGAAGGCCCTCTTCAGATTCCAAACGAATATTTATTGCTTCATATATGTCGGTAAACACATAACAGAACGCGAAATGGGGCGTTTGCGTGCTGGGTCGGCGCGGCGCACACTCGCGTGCGGGCGCGCCGACGCCTGTCCAGACCAAGGGAGGAGTCGAGATGACGCTGTTGCAGGAGTTGCTGCTGGGACATACCGTGTTCACGCACGTCCGGTTCTGGGCGCTGGTGGTGTTCTCGGTGGTGCTGCCGTGCGTCATCTACCGGCTGCTGCTGCTCAAGCGTTCTATTTCGCCGCCGGTGGTGCTGGGCTACGGCCTGGCGCTGGTGTTCGTCGCCGGCGTGGACGTGTACCTGCTGCAAACGCTGGCCGCTGCGGCCGAGGCCACGCTGTCACAGGCCGACAACGCGGTGTTCGCGTCGGAGGTGGCGACCGCCCTGTACCTGCTGCCGGCGCTGATCGGCGGGCTGGGTGTGAACGTGGTGTCGCATGTGCTGCTGCGCCACCTGACGAGCGCCGAGCGGCGCTTCGAGCGCACCGGCGACGCCGACCGGAACTGAGCGCCCGCGCTTCAGTGCGGCCTGTGCGGCCCGTGCGCCCACCGCTCCGCCGCGAGCGCCTGCGCCAGGCGCGCCTCCAGGGGCAGCGGCTCGGCGTGCAGCCGCACGGCCAGCAGCTCGCCGCACAGCAGCGCCAGGGTGATGCCGCGCGCGCCCATGGCGGTGCTGGCCCACAGCCCCGGCAGGGCCTGCGCATCCAGGGGGCCGACGATGGGCAGGCGGTCCGGTGCCGCGCAGCGCACGCCTGCCCAGGTGCGCAGGGCGGCATTTTTGTGCCGCCCGGCCGCGAAAGCGGGCGCGAGGGCGCGTGCCAGGGCCGGTTGCAGCACCTGCAGCTTGTCCCGGATCTCGCGCCGCCCGGCCAGCACGTCGGCCGCGTTCACCGGCAGTGCGCCGCAATCGCGCTCGAAGGTGGCGCCCAGCACCCAGCCCGGCGCACCGTCGGCCGCGCCGATCGGCACATCCGGCACCAGGTTGCCGCTGCCGTTGACCGGCTGTGGCGGCCAGGGAGCGCCTTGCGGCGCGTGGACATGCAGGCCCCAGGCGATCTGCCCGCGCAGCCACTGCAGCGGCAGCGGCACGCCGGCCACGCGCGCACTGGCGGGGCCGGCGCAGACGACGGCCAGCGTGCCCTCGGCCAGGAGGGTGCCGGTGGCGTCGAGCGCATGCCAGGCGCCGCCCTGGCGTACCAGCCGCTCTACCGCTGCACCCCCCCGGAAACGGATGCCGGGCGCGTCGAGCAGCGCCCGCACCAGAGCCGCCGGGCGCACCCAGCCGCCGCGCTCGTGCCAGCACGCGTGGGCATCGGGCGGCAGGTGGCTGCGCGCGCGCTGCTGCGCCGTGGCCGGACGGCTCCAGTCCAGGCCCGGGCCGTCGCGCCAGGCAAGGCGCACCAGCGCATCCGCGTCGTGCTCCAGCACGCCACCTGCGTCCCAGTCGGTGCCGCGGGTGTCGGGCAGCAGCTGCGCCAGCGCCTGCAGCGTGGTGCGCACGCCGGCGCGCGACAGGCGCGACAGCAGGCTGTCGTCCGGCGACACATGCGGCGCGAACAGGCCCGCCGGCAGCCCGGAGGCGCCCGCGGCCGGCTGGGTGGCGGCGTCGAGCACCGTCACGCGCCAGCCGCGGCGCGCCAGGCTCGCCGCGACGGCACTGCCGGCCAGGCCCGCGCCGATCACCAGGCAATTCCCCGGCGTGGTGCCGTCGGGCAGGGCCGCAGGGGGCAGGGGCGGGCGGCCGGCGCGCGGTTGCCACGGTGGATCGAACGTGGCGCGCACCTCGGCGCAGGTCGGCGCGTCATCGGAACACGCGGCCTGCAGCGCAAAGCCCGTGCCGGCCAGCAGGCCCGGCAGCGCGGCGGGTGCGTCGCGCACGAGCAGGCGCGTGCCCCGGCGGCAGCAGCGGGCCACGGCCTTGAGCGTGTGCAGGGCGTGCGCGCCTTCCTCCAGCGCCGCGCCGTCCAGTTCGACCGCATCGGCCACCGGCTGCTGCTGGCGCAGCAGGGCCTGGGGCGCCCCGAGGCACAGGGTCAGCAGCACGCGGCCGTGCTCCAGAGACAGGCGGTGCACACCGGGCAGCAAGCCCCAGCACTGCTCGGCCAGCTGCTCGGCCAGTGGCTGCAGGGTCGCGTCTCCGGCGGTTGCGCGCAGCACGTCGGCGGCGGTCGGCGGGTGCGTGTCGCACGCCACGACGTGCAGCACGCGGGGGCGGTACGCGTCGGCGCGCCAGGCGGCGCAGGTGGCGAGAAAGTGCACCCCGGCGCCGAAGCCGAGCTGCAACACGCACCACTGGGCGCGGCCGGCCCAGGCGTTGGACGGGCCGCTGCCGGCGAGACAAGGGGAAGATGCCGAAGTCATGCCGTCACCGGTCAGACTGGAGAGCAGGCATCAGACCGCGGGCAACGAGCGGACCATGAAATCCATGGGTACAGCATGCCGGCCGGGGTGAGCGTGGGCAAAGGCATGTCGATTGCGGTACCTGCACCGGTACGCGTGCTGCGCAACCGGAAAGACGGGGTGCGGCCCGCCGCTGCATCTGCGCCGCCACCGAAGATGTGGATGTAGCGAAACCACTTTTCGCAGCGCTGCACTGCGTTACGCGCTGGGCGGGCCGTAGCCCGCCGCGGCGTCTGCGCCGCCGAAAAAGCGGTTGTAGCGAAACCACTTTTCGCAGCGCTGCACTGCGTTACGCGCTGGGCGGGACATAGCCCGCTGCGGCGTCTGCGCCGCCGCCGAAGAAGTGGTTTTCCATCTGCCGGGCGAGGTACTGGCGGGCACGGGCGTCGGCCAGGTTCAGGCGGTTTTCGTTGACCAGCATGGTCTGGTGCTTGAGCCAGTCGCCCCAGGCCTGCTTGCTCACGTTCTCGTAGATGCGCTTGCCCAGGTCGCCGGGATAGGGCGGGAAGTCCAGGCCCTCGGCTTCCTTGCCCAGCTTGATGCATTGAACGGTGCGTGCCATATGGTCATGTCCTCGGAGGCGATTTCAGCGCGCTTTGGAATAAGCAGCTGAAATCTTGATGGTTGGGTTGGCGAGCGTGGGCTTTCAGAATGCGTCGCAGCCTGCTGATGGCTGCCACACGAGAGCGCTCCCCATGACGAATCGCCGCGACTTTATCAAGCTTGGCCTTGCAGCCACCTCCAGTGGGGGCATGGCGCTGGCTGCGCGTGCCCAGGGGCTGGAGCTGCTCAATGTGTCCTACGACCCCACCCGCGAGTTGTATGCCGAGTACAACGCGCTGTTTGCGCGCCACTGGAAGGCCACCACCGGCCAGGACGTGCAAGTGCGCCAGTCGCATGGCGGCTCGGGCAAGCAGGCCCGCTCCCTCATCGACGGGCTCGCGGGCGACGTGGCCACCCTGGCGCTGGCGGGCGACGTGGATGCGCTCGCGCAGCACGGCCTGCTGGGCGCCGACTGGCAGCAGCGCCTGCCGCACAACGCGGCGCCCTACACCTCGACCATCGTCTTTGTGGTGCGCCGCGGCAACCCGAAGCGCATCCGCGACTGGGACGACCTGGTGCGCCCTGGCATCCAGGTGATCACGCCCAACCCGAAGACCAGCGGCGGCGCGCGCTGGAACTACCTGGCGGCATGGGCGTACGCGCGCCGCGCACGCGGCAGCGAGGCGGGCGCGCAGACATTCGCCGCGCAGCTCCTGCGCAACGTGCCGGTGCTCGATACGGGCGCGCGCGGCGCGACCATGACGTTCACCCAGCGCGGTCTGGGCGACGTGCTGCTGGCCTGGGAGAACGAGGCGCACCTGGCGCTGCGCGCGTCCGGCGCGGCCAAGTTCGAGATCGTCACGCCATCCGTCTCGGTGCTGGCCGAGCCCAGTGTGGCCGTGGTGGACAAGGTGGTGGATCGCAAGGGCACGCGCGCCGTGGCCGAGCAGTACCTGCGCCACCTGTACAGCGAGCAAGCGCAGGAGGTCGCCGCGCGCCACCACTACCGGCCGCGCAGCGCGCGGGTGGCGGCGCGCCACCAGGCGCAGTTCGCGCAGCTCACGCTGGTGACGGTGGACGAGGCGTTCGGCGGCTGGGCACAGGCGCACCAGGCGCACTTCGCCGACGGCGGCAGCTTTGACCGCAGCTACAACCAGAAATACCAGTGAAATTGGCCTCCAGCGCCCGTCCATCAAGCGCTTGCAGCTATCAAAAAGATAGTCAATAGATGCCCAGCACCAACCCCGCCGCCAGTGCCTCGCCCAGGGCGTGGCACCGCGCCAGGTCGGCGTCGCCGATGGTCTTGGGCGCTGCGATCGCCTCGGGCGTCTGCGCATGGGTGCAGACGATGAGCGGCTCGGCCACCGCTTTCAGCCGCCAGCCGGTGGCGATGCGCGCGATCTGCCGCGCCGCGCCTGCGCCGTCGCTGCCGGCGCACACCAGGCTGGCATACGGCCGGCCTTCGATGCGCGCCAGGGCCGGGTAGTACGTGCGGTCGAAGAAATCCTTGAGCTGCCCGCTCATCGCGGCCAGGTTCTCGGGCGTGCAAAACAGGTAGCCGTCGGCCGCCAGCACGTCCGGGGCATGGGCCTCGCGCGCGGGCAGCAAGCGCACGGCGCAGCCGCTTTCCTGCGCCGCGCCGTCGCGCGCGGCCTCGGCCATCTGGCGCGTGCCGCCGGTCTGGCTGTGCCAGACGATCAGCAGCGTCCTCTCGGCAGCCGGCATGGCCGCCTCACCACAGCAGCACGACCACCACGATGGCCGTGCCCAGCAGCAGGTTCACGCCCACCCAGGTGCGGATGCGCGCCAGCGCAGCGCCGCCGGCCGGCCAGTCGCCAGCCGCCACCGCCCGGTCCAGGCGCGAAAGCAGCGCGAAGTACAGGTGGCCGAAGATGGCCATCATGGCCAGCCCCAGCACCACCATGAAGTGCCAGTCCGGCGGCATGCGAAACGCGCCGCCCGAGCCGACGGAGACCATCCCGATCATCGCCAGCCCGGTGGTCAGCACCACCACCACCGCAGCCGCGACCGCAGCCAGGAAGCGCTGCAGCACCGCGTGCAGCAGCGCCACGCGCTCGGGCGGCGCGAGCTGCTGGGCGGCCGGGCGCAGGAAAAAATGCGCGAACACCATGCCGCCCACCCAGACGATGATGGACAGCACGTGCAGCAGTTTGAGGGCGTTGTAGAGCATTGGGGACAGCCGGCGTGGCAACAAGGAGAAGGTGCCGCGCATTGTGCCCCTGCGCCGGCAGCCTCAACGCGGGTGGGCGGACAGCGCCAGCACGGCCGCGCCGGTGGCGGCCACCAGCGCCGCGTTCAGGCAGGCCAGAACAAAGCCGAAGCGCACCAGGGCACCTTCTTCCTCGCGCGTGCCGCGGGCCAGGCCGAGGGCCACCATGGCGATGGGGATCGAGCCCATCGCCGCATGGCCCGCGGCGCTGTTTTGCAGCGCCGCCAGCATCGGCCGCAGGCTCTCCGGCAGCAGCGCGATGGCCGGCATGAAGATCGCGTTGCCCCCCAGCGTCGAGCCGGTCAGGTAGCCCGACAGCGCCCCCAGCAGCGCCACCGCCGGGCCGAGGGCCGCCGGAACCAGGCTGGCCAACGCGTGCATCAGCGCCGCCAGAAAACCGCCCTTGACCATCATTTGCGACAGCGCCAGAAAGCCCGCGATGGTGGCCAGGGGCCGCGCGGCCCGTGCGCGCAGCGCCTGGGCGAGTGGCGCATGCCCGGCGCCGGGCGCCAACAGGCCGTGCCGGTGGCGCCACCACACCCACCCCAGGGCAAGCGCCAGCGCGATGCCCGGCGAGGCCAACGGCTTCCACACCACCGCGTCGCCCGCCACGCGCCACAGCCCGTCCACATGCGTGAGCAGTGCCGCGCCCTTGAGCAGCAACACGCAACCGATCAGGACGAGATAAGGCGACGCCGCACGCGGCCAGGCGGTGCCCGGCGCGCGGCCGTGCCGCCAGCGCGGCGCCAGTACCGCCAGCACCACCGCCAGCCCGGCGCCCACGCCCGCCATCTCCGGGCCCGTGGCGCGGCTCAGGCCCCACAGCACCGCCAGGAACAGCGCCCCGTGGCCGGCCAGTGCGCGCCAGGCGCGCGCATCCCGCGCGCCGGCCCACCACAGCGACAGCGCGGCGGTGAGGAGAAACACCGCGGCGCTGGTCAGCACCGTGCGGGCGGCCAGCGCCTCGGGCGCCACGCCGACCAGCGAGGCGCCCACCACCGTGGCCAGGCCGAGGGTGCCCCAGGGCATGATGCCCATGCCCACCAGGGCCAGCCGCAGCGCCACCGGCCGCGGGAACAGGGCCAGCAGCAGCGGCACCGTGGCCACCATCGACACGCCGAACCCGGTGAGCGACTCCAGCATCGGCCCCAGGCCCAGCACCACCAGCAGCACCTGGTGGGCACGCGGCAGGGCGAGCGACTGCAGCGACTGGCTGAGCTGTGCGTTCACGCCCAGCCGCTCGATGGCGATGACGAAAGCCAGGCCCGGCACGATGACCGCGGCGGTGATGGCCAGCAGCACGGCCGTGTCCAGCGCGGCCGCGGCCACGGCGCTGGTGTGCATGGGCTGCACCGTGCCGGCCGCCCACAGGACCAGCGCCAGCAGGCAGCCCGCCAGTGCCGCCTGCAGGGGCGGGCGGCGCAGCACCATCAGCGCCAGCATCACCAGCAGCAGGGGTGACAGGTGCAGCAGCATCATGGGTGGCGGACCTTCCTCGGGGCACGGACGGCCGGCCCCGGGCAGGGCGCGGCTGCGCGAGCATACGGCGCCGCGCAGCCACGGGAGCGCGTCAGGCCGGCTGCGGCTGCGGCTGGGCCGTGGCGGCGGCCAGCGCATGCTGCAGCTCGGCGCGCAACTGCCGCGCGGCCTGCACCATGGCCGCCAGTGCGGCTTCGGTCTCGGGCCAGCCACGCGTTTTCAGACCGCAGTCCGGGTTGACCCACAGGTGGCGCGCCGGCACCACGCGGGCCGCCTTGCGCAGCAGGTGCAGCATCTCATCCACCGGCGGCACGCACGGCGAGTGGATGTCGTACACCCCCGGCCCGATCTCGTTGGGGTAATGAAAGCGCCCGAAGTCCTGCAGCAGCGCCATCTGCGAGCGGCTGGTCTCGATGGTGATCACGTCCGCGTCCAGCGCGGCAATGGCCGGCAGGATGTCGCCGAACTCGCTGTAGCACATGTGGGTGTGGATCTGCGTCGCGTTGCCCACGCCGCTGGCGGCGATGCGAAACGCCCGCGTGGCCCCGTCCAGGTAGGCCTGCCACTGGCCACGGCGCAGCGGCAGGCCCTCGCGCAGGGCCGGCTCGTCGATCTGCACGATGGCGATGCCGGCCGCCTCCAGGTCCGTCACCTCGCCCCGGATGGCCCAGGCGATCTGCTCGCAGGTCAGCGCGCGCGGCTGGTCGTCGCGCACGAAGGACCATTGCAGGAGGGTCACCGGCCCGGTCAGCATGCCCTTCATGGGGCGGCTCGTGAGGCTCTGCGCGTACTGCGTCCAGGCCACCGTCATGGGCTGCTCGCGCGCCACGTCGCCGTACAGGATCGGCGGCTTGACGCAGCGCGAACCGTAGCTTTGCACCCAGCCGCCCGCGGTGAAGGCAAAGCCGGCGAGCTGCTCGCCGAAGTACTCGACCATGTCGTTGCGCTCGGCTTCGCCGTGCACCAGCACGTCCAGCCCCAGCGCCTCCTGGCGGCGCACCACGCGCTCGATCTCGGCGCGCATCTGCGCTTCGTACGCGGGCGTGGCCAGCGCGCCCCGGCGGTGCGCGGCGCGCGCGGCGCGGATCTCGGGCGTCTGCGGGAACGAGCCTATTGTTGTAGTGGGCAGCAGCGGCAGGCCCAGGCGCGTGCGCTGCACCACCTGGCGCGCGGCGAACGGCGCGCCGCGCCGGTCGGCGCCAAGCGGGGCTTGCGCCAGCCGGCGGGCGACGTCGGGGCGGTGCACCCGCACGCTGGCGCGGCGGCTGGCGACGGCAGCGCGCGCGCCGGCCAGGCGCACGTCCTCTGGCGCGACGCGGCCGTCCAGCAGGCCGGCCAGCAGCGCCAGCTCATCGAGCTTTTCCGTGGCGAAGGCGAGCCAGGAGCGCACTTGCGGATCCAGCGCATCCTCGCCCTGCAGCGACACCGGCACGTGCAAGAGCGAGCACGACGGCGCCAGCCACAGCGGGCCGGGGTGCTTGGCGGCGATGGGCGCGAGCAGCGCCAGCGCCGCGTCCGGGTCGGTGCGCCAGACGTTGCGCCCGTCCACGATGCCCACCGACAACACCTTGTAGCCGGGCAGCCAGTCGGCCGCGCCGGTCAGCTCCTCGGGCGCGCGCACGGCATCCACGTGCAGCCCGGCCACGGGCAGCTGGCAGGCCAGGCGCAGGTGCTCCTGCAGGGGCGAGAAATAGGTCGCCAGCAGCACCTGCGGGCCGGCCTTGCCGAGCTGCCAGTAAGCGGGCTCGAACGCCTGCGTCCAGGCAGGCGGCAGCTCCAGGCCCAGGATGGGCTCGTCGATCTGCACCCATTGCACGCCCAGGGCTTTCAGGCGCGCCAGGATCTCGGCGTACACGGGCAGCAGGCGATCCAGCAGCGCCAGGCGGTCGAACGGCGTGGCGCCCTTGTCCTTGGACAGCCACAGGAAGGTGAGCGGGCCGATCAGCTGCGCCTTCACGGCGTGGCCCAGCGCCTGCGCCTCGGCCACTTCGTCGAACAGGCGCTGGCTGCCCAGGTGGAACCGGGTGCCCGCATGCAGCTCGGGCACCAGGTAGTGGTAGTTGGTGTCGAACCACTTGGTCATCTCCAGCGCAGCGTGGCCGGCGTCCGCTGCCTGCGCGCCGTGCGTGCAGCCGGCATCGCACACGGGGTGGCCACCGCCCTGCACGCCGCGCGCCATGGCGAAATAGCGTTCCAGCTCGGGCGCGGCGGTGTCGAAGCCGAAGCGCTCCGGCTCGCAGCCCAGCAGCTGGATGTGGTGGGCCATGTGGTCGTAGCAGGCGAAGTCGCCCACGGTGACGAAGGCCAGGCCCGCGTCCTGTTGCGCCTGCCAGTGGCGTGCGCGCAGCGTGGCGCCGACGGCCTCCAGCGCGGCAGCGTCGATCTCGCCGCGCCAGTGGCGCTCCAGGGCGAACTTCAGCTCCCGCGCCGCGCCCATGCGCGGAAAGCCCAGGGTGTGGGTGAGGGTGGGGCGGGGGGCCGCAGCGGCGGTCGAGGTCATGGCGCAGTCCTTGGAAACACGAACGAAAAACGGATGCACCGATGCTCGTCGGTCTGCGTTTATTATTCAAACGAAAGTTTCACTGCTTCAACTTGAATGATTTCGATGATGAGCGCCTCGGTCCTGGAAATTCGCCACCTGCGCACGCTGCAGGCCCTGCGTGACAGCGGCAGCCTGGTGCGCGCGGCGCAGTTGCTGAACCTGACGCAGTCTGCCCTGTCGCACCAGGTCAAGCTGCTGGAGGAGCGCTACGGCGCGCCGCTGTTCGAGCGCAAGTCGGTGCCGCCGCAGTTCAGCGCCGTGGGCAGCCGCCTGTTGCAGCTGGCCGACGCCGTGCTGCCGCAGATCGAGGCGGCCGAGCGCGACGTGGCGCGCCTGCTGCAGGGCCAGGGCGGGCAGCTGCGCATCGCCGTGGAGTGCCATACCTGCTTCGACTGGCTGATGCCGGCCATGGACGCCTTCCGCGCGCGCTGGCCCGAGGTGGAGCTGGACATCGTCAGCGGCTTCCACGCCGACCCGGTGGGCCTGCTGCACCAGGGGCGCGCGGACGTGGCCATCGTCTCCGAGCTGGACGCGGGCGACGCCGCCAGCGTGGAGTACCACCCGCTGTTCGGCTTCGAGATCCGCGCGCTGCTGGCGCATGGCCACGCGCTGCTGGCCAAGCCCCATCTGGAGGCGCAGGACTTTGCCGACCAGACCCTGATCACCTACCCCGTGCCCGACGAGATGCTGGACCTGGTGCGCCAGGTGCTCGAGCCCGCAGGCGTGCGCCCGGCGCGGCGCACCACCGAGCTCACCGTGGCCATGCTGCAACTGGTGGCCAGCGGCCGGGGCGTGGCGGCGCTGCCGCTGTGGGCGGTGCAGGGCTACCTGGACCGGGGCTATGTGGCCGCGCGCCCCATCGGGCCGCAGGGCCTGCGCGGCGAGCTGCATGCGGCGTGTCTGCCGGCCGTGTCGGCGCGGCCGTGGCTGCAGGACTTCGTGGCGGTGACGCGCGAGACGAGTTTCGTCACGCTCAAGGGGGTGGACCTGCTGTAGGAGGGCCGGCGGCTTCGGCCCCACGGCGCTGAGGCGCGCCGCTCCAGCCGCCCGCTCCGTCTTGAGCGCGGCGCGCAACCGGCATGCAGGGGTTCGCCCGCCTGGGGCGCAACGTGCGGGAGACCGGAAGGACCGCGGCTGCGCGGGGCCGGATCAGCGCCGGTGCGCCGCGTGCATGCGCTGCAGCAGGCGCTCAAGCACCTGCCGGTCCGATGGGCTGAGCTGCTCCGTCCACGGCGCCAGGGCCTGCTGCGTCTGCGCGTGCAGGCGCTCGACCAGCGCGGCTCCTTCGTCCGTCAGCAGCACGTCGGTCGCGCGGCCGTCCTGCGCGTTCGGCTCGCGCGCCACCAGCCCTCTTTTCTCGGCGCGCGCGATCAGGCCCGACATCGTCTGTTTCTCCAGGCCGAGGTGTTCGGCCAGCTCGACCATGCGCGGCCGCCGGTCGCGCAGGATCCCCAGCGTGCGGATCAGGGTGAGCGACAGGTCGTTCTCGGCCCCGATCTTGCTCAGCACCGCCATCGTCGCGAAGGCGACGGGCACCAGCGCATCAATGAGGCCTTCGCCCGGCGCCTCCGTCGGCGGGAGGGAAATGTGTTTTTTCATCGTGGCTGGATCTTGACATAGTTCGTAATACGCATCAAAAATAGATCGCATTACGAACCTTATGCAGGAGATGCCCATGAAAGCAGCCGTGATCACGACATTCGGCCAGCCGCCGTGCTACGGCCATTTCGAAGACCCCGCGGCCCGGGGGGCGCACGAGATGGTGGTCGATGTGCTGGCCGCCGGCCTGCACTACCTGGCACGCGGCCGGGCGTCCGGGGCGCACTACGCCAGCGCCGCCGGGCTGCCGCTGGTGGCCGGGGTGGACGGCGTGGGGCGCGGCAGCGACGGCCGGCTGCGCTACTTCGCGCAGGGGCCGGGCCAGCCGGGCACCATGGCCGAGCGCACCGTGGTGGAGCTGGACCACAGCATCGTGCTGCCGGACGACGCAGACCCGGTGGCCATGGCCGGCACCATGAACCCTGCCATGGCGTCCTGGTTGGCGCTGCGCTGCCGCGTGCCGTTCCAGCGCGGGCACAAGGTGCTGGTGCTCGGCGCCACCGGCAGCTCGGGCCGCATGGCGGTGCAGGTCGCCAGGTACCTCGGGGCGTCGCAGGTCATCGCCGCAGGCCGCGACGAGCGCGCGCTCGCGCAGCTGCATGCACTGGGCGCCACCGAGGCGGTGACGCTGGGCGACGCGCGCCTGGGTGCGCTTGCCTGCGATGTGGACGTGGTGCTCGACTTCGTCTGGGGCGCGAGCGCCATCGGTGTGATGCAGGCCCTGCTGGCGCAGCGGGCACAGCGCAGCCGGCCGCTCACCTGGATCCACGTCGGCTCGATGGCGGGGGAAGTGGCCGCAGTCCCGGGCGCGCTGTTGCGCTCGGCCAACCTGCGGCTCGTGGGCAGCGGGCTGGGGTCGCTGGCGGGCAAGGAGATCGTGCAGGAACTGCCGGCGCTGGCGCGGGAGATCGCCCTCGGGACGTTTCGCATCGACGTGCGGGCCGTGCCGCTGCGCGACGTGGCGCGGGTGTGGTCCGAAGGCCCGTCGGCGGGCGAGCGCATCGTGCTGGTGCCATGAACGGCGAGCCTCTCCACCCCGGGCGGGGGGCCCGCACGAAACCGTCCTCCAGGCGCTTCGGCCTGCGCACCTGGTCCACGCCCGTGACCATCGGCTCCTTCATCCTGATGGGTGGCACCGGGGTGCTGATGTTCTTCGACGTGGTGCCGGGGTACCTCAGCTTCGCGCACGAGTGGTTCTCCTGGCTCTTCCTGCTGGGGGCAGGCGGCCACATCGCGATCAACCTGCGCCCGCTGGTGAAGCACATGAAGTCGGGCTGGGGACAGGCCAGCGTCGCGCTCTTTGTGGCTGCCTTCGCGGTGTCGATGTTCTCCTTCGGGCGCATCACCGCGCCGCAGCTGAAGTGGCCCATCGCCGAGGCGCTGGTCGGCGCCCCGCTGTCGGTCCTGGCCGAGCTTACGCGCACGGACCCCGCAGCGCTGCTGGACCGGCTCAAGGCACACGGCATCGCCGCCGCCCCGAACCAGAGCATCCAGGAGCTGGCGGCCGCGCACGCCGTGGACGAGTTCCACGTGCTGGGGCTGGTCATCTTGCGCAAGTGAGGCCAGGTCTGCCGGCCACCCGCGCGGTGAAGGTGCCACGGCGCCTTGCAGACACCCGAGGTCAGGCGCCCGGCTTTCCCATCTCCCATCCACGAAAGGCGGCTCCATGGCCCATTTCCCCCTGACGGACAACCTGCGCGTTCCCCCGGCGGGCGCCGCGCCGGCGCTGGACATCGCGGCCGACCTGCCGCACAAGCCGGGCTTCACGCTCAACTCCTGGTTCGTGACCGGCCACTTCGAGGCGGGGGGTCACACGCTCAACTACCTGGTCCACCTGTTTGCGCTGAGCATCGGCGGGGTGGTCGTCGGTGTGGACACCGCCGCCAGCGTCACCGACCAGACCACCGGCTGGTACGGCGTGCGGCATGGCTTTCATCCGCGGTTCCGGGCGCGCGTCGGTGCGGACCGGCTGCTGGTCAGAACGCCGCATTGCCTGCTGTCGGGAACGCTCGACGAGATGAAGGTGCAGGCGCAGATCAAAGGCGCCCGCATCGACGTGGGCCTGAAAGCCGTCGGCCATCCGCTCTACAACAGGGGCACCGGGCGGTTCGACATGCTGGGCATGGACGTGTTCCAGTATTCCATTCCGACGCTGGAGACCTCGGGCCGGTTGACCATCGACGGGCGCGTGTTCAAGGCATCGGGGCTGAGCTGGTTCGACCGGCAGTGGCAAAGGCAGCCCCTGGGCCCGCCCCGGGGACGGTGGACGTGGATGGGCATCCACCTCAGCAATGGCTGGCGCGTCAGCCTCTGGGAAGCCCGCAGCCCCGCGGGCGCGTCGGACGCGTGGGTCACCGTGGTCGACGAAAGGGGCAGGCACGCCGTCGCTGCCCTGGCGCCGCTGGGCGAGGGGGCAGGCGACTACTGGCTGAGCCCGCGCTCCGGTGCACGGTTTCCCACCCGCTGGCGGGTGGAGGTGGGCGCGCTGGGCATGCTGCTCGATGTGGTCGCCCAGCCGCGCGAGCAGGAAGTCGGCGGACTGCATGCGCGTTACGAGGGCGCCAGCGCGGTCAGCGGCTCCGTGCGAGGCGCGCAGGTCCACGGCCATTGCTACGTGGAGATGGTCGGCGACTGGCGCGCCTGAGGGGCCGCTGGTGTCGCCTCTTCAACGCCCTTTCGCAGAAAGCGGGTGTGGACGGCGGATGCGGTCACCCCGTGCAGCGGATGCTCTCAAATTAATAGCTGCCAGCGATTGCGAGACAAGGGCCAGAGCCGGTTTTTGCTGAATTCCCCCTGGTCGTCAAGGCCCGGCGAGCATCGCGCGTGCCCAGCCGGGCAACGGGTTCGCCAGCGCGGTCACCCCCGCGGCCGTGTACACGGCCACCAGTTGCGGGCCGCCGTCCTCCACGTCCGCGCCGTCGTACAGGTAGGCCACATCGGCCCGGCGCACCGCCTGCGCCAGCAGCGCCATGGTGCGTGGCACGCGTGCCAGGATGCGCTCGGGCGGGACGGGGTGGCCGCCTTCGCGCACGCGCTGGTCCACGCGGGCCAGCAGGCGCGCGGGATCGTCCAGCGCCACCACGTGCAGCGCGACGGTGAAGCCGGCCGCGCGGGCCTGCTCGATCAGCGCCAGCTTGGAGGGGTGCGAAAACACCGTTTCACTGGCAAACGGCGTGCGGGCCTCGATCAGCGCGGCGCGGCGCGCGTCGGCCCAGGCGCGTGCGGCCAGCGAGCGCTCGTGCGGATCGGCGATGTGCTGCAGCTCGGCCTGCTCGTGCAGATCGGCATTGACGAATTCGAGCGGCGGACCGAGCAGGCCCTGGCGCACCAAGGCGCGGTACAGGGTGGACTTGCCCGCGCCGTTGGGCCCTGCCAGCAGGTGGAACCACAGCGGCGCCGCGGGCGCGGCGGCCATGCGCGGGTCAACCTGCGCGCAGGCGGTTCTCGCGCACCACCTCGCGCACGCGCTCGGCCAGCGAGCCGCGTGCCTGGGCGGCCAGCAGGCGGCCGGTCAGGTCCTGCACCGAAGCGGGCGTCGTGGCCTGGGCACCGGCGGCGCCCTGCGCCTCGTACTGCTCGATGGCGGCGCGCGCGTCCTGCACGCTCAGGCCGGTGTGCTCGACGATCTGGCCGAGCGTGGCCCAGTACTCGATCTGGCTGGCGACCGAGCGGCGCAGCGGCTGCGCGGCCTGGCGCGCCTGCTCGACCAGGGCGCCGGGCAGCTTGACGGAGGAGAAAGCGGGATGGGCCATGCGACAAAGTTCCTTTATGGCACATTTTGCGCCACTTTGGCGATTGTTCAAGGGGCGCGCTCGGCGCGCCGCAATGGCAAGGGCCCTCCGCTCGGTGTCCACACGGTGGTCCACGGCACACAAGGGCTATCGTTTTCATAGCTGCCAGCGCTTGTGCAGCAAGCGTTTCAGGGCAATTTCGCCTGAAGCCGCGTGGCTCGCCTTTCAGACGGCGTGCGACGCCACCTGCGAAAAGTACGACTCGGGCGCGATGTCGGTGTAGTTCGGCACGTCGGCCATCAGCACCGGTGCAGACTGCTTCGCTGCGGCCTGTGCCTGTTGCAGGGTCGCGAAGAACGCGCTGGTCAAGGCAATCACCTGGCCCGGCCGGGGCGCGCCCGGGTGCAGCACGCGGTCGCTCTCCAGCCGCAGCAGGCCCAGCGGCTCCAGCGCCTCGCGGGCGATGCGCATGTGCGCACCGTGGTAGTAATGGTGGTCGAAGCGGGCGCCTTCGCGCCAGCGGTACAGGGCGGTCACCTTGAACATGCAAGCCTCCTCTCGTCGCTCAGCCGCGCAGCCGGGAATGGCCCTGCGCGGTCGCAACGGTAGAGCTGCCGCGCGGCCGGTGCAAACACCTGCGCGACACGGCGCGACAGCGCCGCGTCAGCGGTAGCGCTGCTCCAGCGCGTCCCACTGCGGCTTGCCCACCAGCCGCTGGCGCTCGGCAAAGGGCGCGACCAGCGCCGGGTCCTCGCGCACTTCGCCATTGGCCTTGAGTTGGCCCAGCACCTTCTGCATGCCCGCCAACGCGCCCTGCAGCGCCGCGTTGGCGTACAGCACGAAGCCGTAGCCGAGTTGGCCCAGCTCGTCGGCGCTGGCAATGGGCGTCTTGCCGCCGATGACCATGTTCATGAGCTGCGGCGTGGCCAGGCGCCGCGGCAGGGCGCGCATTTCGTCCGCGCTCGTCACGGCCTCGACGAACAGGATGTCGGCACCGGCCTCGGCGTACTGCTGCGCCCGCTCCACTGCCGCCTCGAAGCCGTGCACCGCCGCCGCGTCGGTGCGTGCCATGACCAGCAGGCCGTCGCGCCGCGCGTCCACGGCGGCGCGGATCTTGCCCACCATCTCGGCGCTGTCGATCACGTCCTTGCCGCTGAAGTGGCCGCAGCGCTTCGGGCTGACCTGGTCCTCCAGCTGGATGCAGTCGGCGCCGGCGCGCTCCAGCACCCGCACGGCGTGGTAGGTGTTCAGCGCGTTGCCGAAACCCGTGTCGGCATCGACGATCAGCGGCAGCTCCACCGCATCGCGGATGCGCGCGGTGTGCCCGGCGATGTCCGACAGGCCCATGAAGCCCTGGTCGGGCAGGCCAAAGGCCATGTTGGTCACGCCGGCGCCGGTGACGTAGATCGCCTCGAAGCCCGCGTCGGCCACCACGCGCGCGGACAGGGCGTTGAACGCACCGGGGACGATGACGCCGCGGCGCTGGGCGGCCAGGGCCTGGAGTTGTTGTTTGGTGTTCATGGAAATGGTTTTGAAAGAAATCACGGCCGCCCCATCCGTGGGCGGCGCTTGAAACCCTCGCTGCGCCCCGCCAGCAGACGCCGTGGATCCGGCTTCACCGGTCCACCAGCGTCGGCGCAGCCGCTCAGGGGGATGGCACGCGTACCCAACCCTCCATCAGCACCCGCGCGCTGCGGCTCATCACCGCGCGCGCCACGCGCCACTGGCCGCGCTCGTCCTGCGCCGCCTCGGCCCCTACCGCCAGCGTGCCCGAAGGGTGGCCGAAGCGCACCCGCTGGCGCGCGCCGCCCGCCACCTGGCTCACCAGCGTGCCAGGAATGGCCGCGGCGGTGGCAATCGCCACCGCCGCCGTGCCCATCATGGCGTGGTGCAGCTGGCCCATGGACAGCGCGCGCACCAGCAGTTCGACCTCGTGCGCGGCCACCTGCCGGCCGCTGGCGGTGACGTAGTCCTGCGCCGGCGCGACAAAGGCGATCTTCGGCGTGTGCTGGCGCGTGGCCGCTTGCCCGAGGTGGTCGATCAGACCCATGCGCAGCGCCCCATGCGCGCGGATCGCCTCTAGGCGCGCCAGTTGCGCGGCGTCGCCGTTGATCGCGCCCTGCAGCTCGCGGCCGGTAAAGCCCAGCTCGTGCGCGTTCAGGAAGATGGTCGGGATGCCGGAATGGATGAACGTGGCGGCGAAGCGCCCCACGTCGGGCACCACCAGCATGTCCTGCACCTGGCCGGTCGGCAGCAGCGCGCCGCCATCGCCCTCACCGTCGCCCTCATCGGCCGGGTCGAGGAACTCCAGCACGATCTCGGCCGACGGGAACGCCACGCCGTCCAGCAGAAAGTCGCCCGCCTCGCGCACCCGGCCGTCCTCGAAGGGCACATGCGCCAGGATCGTCTTGCCAATGTTGGCCTGCCAGATGCGCACCGTGCAGGTGCCGCTGCCTTGCAGGCGTCCCGCGTCGATGAAACCGGCGTGGATGGCGAACGCCCCGGCCGCCGTGGACAGGTTGCCGCAGTTGCCCGACCAGTCCACCACGTCGTCGTGAACAGCCACCTGGCCGTACAGGTAGTCCACGTCGTGCCCGGGCCGGCTGCTGCGGCTCACGATGACGCACTTGCTGGTGCTGGACGTGGCGCCGCCCATGCCGTCGACCTGCTTGCCGTACGGATCGGGGCTGCCGATGACGCGCTGCAGGAAGCGGTCGCGCGCGCGGCCGGGCACCTGGCAGTCGGCCGGCAGGTCTTCCAGGCGGAAGAACACGCCCTTGCTGGTGCCGCCGCGCATGTACGTGGCCGGGATTCGCAGGGTGGTGGTTTTGCTCATTTATTGATAGCTATTGGCGCTTGACTGGTAAGCGCTGGAGGCCGATTTTGCCTCGATTTCATCCAACGCCGTACGCGCCAGAAAATCCTGCGCGAAGCGCTGCAGCACGCCGCCGGCCTCGTACACCGCCAGGTCCTCGGCCGTGTCCAGCCGGCAGCGCACCGGCACGCGCAGCACCTCGCCGCCCGGGCGCTGCACGGTCAGCCGCAGTTCGGCGCCGGGCTGCAGCTCGCCCTCCACGCCATAGACCTCGCGCCCGTCCAGCGCCAGCGTGTGGCGCGTGGTGCCGGGCAGGAATTGCAGCGGCAGCACGCCCATGCCGACCAGGTTGCTGCGGTGGATGCGCTCGAAGCCCTCGGCCACGACCACCTCGACCCCCGCCAGCCGCACACCCTTGGCAGCCCAGTCGCGGCTCGAGCCCTGCCCGTAGTCGGCGCCGGCAACGATTACGAGCGGCTGGCGGCGCTGCAGGTAGGTCTCGATGGCCTCCCACATGCGCATGACCTGGCCTTCGGGCTCCACGCGCGCCAGCGAGCCCACGCGCACGGTGCCGTCGGCGTTCCGCACCATCTCGTTGGCCAGCGTCGGGTTGGCGAAGGTGGCGCGCAGCGCCGTCAGGTGGTCGCCGCGGTGCGTGGCGTAGGAGTTGAAATCCTCCTCGGGCAGGCCCATGCGCGCCAGGTATTCGCCCGCGGCGCTGTCCGCCAGGATGGCGTTGGACGGAGACAGGTGGTCGGTGGTGATGTTGTCCGGCAGGATGGCCAGCGGGCGCAGGCCCCGCAGCGTGCGCGGGCTGGCCGCCAGCGCGCCCAGGCCCTCGGTGTCCCAGTAGGGCGGGCGGCGGATGTAGGTGGACTGCGGGCGCCAGTCATACTGCGGATGCACGGCCAGCGCGTCCTGCCGGCGCAGCGTGAACATGGGTTCGTACACCGCGCGGTACTGCGCCGAGTGCACCGCCGCTGCGACCACCGCGTCGATTTCTTCGTCGCTCGGCCACAGGTCGCGCAGGCGCACCTCGCGCCCGCCCGCGACCGCCAGCACGTCGTTCTCGATGTCGAAGCGGATGGTGCCGGCCAGCGCGTAGGCCACCACCAGCGGCGGCGACGCCAGGAAGGCCTGGCTCGCATACGGGTGGATGCGCCCGTCGAAGTTGCGGTTGCCCGACAGCACGGCGGTGGTGTACAGGCCCCGCTGCACGATCTCCTGCTGGATGGCGGGCTCGAGCGCGCCGCTCATGCCGTTGCACGTGGTGCAGGCAAAGCCGACGATGCCAAAGCCCAGCGCCTGCAGGTCGGGCAGCAGGCCGGCCTCGCGCAGGTACAGCTCGACCACCTTCGAGCCCGGCGCCAGCGAGGTCTTGACCCAGGGCTTGCGCTGCAGGCCGAGACGGCGTGCGTTGCGCGCCAGCAGCGCGGCGGCGATGACGTTGCGCGGGTTGCTGGTGTTGGTGCAGCTGGTGATGGCAGCGATGACCACGGCGCCGTCGGGCAACAGGCCGTTGGCCTCCTCGTCGCGCGCCATGCGCAGCTTGACCGGCCCGGCGATGCCGCGCTGCACCAGCGCGCGGGTGGGCAGGCGCCGGTGCGGGTTGGACGGGCCGGCCAGGTTGCGCTCGACGCTGGACAGATCGAAGCGCAGCACGCGCTCGTACCGCGCACCGGCCAATGTGTCCGCCCACAAGCCAGCGACACGTGCGTACTGCTCCACCAGATGCACCTGGGCATCGTCCCGGCCGGTCAGGCGCAGGTAGGCCAGCGTCTGGTCGTCGATGGCGAACAGCGCGGCGGTGGCGCCGTATTCCGGGCACATGTTGGCAATGGTCGCGCGGTCGCCGATGGTCAAGGACTGTGCGCCGTCGCCGTGGAACTCCAGGTACGCGCCCACGACTTTCTGCTGGCGCAGGAACTCGGTTAGCGCCAGCACGATGTCGGTGGCGGTGATGCCCGCCGGGCGCCGGCCGACCAGCTGCACGCCGACGATCTCCGGCAGGCGCATCCACACCGCGCGGCCCAGCATCACGCTCTCGGCCTCCAGCCCGCCCACGCCCACGGCGATCACGCCCAGCGCATCGACGTGCGGCGTGTGGCTGTCGGTGCCCACGCAGGTGTCGGGGTAGGCCACGCCGCCTTCCACGCCCACCACGGGCGACATTTTTTCCAGGTTGATCTGGTGCATGATCCCGTTGCCCGCCGGGATCACATCCACGTTGGCGAAGGCCTTTTTCGTCCACTCGATGAAGTGGAAACGGTCCTCGTTGCGCCGGTCCTCGATGGCGCGGTTCCGTGCGAAGGCGTCGGGGTCGAAGCCGCCGCACTCCACGGCCAGCGAGTGGTCCACGACCAGCTGCACCGGCACCACCGGGTTGACCTGCGCCGGGTCGCCGCCTTGCGCGGCGATGGCGTCGCGCAGGCCGGCCAGGTCCACCAGCGCAGTCTGGCCCAGGATGTCGTGGCAGACCACGCGCGCGGGGAACCAGGGGAAGTCCCGGTCGCGCCGGCGCCCGATGAGCTGCTGCAAGAACGCGGCCTGCTGCGCGGGATCGGCGCGGCGCACGATGTTTTCGGCATGCACGCGGGCGGTGTAGGGCAGGGCGGCCCAGGCGCCGGGGGCCAGGTCTTCGACGGCGGCGCGGGCGTCGATGTAGTCCAGGGCAGTGCCGGGCAGGGGCTTGCGGTAGCGGGGGTCGTGGTCATTCATGGTCATCAGGCGTGGGGCTGGGCCGCGGGTCTCACACGCGCTCGTCGATGGGCACGAAACGCTGGTCTTCCGGCCCGGTGTAGTTCGCGCTCGGGCGGATGATCTTGTTGTCGATGCGCTGCTCGATCACGTGCGCCGCCCAGCCGCTGGTGCGGGCGATGACGAACAGCGGCGTGAACATGGCGGTGGGGATCTGCATCCGGTGGTAGCTCACGGCGCTGAACCAGTCCAGGTTGGGGAACATCTTTTTCTCCTCCCACATCACCGCCTCCAGCCGCTCGGCGATGTCGAACAGGCGCATCGCGCCGGCCTCCTCGGACAGCCGCCGAGCCACGCCCTTGATGACGGTGTGGCGCGGGTCGCTCACGGTGTAGACCGGGTGGCCGAAGCCGATCACCACCTCCTTGGCGGCTACGCGACGGCGGATGTCGGCTTCGGCTTCGTCCGCGCTGGCGTAGCGCTGCTGCACCTCCAGCGCCACCTCGTTGGCGCCGCCGTGCTTGGGCCCGCGCAGCGCGCCGATGGCGCCGGCGATGCTCGAATACAGGTCGCTGCCCGTGCCGGCGATCACCCGCGCGGTGAACGTGGAGGCGTTGAACTCGTGCTCGGCATACAGGTTCAGCGACGTGTGCATGGCGCGCACCCAGGCGGCGCTGGGGGCGCGGCCGTGCAGCAGGTGCAGGAAGTGCGCGGCGATCGAGTCATCGTCCGTCTCCAGCGCGATGCGCCGGCCGTGGTGGCTGTAATGCCACCAATACAGCAGCATGGAGCCGAGCGAGGCCATCAGCCGGTCGGCAATGTCGCGCGCGCCGGCCAGCGGGCGCTCGTCGCGCTCCGGCAAAACGCAGCCCAGCGCGGACACGCCGGTGCGCAGCACGTCCATCGGGTGCGCGTTGGCAGGCAGCGCCTCCAGCGCCGCGCGCACGTGCAGGGGCAGGCCGCGCAGCGCTTTCAGCTTCGCCTTGTAGGCGGCCAGCTCGGCGCGCGTGGGCAGCGTGCCGTGCACCAGCAGGTGGGCGATTTCCTCGAACTCGCAGACCTCGGCGATGTCCAGGATGTCGTAGCCGCGGTAGTGCAGGTCGTTGCCGGTGCGGCCCACGGTGCACAGGGCGGTGTTGCCGGCGTTGACGCCGGACAGGGCGACGGACTTCTTGGCCTTCGGCGCAACCGGCACGTCGGGCGCGTCGGGCGCGGCGTGCGGGGCGGACGCGGCGGGCGCCGCAGGGTGGACGGGGGTCAGGACGGCATTCATGGGGCAGTGGTCTCCGGTTGCGCTGGCACGGATGCCAGGTCGATGGGGGTGGGGCGGCCGTGGGCGTCCACGGCCACCATCTCGAACACGCCCTGCAGCACATCCTCGAGGCCGGCGGCGGGCACGTCGGCCACGCCGCGCACGCACACTGTGAGCGAGCTGCGGCCCACGCGGCTGACCCAGGCGCGCAGCGTCAGCACCTGGCCCACCGCGACGGGCGCCAGGAACTGCACGCCAGTCACGCCGGCCATGACCACGTCGCGCCCGGCGGCATCGCGTGCCGCCAGCCAGGCCACGCGCGCCATGCTGGCCAGCGCGTGGCCCGCGAACAGCGTGCCGCGGTGGTTGGCCTGCGCGGGGAAGACCACGTCGCGCGTTTCCAGCGCGCCACGCGGAAGGGCAGGAGAAAAAGGGCTTGTCATGCTTCGCAATCTACGCACAATCGCCCTCCCGCACGAGCCCTGAAATCGCGAAGCATTGCGAGTGCTGCTGCGGGTTTTTGCAAAGTTTGCGAATCACTGCATATGAAAAAAACCTTCATGGGCGTGCGCCTGCGCCGCCTGCGCGAGGAACGCGGCATGACCCAGGTGGCGCTGGCGCGCGCGCTGGATTTGTCGGCCAGCTACCTGAACCAGATCGAGCAGAACCAGCGCCCGCTCACCGTGCCGGTGCTGCTGAAAATCAACGCCGTGTTCGGCGTGGACGTGCAGCGCTTTTCCGACGACGACGAGGCGCGCCTGGTGGCTGGCCTGCGCGACGTGCTGGCCGACGCCGCCGGCGCGCGCCCGCAGGATGCCGTGTCGCTGGCCGAGATCCGCGAGCTGGCGGCCAACATGCCCGCCGTGGCGCGCACCCTGCTGGCGCTGCACGCCGGCCGGCGCGAGGCCGACGAGCGCCTGGCCGCGCTGTCGCAGCAGCTGGATGGTGCGGGCAGCGGCCACACGGCCGGCAGTGCCGCGCCCATGGCCTACGAGCAGGTGCGCGACTTCTTCTTTTCGCAGCACAACCACATCGCGCCGCTGGACGACGCGGCCGAAACCCTGGCACACGACTGGCGCCTGCCCGAGCGCGCCAGCGACACGGCGTTGGCCCAGCGCCTGCAGGATGCGCACGGCGTGCGCGTGGCGCTGCTGCCCGAGCCGCCGCCGGGGCAGGAGGGCGACGCCGCGCTGCGCCGCTTCGACGCCGCCGAGCGTGTGCTGCACCTCGCGCCCAGCCTGCTGCCCGCGCAGCGCGCCTTCCAGGTGGCGACGCAGCTGGCCTTCCTGGAGATGGAGCCGCAGATGGCGCAGGTGCTGCAGGGCGCGCCCCTGACGGACGGCGCCGCGCACACCCTGGCGCGCATCGGCCTGGCCAACTACTTCGCCGGCGCGCTGCTGCTGCCCTACACGCGCTTCCTGCGCGCGGCGGAAGGCCTGCGCTACGACATCGAGCGGCTGGCGCAGCGCTTCGGCGTGGGCTTCGAGACCGTGTGCCACCGCCTGTCCACCCTGCAGCGCCCGGGCGCGCGCGGCGTGCCGTTCTTCTTCATCCGCGTGGACCGGGCCGGCAACATCAGCAAGCGGCAGTCGGCCACGCATTTCCACTTCAGCAAGATCGGCGGCAGCTGCCCGCTGTGGAACGTGTACGAGGCCTTCGCCCAGCCCGGGCGCATCGTGCGCCAGCTGGCGCGCATGCCGGACGGGCGCTCGTACCTGTGGATCGCCCGCACCGTGACGCGCAGCGCCGGCGGCTGGGGCGCGCCGGCCCAGCAGTTCTCGGTGGCGCTGGGCTGCGACGTGCAGCACGCGGGGGCGCTGGTCTATGGGCGCGGGCTGGACCTGGCCGACCCGGCGGCGTATGTGCCGATCGGCATGGGCTGCAAGGTGTGCGAACGGGTGGGGTGCCCGCAGCGGGCGTTTCCGCCGATCGGGCAGGTGGGGCGGGTGAGCGAGGACAGGAGCAGCCTGGCGCCCTATGGCGGAGGATGAGACAGTGGGCAGAAGCGGGCCGCCCTTTGCCGCGGCGGCGCGAAGGGTGGGCTCTCAGCCGGCTTCGGGAGGACCCTGCACCGTGACCATGGACGAGATGGCGCTGCGGTGGCGCCAGCGTGCAGGTGGCATCGGCACCAAAAGGCACGAGCGGGACAACCGGGCCACAGTCACGATTTTCCGGGCGGCCCATCGTCCAGCGACGCGCTCCAGCGGTCGCCCCAGTTGGTGCGCAGCTGCTCCATGCTGCGCCGGTCACGCTTCGTCGGCCTGCCGTCGCGCAACGCCTCTGCGGGCTCCGGCGCCAGCCGGCGCGACTGCGCCAAGCGCTCGCGCTCGACCAGGCTCTCGGGGGTTTCCTCGTACAGCTGCTGCGCCACCGGCGCAGGCCCGCGCATGGCGCTCAGACCCCGCACCACCACCGTGCGCGGCACGTTGCCCTGGCGCAGCGCCACCGTGTCGCCCACGCGCAGGTCACGCGCGGCCTTGGCCAGTTGGCCGTTGATGGTGACGCGGCCGCGCCCGATCTCGTCGGCCGCCAGGCTGCGCGTCTTGTAGAAACGCGCGCACCACAGCCATTTGTCCAGACGCATGGATTCGGCAGCAAGGGTCATGCGGGCGATTGTGGCGCAGCCGCGCGCAACGCTGGTGCCAGCCGGGGGCATCGGCGCCTGTCGGAGGTAGGGCGTCCAGCGGGTTGCAAGCCCGCCCCTGGCGGATGCAGCATTGCTATCGAAAAAATAGCTACTAGCGCTTGCTGTATAAGCGCTGGAGGCCTGTTTTGCTCTTAATGCCGGGCCGTCGGCCAGCCCGACAGCTGCTGCTGCGCGATGCGGCTCAGGGCGTCGATCCACGCCGGGCTGTCGTTCAGGCACGGGATGTAGCGAAACTCCTGCCCGCCTGCGTGCAGGAACGCCTCGCGCGCCTCGTCATTGATTTCCTCGAGGGTTTCGAGGCAGTCGCAGGGAAAGCCGGGGCACATCACGTCCACCCGGCGCAGGCCGCCCTGGGCCAGCGCGACCAGGGTCGGCTCGGTGTAGGGCTCCAGCCAGCGCGCGCGGCCAAAGCGCGACTGGAAGGTGATCTGCCACTGCTCGGGCTGCAAACCCAGGTGCTCGGCCAGCAGCCGGGCCGTGGTGCGGCACTCGTCGGCATACGGGTCGCCCAGGCGCACGTTGCGCTCGGGAATGCCGTGGAAGCTCATCACCAGCCGCTCGGCCGGCCCGCCCTCGCGCGCCCAGTGCGCACGCACGCTGGCGGCCAGCGCGGCGATGTAGTCCGGGTGATCGTGGTAGCTGTTGACGAAGCGCAGCTCCGGGTACACGCGGGCGCGCTGCACCCAGGCGGCCACGTCGTCGAACAGGCTGGCGGTGGTGGTGCTGGAGTATTGCGGGTACAGCGGCAGCACCAGCACATGGCGCACGCCGGCCGCCTGCAGCGCCTCGATCTGCTTGCCGATGGCCGGCTGGCCGTAGCGCATGGCGTGCTGCACCGCCACGTGCTGCCCGGCCTCGCCCAGCCAGCCGCGCAGCAGCAGCGCCTGGCGCTGCGTCCACACCGCCAAGGGCGAGCCCTCGGGCGTCCACACGGTGGCGTATTTGGCGGCCGAGCGTTTGGGGCGCAGTCGCAGGATGATGCCGTGCAGGATGGGCCACCAGGCCAGGCGCGGGATCTCGACCACGCGCGGGTCGCCCAAAAATTGCGCCAGGTAGCGGCGCAGCGCGGGCGCGGTGGGGGCGTCGGGCGTGCCCAGGTTGCACAGCAGGACAGCAGTGGTAGGGGGGGAAACAGGAGAGGGCATGGAGGGCGATTGTGGCGGGTGCGGGCGCAGCCGGCTGTGTGGATTGCTGCACTGCAATGTCGCGATGGTGCCGGCACTTCGATGGCCGGCGGGCCGGCAGGTGAATGCAAGTGCGGCCCAAGGCTGACTTTCCGCTGCCGGGGCCAGGGGCGGCCGGGCGCGCCGTGCCCCGGGCGCCCGGCCGCTGCGGCCTGCCCATGCGCCCGTCGCACCCTTGTGAAAGCCGGCCACCGCAGACGGGTGGCCCCGGGGTTCAGCGCAGAAAGTCGCGGATCGCCGCCAGCGTCTCGTCTGGCGCTTCCTGCATCTGGTGGTGGCCGACAGGCAGGTTGACCAGCTCGACGCGCTTGCCGGCGGCGCGCGCAGCCTCGATCAGCGTGCGTGCGGCCTTGGGCGGCGTCATCTGGTCGCGTGCGCCCAGGGCGAACAGCACCGGGCACTGGATGGCGGCGATCGCCTCTTCACCGCCCGCATACCGGTCGCAGGCCACGAAGCCGCGGTGGAACACGTTCGCTTCGCGGTTGCCCTGCAGCACACGCCGTCCCAGCGCCAGGCCGGCGCCATAGACCCACGCGCCCGCGCCGCTGGGCGGGGCCAGCGTACTGCGCGAGAAGACGTTGATCATCTTCAGGGCTTTTTCCGGTTCGTTCTGCGCCGCGTCGATCAGGGCGGGTGACACCTTCATCGGATACGCCGTGCCGACCAGCACCAGGTGGCTGATGCGCTCGCCCAGGTCCGCCGCCGCCTGCAGCGCGATCAGCGAGCCCCAGCTGTGGCCGACCAGCGCCGCGCGCTGCACTCCGGCGGCGTCCAGCAGCGCGCCGATGAAGCCGGCCGCCTGCTCCACGCTCTCGGGCGCGTCGCCGCCACTGCGGCCATGGCCGGGCAGGTCCACGGCCAGCACGTTCCAGCCGTGGTTGGCGAAATAGCGGGTCTGCCAGGCCCACACGCTGTGGTCGCCCAGCACGCCGTGGATGAAGACGGCCGTGGGCTTGGCGGCGTCAAAAGGCTTGCCGCCGGTGTAGCAGTAGGTGGATGCGCTGTTCACGTCGTACCGCATCACGCACCTGCCTTTGCGCCAGCGGATTTCTCCGCGACCTTCAACGCGCGCTTCAGGTCGTCGATCAGGTCGTCGGCCTCTTCCAGCCCGATGGACAGGCGGATCGTCCCCTGGCCGATGCCGGCGGCCGCCAGCGCCGCGTCGTCCATGCGGTGGTGCGTGGTGCTGGCCGGGTGGATGACCAGGCTGCGGCAGTCGCCCACGTTGGCCAGGTGGCTGAACAGCTGCAGTGCATCGACGAACGCCTTGCCCTGGGCACGGCTGCCGGCCAGGTCGAAGCTGAACACCGATCCCGCGCCGCGCGGCAGCAGCCGCTGTGCCAGCGCGTGGCTGGGGTGCGACTCCAGCAGGGGGTGCCCGACGCGCGAGACGAACGGGTGGCTGGCCAGGAATTCGACCACTTTCGCGGTGTTGCGCATGTGCCGCTCCATGCGCAGGGGCAGCGTCTCGATGCCCTGCAGGATCAGCCAGGCGGTGTGCGGGCTCATGCAGGCCCCGAAGTCGCGCAGGCCTTCGCGCCGCGCGCGCAGCAAGAAGGCGGCGACGCTGGACTCCTCGGTGAACACCA
>DAMCAL010000004.1:0-50209 GCA_032059585.1 Burkholderiaceae bacterium
TGGCGCCCGGCCTGCTGTCGCCGCGCAGCGCGGCCGAGTTGCGCGCCGACCTGCTGTAGGCGCGCTTCAGCCGGGGCTGCGGCGCTGCGGGTGCCGGCGCCGGTAGTCCCACGGGGCGGTGGGGCGCTTTTGCACCCACAGCCCCGTGCGGCTGGCCTGCGCGCGCCGCTGCAGTGCGGTCAGCTCGCGCGTATGCGCACTGTTGCGTGTGTAGACCCACGCCAGGCCGGTCGACACCTGGGCGCGGGCCACGTCCTGCCCCGCGCAGCGCACGTGCGCGACACGCCGGCCGTAGGCGTCGCGGGCCAGGCTATAGACCTCGGCGCGCTGGCGAAAGCACAGCCGCGCCAGATGCTCGCGGGACTGCCGACCGTAGGCCTGGCGCATCTCCGGGGCATCGATGCCGGCCACGCGCACGCGCTCGGGCTTGCGGGCGCCGCAGCGCACGGACAGGGTGTCACCGTCGCTGACGGCGATGACGAGGCACAAGAGCGCGGCGGCGGACACGGACAGGGCGGCAAAAGGGCGCCACTATAGACGCAGGGCCGCGTGCCGCGCCTGCGCCACAATCGCGAGCCGCTGCCCGGTGGCACACGTCGCTTTCCTCTTTGACTTCTTCATCCTCCGTTCCGTGATCAAAGGCCTTGCCGCATCCATCGTCGCTTCCGTGCTGTTCGGCGGCCTGTACTACATGGCGCCGTTCCTGGCGCCGCTGGACGGTGAGCAGATCTTCGGCTGGCGGGTGCTGTGCACGCTGCCCTTCACCACGCTGCTGCTGCTGGGCCTGAAGCAGGGCGCGCGGGTGCGACTGCTGTGGGTGCGCGTGCGGCGAACGCCGCTGCTGGCGCTGGCGCTGCTGGCCAGCGCCGGCATGCTGGGGCTGCAGCTGTGGGTGTTTCTGTGGGCGCCGCTGCACGGGCGGGCGCTGCCAGTGTCGCTGGGCTACTTCCTGCTGCCGCTGGTGATGGTGCTGGCCGGGCGGCTGCTGTTCAACGAGCGCTTGTCGCCCCTGCAGTGGGCCGCGACGCTGCTGGCTGGCGTGGGCGTGGCGCACGAGGTCGTGCGCGCCGGCGGCATGTCCTGGGAGACCTGGCTGGTGTCGCTCGGCTACACGGCCTACTTCGTGATGCGCCGCGTGCTGCGCACCGACCATCTGGGCGGCCACTGGCTGGACATGCTGCTGCTGGCCCCGGTGGCGCTGTGGTTCGTGCTGCGCCCGCCCACCTCCTGGCCGCTGGTGACCGACAACGCGCACCTGTGGGCCCTGGTGCCGGTGCTGGGGGTGGTGAGCGCGGTGGCCCTGGCGCTGTACATGGCCGCCGCGCGCTGGCTGCCGCTGGCGCTGTTCGGACTGCTGAGCTATGTCGAGCCGGTGCTGCTGGCCCTGGTGGCGATGCTGCTGGGCGAGAGCATCGCCCCGGGACAGTGGCCGACGTACGGACCGATCTTCGCGGCCGTGGGCCTGCTGGTGCTGGACGGCGCGCTGCGCCTGCGGCGCGCGCAGGGCTGAGCGCGCTCGGCGCCGCGCGGGCAGCCGGTCAGTCGGCGGGCTTGAACTCGGCGAAGGCCTGCACCGCGCTGGCCGCGTACATCGCCACCGGCCCGCCGCCCATGTAGATGGCCACGCCCAGGGCCTCGTGCACCTCGGCGGTGGTGGCGCCCAGGCGCGCCAGGGCCTTGGTGTGAAAGCCGATGCAGCCCTCGCAGCGCGCCGCCACGCCCACGGCCAGGGCGATCAGCTCCTTGGTCTTGGCGTCCAGGGCGCCGTCGGCGATGGCCGCCTTGCCCATCTCGCCGAACCCGCCCATCACCCCGGGCAGGCTCTTGCGCAGCGGCATCAGGTTGGCGGAAATTTCCTGGGTCAGTTGCTGGTACGAAGCGACGGTCATGCGGGTTCTCCATAAAAAAGGAAGGGCACAAGGACGGCACCGGACGGAAAGACCCGCCCGGCAACGGGGAAACTTTAGTTTAGCGTATTCTAATTTAGCGATATATGAAATAAACTCGCGGCTGCCACCATGACCTCTGCTGCCAACCCCCCATCCGACCTGCAGCGCCTGCAGGCGAGCGCCACGCAGGCCGCGGCGCTCTTGCAGGCAGTGGGCAACCCGCACCGGCTGATCGTGCTGTGCCTGCTGATGGAGCATGGCGAGATGGCCGTGGGTGCGCTCAACGAGGTGGTGACGCTCAGCCCGTCGGCGCTGTCGCAGCACCTGTCGCGCATGCGCGACGAAGGCCTGGTCACGTTCCGCCGCGAGGCGCAGACGCTGTACTACCGCATCGACCACCCGCACGTGGCGACCCTGATGGGCGCGCTCAAGACCATCGTCTGCCCATGACGCGCGCCGCCTGCGACTGTCCGCGTCGATTTCTTCCGTGTCCTGCCCTGATGTAAGGAGCCTGCCATGTACGCCACCCCCCTGTCCGCCGATGTTGCCCGCCGCCTGCTGCAGGCAGGCGATGCCGTCCTGGTCGACGTGCGCAGTGCCGATGAGCATGCGCGCGAGCGCATTCCCGGTGCGCAGCACGTGCCGCTGGCGCAGTGGCAGGGCCCGGGCGCGGGCCGACTGCCAATGCTGGCCCAGGCGCGTGCGGTCATCTTCCACTGCCGCTCGGGCCAGCGCACCCGGGCCGCTGCGGCCGCGCTGGCAGGCTGTGTGCCGTGCGAGGCCTTCGTGCTCGAAGGCGGCCTGGACGCCTGGGTCCGCGCCGGCCTGCCGGTGGCGCGCGATGCATCCCAGCCGCTGGAGTTGCAGCGCCAGGTGCACATCGCGGCCGGCGCGCTGGTGGCGCTGGGCACGCTGCTGGCCGCCACCGCCTCGCCCTGGTTCCTGCTGGTTCCGGGCTTCGTCGGCGCGGGGCTGGTGCTTGCCGGCGCCACCGGCTTTTGCGGCATGGCGCGGCTGCTGGCGCGCATGCCCTGGAATCGGGGCATGGCGGCCTGAGGGCTGAAACCCTTTTTTTTCACCGGCCTGCGGGCCCTCTACAAGGAGTTGCCATGAGATTCAATGTCGGAAGCCTCGACCGCGCGCTGCGGGTGGTCCTCGGGCTGGTGCTGATCGCCCTGGCCGCCACCGGCACGGTGGGCTGGTGGGGTTGGCTGGGGGTGGTGCCGCTGGTCACGGGTGTGGTGCGGTTTTGTCCGGCCTACGCCGTGCTGGGCGTGGACACCTGCCGGGCGCGCGACGCGGCCTGAGCGCGGCCGGGCGCCCCCTGGCCAAAAATGTGAATGAAATAGGCCGCTAGCGCTTGCTGGACAAGCGCTGGCTGCTCCTTTTTCGATAGCTTTCGGGCGGCGCGGCGTCGGCCCATTCGCCCGGGGCCAGCCCGTCCAGCGTGTACGGCCCCACGGCCGCGCGCACCAGCCGCAGCGTGGGGTGGCCGATGGCGGCAGTCATGCGGCGCACCTGCCGGTTACGCCCCTCGCGGATGACCAGCTCCAGCCAGCAGTCCGGGATGTGCTGGCGCACGCGGATGGGGGGCTCGCGCGGCGCGATGGGCGGCGGCGCCTGCAGCCGACGCGCGCGCGCGGGCAGGGCACGGCCGTCGCGCAGAGCCACGCCGTCGCGCAGGCGCTCCAGCGCCGCCTCCTCGGGGATGCCTTCCACCTGCACCCAGTAGGTCTTTTCCATGCGGTGGCGCGGGTCGCTGATGTGGGCCTGCAAGGCGCCGTCGTCGGTCAGCAGCAGCAAGCCCTCGCTGTCTGCGTCCAGGCGTCCGGCAACATACACCCCTGGCACGGCGATGAACTCGGCCAGGCCGCGCCAGCGCCCTTCGGGTGTGAACTGGCTGAGCACGCCATAGGGTTTGGAAAAGCGCAGCAGGCGCGGGCCGGGGAACATAGGAAGAAAGCGTGCAGCGACAAGGGCGGGCGCTGCAAGTGTAGGCCGCCTCCCCCGACCGGCCGTTCGCGGGGGAAAAGGTTATGCAGAAGGCGGATGGACCCATGCATCGCCCGCGCATGGGGTCATAATCGGGGCCATGCCCTGTGCGGCGCCGCGCTATCTGTGCGGCACGCCGCCAGGGCATCGCCACAGGGGGCGAGCGCGCACACCGCGTCTGCCCCGTACCGGCGCCCGCGCAGCCCAAGAAGTGCGCCGGGCCGGTGCCCCGTTATTGACCTGCCAGCCGATCCGCCACCGTTGCGCGCCGCCTGCTCCCCTTGCCCGGAGCGGCGCAGGCATGGCACGGGTGGCCCGGCATCACTTCCATTTCCACGGGGACGCTTTCCCCCCTCCCAGACCGACGACCATGCGCGAAGAACAAGATTTTCTCGGACCCAAGACCATCCCGCCCGATGCCTACTGGGGTGTGCACACGGCGCGCGCCGTGGAGAACTTCCCGATCACCGGCCACACCGTGGCGCAGATGCCCGAGCTGATCCGGGCCCTGGCCTTCGTCAAAAAGGCGGCTGCACACGCCAACCTGCAGCTGGGCGTGATCGGTGACACCCAGGCGAGCGCCATCTCCCGCGCCTGTGACGACCTGATCGACGGCCAGTTGCACGAGCAGTTCGTCATCGACGTGATCCAGGGCGGCGCCGGCACCTCCACCAACATGAACGCCAACGAGGTCATCGCCAACCGGGCGCTGGAGCACCTGGGCCTCGCCAAGGGCCGCTACGACGTGGTGCACCCCAACGACCACGTCAATGCCTCGCAAAGCACCAACGACGTCTACCCCACCGCCGTCAAGATCGCCACGTATTTCGGCATCCAGACGCTGCTGTCGGCGCTGGCCGCCCTGCGCGGCGCCTTCCATGCCAAGGCGCGCGAGTTCGGCCCCATCCTGAAGGTCGGGCGTACCCAGCTGCAGGACGCCGTGCCGATGACGCTCGGCCAGGAGTTCGAGGCCTTCGCCTGCATGATCCAGGACGACGAGCGCCGCCTGCGCGAGTCCGCCTACCTGATGTGCGAGAGCAATCTGGGCGGCACGGCGATCGGCACCGGCATCAACGCGCCCGTGGGCTACGTGGACGTGGTCACGCCGAAGCTGGCCGAGCTGTCAGGCGTTCCGGTCCAGGCTGCAGGCAACCTGATCGCCTCCACCTCCGACACCGGTGCGTTCGTCGACATCTCCGGCGTGCTCAAGCGCATCGCGGCCAAGCTGTCGAAGATCAGCAACGACCTGCGCCTGCTGTCGTCCGGGCCGCAGGCGGGCGTGGGCGACATCCGGCTGCCGGCGCGCCAAGCCGGCTCGTCGATCATGCCGGGCAAGGTCAACCCGGTGATTCCGGAGGTGATGAACCAGGTTTGCTTCGAGGTCATCGGCAACGACGTGGCCATCACCATGGCCTGTGAAGCCGGGCAGTTGCAGCTCAACGCCTTCGAGCCACTCATCGCATGGGCGCTGCACAAGAGCCTTCACCACCTGGCCCAGGCCTGCCACACGCTGCAGGTGAACTGCGTGGAAGGCATCGTTGCCAACCAGGACCTGCTGACCCAGCGCATCGCGGCCTCGGTGACGCTGGTGACGGCGCTCAACCCGCTGATCGGCTACGAAAAGGCGGCGTCGATCGCCAAGGCGGCCATCGCCACCGGCCGCCCGATCGCCCAGGTGGCCGAGGAACTGGGCATCCTGAGCCAGGCCGAAATGGCCAAGCTGCTGGTCGCCGAGCGGCTGACCCAGGCGGGCGCCCTGACCGCCGACCTCGCGGAGATTGCTACGAAATAAGGAGCTGCTGGCGCTTGTCCATCAAGCGCTGCAGCCCCTTTTTGTTTCAATTTTCTGCCGCGTGCGTTCAGCGCATGCGTTCGGTCTCGACGACCATGTCCAGCACGTACACCTGCGCAGACGCATCGGCGGGCACCGGCTGGGCGCGCTGGAAGCGGTTCAACCGCAGCACGTGGCGCGTGCCCGGCTGGTGGGTGTAGCCCTCGATCTCGCCGTACAGCGGCCGCCACTCGCCCACACCCTGGCGCACGCCGTTGTCGGCGAAACGCACTTCGCGCACGCGCAGGCACTGGGCGTTGGCCATGGTGCCGTGGTGGCATGGCACGCGTTGGGGCGCCACTTCCAGGAACACCCGCTCGGCCTGGCCGCCGTAGCGTGTCTGCGCGGTGGGCTCGCCCGTCAGCTCCCAGCGGCTGCCATCGGCAAACAGCAGCACCAGCAGGGGCGGGCCGCCGGCATTGCTGCGCACCTCATACCCGACCGAGCCGTTCATCTGGCGCGCCATGCGGTCTTCCAGCGCCATCAAGTCGCGGTCGGCGCAGGCGCGCTTGGTGGACATGGCCTGCGACAGCGCCAAGTTGGGGCCCTGCAGGCGGTAGCTGCTGGCCACGGTATTGCACAGCCCCTGCAGCGCCATGCGCCCGTCCTCGAAGTGCAGGCGCGGCGCGCGCTGGTTCCCCCGGCGCCAGCGGGTGTCAGCGCGGCCCTGCGAGTCGGCCATGGCGACCAGTTCCCACTCGTGCATGGTCAGGCGGGACGCAGCAGTGGCCGGCGGCGGGGCCACCACGGCGCCGGGCTGCGCACCGGGCGCCGGGCCGGGCCGGGCCTGCGGATCGCTGGCGCAGGCCGTCATCAGAGCGGCCAGGCCGGCCAGGAACAGGGGTTGGAACGAGGGCAGGGCACGCATTGTTTCTCCGGGAAAGGTGGACACAACGCGCACGGTAGCGCAGGCACGCAGCTGCGCGGGTAGGAAGCGGGCGCTAGTGCGCGCCTTCGTCCACCGGCGCGCCCGGTCCGGTTCACTTGCCCCAGGAATCCTTCAGGCCGGTGATGCGGTTGAACACCGGCCGGTCTGCGCGGTGGTCCACGCGGTCGGCGACGAAGTAGCCGAAGCGCTCGAACTGGAACTTGTCATCGGCTTGCGCGGCCGCCAGCGAGGGCTCGACCCAGGCGGTGGCCACCTGCAGGCTGCCCGGGTTGAGCAGCGCCAGGTAGTCCTTGCCGCCGGCGTCGGGCTGCGGGTCGGTGAACAGCCGGTCATACAGCCGCACCTCGGCCTGGACGGCGTCCTGCACGCCCACCCAGGTGATGGCCGCCTTGACCTTGACGCTGTCCGCGCCCGCGGTGCCGCTCTTGGTGTCCGGCACCACGGTGGCTAGCACGCGGGTGACGTTGCCCTGGGCATCCTTTTCGCAACCGGTGCACTCGATGACATAGCCGCCCTTCAGGCGCACACGGTTGCCGGGAAACAGGCGCTTGTAGCCCTTGGGTGGCTCCTCGGCGAAGTCCTCGCGCTCGATCCACGCCTCCCGGCCCAGGGTGAAGCGCCGCTCGGGGGCGGCGGCGCCGTCCTGTGCGCGGGGCAGGGCGGGCAGCGTGCAGGTCTCCAGGTGCGAGGCGGAGCCGAACACCTCGGCCCAGTTGGTCAGCTCCAGCTTGACCGGGTCCAGCACCACCATGGCGCGGTGCGCGCGGCTTTCCAGGTCGTCGCGCAGGCACGCTTCCAGCAGCGCGTAGTCGATCCAGGCGTAGTCCTTGGTGATGCCGATGCGTTCGCAGAAGTCGCGGATCGCCGCAGGCGTGAAGCCGCGCCGGCGCAGGCCGACGATGGTGGGCATGCGCGGGTCGTCCCAGCCGGTCAGGGTGCCGCTGTCCACCAGGTGCTTGAGCTTTCTCTTGCTCGTGACGACGTAGGTCAGGTTCAGCCGGGCGAATTCGTACTGGCGCGGCTGGGGCGAGGCGATCAGGCCGCCCTCGCGCAAGTGGTCCAGCAGCCAGTCGTAGAACGGGCGCTGGTCCTCGAACTCCAGCGTGCAGATGGAGTGGGTGATGTGCTCCAGCGCGTCCTCGATGGGGTGGGCGTAGGTGTACATCGGGTAGATGCACCACTGGTTGCCGGTGTTGTGGTGCTCGGCGTGCTTGATGCGGTACAGGGCCGGGTCGCGCAGGTTGATGTTGGGCGAGGCCATGTCGATCTTGGCGCGCAGCACGGCGGCGCCATCGGGCAGCTTGCCGTCGCGCATCTCGCGAAAGCGCTCCAGGTTCTCGGCCACGCTGCGGCCCCGGAAGGGGCTGTCGGTGCCGGGGCGGGTGAAATCGCCGCGGTTGGCGCGCATGTCGTCGGGCGTCTGCTCGTCCACATACGCCAGGCCGCGCTCGATCAGGTACTCGGCGGCGCGATACATGAAACCGAAGTAGTCGCTGGCCCAGTACAGGTTCTCGTGGCCGTCAGCATCCTTCCAGTCGAAGCCCAGCCAGTGCACGGCGTCGATGATGCCGTCCACGAACTCCTGGTCTTCCTTTTCCGGGTTGGTGTCGTCGAAGCGCAGGTGGCAGACACCGCCATAGTCGCGCGCCAGGCCGAAGTTCACGCAGATGCTCTTGGCGTGGCCCACGTGCAGGTAGCCGTTGGGCTCGGGCGGAAAGCGCGTGCGGATGCGCGCCTCGTCCACAGGGCCTTGCGCATGGTGGGCGGCGTCGCCAGGGCTGCCGCCCCAGTGGCGGCCGGCGTGGGTGCCCTGCTGCAGGTCGTTTTCGATGATCTGGCGCAGGAAATTGCTGGGTTTGGCGGGTTCGCGGTCGGCGGGGGTGCTCATGGGCGGTGATTCTAGGCGGCCGCGGTTACGCCTCGTCACCCAGGCCCGTACGTCCCGACACAACAAAGTTGCACACTCGTGCCATCCTTTCGGGCATCTCGTGCGTTGTGTCCGTCAGAGCTTGAAAACCACGGTGACGTGCGGCACTGCCGCCTTCGAAGGAGAAATCTCATGACTGCAACCCGTTCCTGGTTCGCCTCGGCTGGATTGGCCCTGGCACTGCTGGCCGGCGCCGGCGCAGCCCAGGCGCGCAGTGACGTGCACTGGTCCATCGGCGTCGGGGTGCCCGGCGTGGTGGTGGGCGCCGCCAACCGCGGCCCGGTGTACTACACGCCGCCTGCCCCGGTGTATTACGCGCCGCCGCCGGTCTACTACCGCCCGCCCGCACCGGTCTACTACGCGCCGCCGCCGGTGTACTACCGCCCGGCGCCGGTGTACGTCGCGCCGCGGCCGTACTACCATGGCCACCGCCACCACCACCACCACGGTCGGCGCGACTGGCGCTGACCGCCGGTCCTGACCTGCTCCACGGCCCGCTCGCGCGGGCCGTTCCTTTTGGCCGAAGGGGCGGGCCGATAATCGCCGGCCACGCGCGGCGCGCCTGCGGTCGCCGTGCCTTTTTTCGACTCTGCCGCCACCCGAGCGTTTCGCCCATGACCAAGACCGCCTTCGTGCTCAACGGCCCCAACCTGAACCTGCTCGGCATGCGCGAGCCGCACATCTACGGCTCGCAGGGCCTGGCAGACGTCGAGGAGCTGTGCCGGCAGGCCTGTGCGCGCCACGGGCTGGCGCTGCAGTTCCGCCAGAGCAACCACGAGGGCGATCTGGTGGACTGGGTGCACGAGGCAGGCCGCCTGCACGCGCAGGGCGCTCTGGCGGGCGTGGTGCTCAATGCCGGGGCGTACACGCACACCAGTGTCGCGCTGCTCGATGCCGTCAAGGGCACGGGCGTGCCGCTGGTGGAGCTGCACATCAGCAATGTGCACGCACGCGAGCCGTTTCGGCACCACTCCTATCTCTCCAGTGCGGCGCGCGCGGTGCTGTGCGGCTTTGGCGTGCAGGGCTACACCCTTGCCATCGACGGACTGGCGCAGTGGTGATGGCAACGCCCGAGCCTGCCGTGCCGGTCCGGACGCTGCCGCCAGTGGCGGCGCGACTGGCGGCGCAGGCCCGGCGCGTGGCCGTGCCGGGCGGCGCGGGCGACATGGTCTGGCACGTCTGGGGCGAGCAGGGCGCGCGCGAGCCGGTGCCGCTGGTGCTGCTGCATGGCGGCAGCGGCAGCTGGACGCACTGGGTGAAGAACATCGAGCCGCTCGTGGCGGCAGGGCGCAGCGTCTGGGCGGCGGACCTGCCGGGCTTCGGTGATTCGGCCGCGCCCGCGCAGGGCACGGACGCAGATGCGCTGGTTGCGCCCCTGGCGCAGGCGCTGCAAAGCCTGTTCGGCACGCGCACGGTCGATCTGGTGGGGTTTTCCCTCGGCGGCCTGGTGGCCGGGCTGCTGCTGGCCGTGCACCCGTTGCGGGCGCGCCAGTTGGTGCTGGTGGGCGCACCGGCCATGGGCGTGGTGCCGCAGCGGCAGTTCGAGCTGCGGGCCTGGCGCCATCTGCCGGCGCAAGAGCAGGCAGACGTGCACCGCTTCAATCTGGCGGCGCTGATGCTGGCCGACGCCGGTGAAATCGATGCCGACGACGGCCTGGCCCTGGCGCTGCACGTCGCCAACGTGCAGCGCGACCGGCTGCCGCGCCGGCGGCTGGCGCACACCGACGCGCTGGCGCGCGCGCTGCCGCGCGTGGCCTGTCCGGTGCACGCCATCTATGGCGAAAGCGATGCGCTGTACAAGAGGTGGATCGGCGCACTGGAAGAGGCCTATGCGCGCTGCACGCCCGATCTGCGTGGCGTTGCGCTGATCGAAGGCGCGGGGCACTGGGTGCAGTTCGAGCGCCCGCAGGCGTTCATGCGCGCCCTGCTGGCGGCGCTCGAGGGCGGCGCCACCGCCCGGGCATGAGCCGCGTGCCGACCCCGCGGCGCGTGGTGCTGGATCCCGCCGAGGTCGAACTGAGCGCGGTGCGCGCGCAGGGCGCAGGCGGGCAGAACGTGAACAAGGTGTCCAGCGCGGTGCACCTGCGGTTCGACATCGCGTCCTCGTCGCTGCCGGACGACGTCAAGCAGCGCCTGCTTGCACTGCGCGATGGGCGCATCACCCGCGAGGGGGTGCTGGTGATCAAGGCCCAGCAATACCGCACGCAGGAGGCCAACCGCCTGGACGCGCTCCAGCGGCTGCAGCAGGTGGTGGACAGCGTCGCCGACGCGCCGCGTACTCGCCGCCCCACCCGGCCCACGCTGGCCTCGCAGCGCAGGCGCCTGCAGGCCAAGAGCCAGCGCGGAACCGTCAAGGCGCTGCGCGGTGCGAGAGGCCTGGACGACTGAGGACAGCGCGGCGACCGCAATTTGATCCAAAACAGCTTCCAGCCCATGCTGGACAAGCGCCAGCAGCTATCACTTTGGTAGTGTAGGGAACGTGCGCCGGGTTTTGCGGTCGCACAGCCAATGGCCCGGCTTGCGGCCATCCCTGTCCAAAGGAACGACCATGCCCCTGCGTGACCCTGGCAGCCTTGCGCCGCCTCGCTCCTCCTCGTCGCCGCTCGGCTGGTTCGCAGCCCTGGCTGTCGTGGCCATCGCTGCGGCGGCCTGGTGGTTCTGGTGGCGCCCCGCCCACCTGCCCGGCGACACGGCTGCGGCAGTCGCGCCGGCGCAGCAGCCTGCCGCTCCCGCGCAGGAGGCGCCGCAGCCCGCGCTGCACCACCCCGTCGACGCGTTGGCCGAGCCCGAGGCGGCGTTGCCGGCGCTGGCCGATGCGGAGGATCGGCTGCGCAGCGAACTCACCACGCTGCTGGGCGCCCGGCAGATGGCGCTCTTCGTGCAGCCCGACGGGTTTGCACGGCGCGCCGTCGCCACCGTGGACAACTTGGCGCGGCCGCAGGCATCGGCCCGCCTGTGGCCGGTGCAGCCGACCCCGGGACGCTTTGCCACCGAAGGCCCGGCGGACGCGCAGGTGCAGACCATCGCACCCGACAACGCCGCGCGCTACCGCGCCTTCGTCACCTTTGCCGAGGGCGTGCCGCTGGACGCCGCGGTGAAACTCTACGCGCGGCTGTATCCGCTGTTCCAGGAGGCGTACGTAGAGCTCGGCTATCCGAACCGCTACTTCAACGACCGGCTGGTGGAGGTGCTGGACCACCTGCTGGCGACGCCCGAGCCGGGCGGGCCGCTGTCCGTGCAGCTCACCCGCGTAGGCGGCGACGTTCCCTCGCTGCAGCCCTGGGTGCGCTACGAGTTCGCCGACCCGAAGCTGGAGGCGCTGAGCAGCGGCCAGAAGCTGCTGCTGCGCATGGGCCCGGAGAACGCGCAGCGGCTGAAGGCGGTGCTGGCCCAGGTGCGCCAGCACGTCGCCACCGGCATCAAGCCGCCGGCTTGAAGAACGCGTCGAGCATCGGCGCCAGGGTCGGAAACTCCTGGCCGAAGCGCTCGCGGTGCACGAAATACGCCTCGCACGCCACGGCGAAAAACTCGGCCGGCGCCGTGGCGCCATAGGCGTCCAGCCAGGGCCACGCCCCGCCGAAGCGCTGGGCGATGGCCACCTGCTCGCGAAACTGCTCATAGGCGGGCAGCCACGCTGCACGCCACGCTGCGTGCGCGGCCCGGCTGCCCGTGGTGCCAGAGAAGCCCGGCGGCAGGGGCGGGCAGCCGTCGGCCGCGCCGCTGCGCATGTCGATCTTGTGCACGAACTCGTGGATCACCACGCTGGTGGCGTGCCCGCCGTCCGGCCGCCCGGCCGCGTCCACCGCGGGCCAGCTCAGCATCACCGGCCCGCCCTGCATGGCCTCGCCCTGCAGCACCTCGTCGTAGTCGTGCACCACGCCCGCGTCGTCGGTCGCCTGCCGGCGGGCCACGGCGTCGGCGGGGTGCACCACGATGCCCACGAAGTCGTCGTACCACGCCAGGGCCTGCTGCGCATCGCCCCAGTGCAGCAGCGGCAGGCAGGCCTGGGCGGCGATGGCCACGGCCATGGCGTCCGTGACCTGTAGCCCATGCACACCGGTGAACTGCTTGCGCTGCAGGAACAGCGCGCCCAGCGCCCGCAGCTTGGCCAGCTCGTGCAGCGGCAGGGCGGCGATGAAGGGATAGCGCCCGACCACGTCGAGCCACAGCTGCGCCGGGATGTCGGGCACGGGCGCCACCGTGCGGCGCACGCCGTGCACCAGCCTGCGCAGCCAGCGGCCGGCCGCCATGGCGCTCAGGCGGCCAGCGGCAGGCGGCGGCTGCCGCCGGCGTCCAGCCGCAGCACGCCGGCGCGCGGCGGCGTGGCCGCCAGGTCCCAGTCGGTCAGCACGTGGCGCCGCGATCCGTCCGCCAGGACATGGTCGCCCGGCAGGTGGGTGTGGCCATGCACCAGGGCGTCGGCGCGGGCAGCCTGCATCCAGACCTGCACCGCCGTGCCATCCACATCGGCATACACGGCCGTGCCGGCCTGCTTGCGCGCTTCGCTGGAGTCGCGGGCGCTGCGCCCGGTGGCGCGGCGCTCCGGCAACGGGCGCGCCAACAGCTGCGCCTGCCAGGCCGGGTTGCGCGCCAGGGCGCGAAAGCGCTGGTACTCCACGTCCTGCAGGCACAGCGCATCGCCATGCGTGAGCAGCCAGCGCCGGCCGGCGAACTGCAGCACCGTCGGATCAGCCAGCAGCCCGATGCCGGTGCGCTCGGCAAACAGCGGCCCGACGAGGAAATCGCGGTTGCCGTGCATGAACCAGGTGGGCCGCAGCCGCGAGGCCTCGCGCAGGCGCCGGCAGGTGGCGGCCTCGAAGCTGCCGGGCTCGTCCAGGGCGTCGTCGCCCACCCACACCTCGAACAGGTCGCCCAGCAGGAACACCGCGTCGGCGTCTGTGGCGTGCAGGTGGCGCAGCAGCGCCTCCAGCGTGGCGGGGGTGCTGCTGTCGAGGTGCAGGTCGGACAGGCAGTCCACCGCGCGCCAGGCCGGGGGCGCGGCCAGCTCGGCCATGGGCGGCGCGGCCTGGGTCATCGCGCAGCGGATGGGGTTCAGGCCTGGACGGCGACGGCCTTGTCGATGACCACCGAATCGAACGGCACGTCGTCGTGGTGCCCCTTGCGGGTGGTGCGCACTTTCTTGATGGCGTCCACCACGTCCTGGCCCTTGGTCACGCGGCCGAACACGGCGTAGCCCCACCCCTGCGGCGAGGGCGAAGTGTGGTTCAGGAAGGCGTTGTCCACGGTGTTGATGAAGAACTGCGCAGTGGCGCTGTGCGGGTCGCCAGTGCGCGCCATGGCCACCGTGTACTGGTTGTTCTTCAGGCCGTTGGCGGCTTCGTTCTCGATCGGCGCCTGCGTGGTCTTTTGCTTCATGTCGGGGGTGAAGCCGCCGCCCTGGACCATGAAACCCTTAATGACGCGGTGGAAGATCGTGCCGTCGTAGAAGCCCTGGTTCACGTAGTTCATGAAGTTCTGCGTGGACTTGGGTGCGTGCTGGGCGTCCAGCTCCAGCGTGATCACGCCGTGGCTGACGTTGTCGCCCTCGGTGATGGTGACGTGCAGTTCGACTTCAGGATTGGCGGTGGTGGTCATGGGGTGTCCTCGGGGTTGGGGTTACGGGGTGAGCACGGTGGCCGACTGGATGACCACCGGCGTGACGGGCACGTTCTGGTGCGGGCCGCGGTTGCCGGTGGGCACGGCGCGGATCTTGTCGACCACATTCTGGCCCTCCACCACGCGGCCGAAGACCGCGTAGCCGTGGCCGTCGGGCTTGGGTGCGTTCAGCATCTCGTTGTTGGCCACGTTGATGAAGAACTGCGAAGTGGCCGAATCGGGGTTGCCGGTACGCGCCATGGCGACGGTGTACTTGTCGTTCCTCAGTCCGTTGGACGCTTCCAGCTTGATGGGTGCGCGGGTGGGCTTCTGCTGCATCTGGGGGGTGAAGCCGCCGCCCTGGACCATGAAGCCGTCGATGACGCGGTGGAACACCGTGCCGTCGTAGTGGCCGTCCTTCACGTAGGCCAGGAAGTTGTCCACGGTCTGCGGCGCACGGGCCGGATCGAGCTGCACCACGATGTCGCCGAGCGAGGTGGACAGCTTGACGCGCGGATCGGCAGGCTGGGCATGGGCGGTGGTGATCGCGGCCGACAGGCCGAGGCCGGCGACGGTGAGCAACAGGTTTCGTCTGAACAGCATGGAAGAAGGGCTCCTGTAGAGGGAAAGAGGAAGGTGCAGGCCGCCTGGGCCGCCCGGCCGTCAGCGGGGCGCGGGCAGGGCGAGCAACTGGCGCAGCAGCGTCAGCTTGGGCGAGGACGAGCGGGCCACGCCAGGGGCAAGCTGGCCGGCGCGCTCATAGGCCTGCGCCGCCAGCCGCACGTAGATGTCGCCCAGGTTCTCGTGCGCCACGGCGTAGTCGGGGCGGGCGCGCACCGCCATCTCCAGCGCGTCGCGCGCCTTGTCGAGCTGGTTGCGCGCCGCGTAGAGCACGGCCAGGTTGTTGTAGGGTTCGGGCAGTTCGGGATAGGTCTCGGTCAGGTCCACCAGGGCCGCAATCGCCTCGTCCTGCCGGCCCAGGTCGGTGAGCGCCACGGCGCGCAGGAAGCGCAGTTGCGGGTCGCGCCCATCGGCGGCCAGGCGCTCGTCCAGCCAGGTGAGCGCATTCGCCGCCTTGCCGGCCTGCAGCATCTGCCGCGCCTGGGTGTACGTCGTGGGGGCAGGCTGCTGGGCCTGCGCGCTGCCGGCCGCCACCAGGGCCGTGAAAGCCAGCCGGCGCAGGAGGAGGAGGGCTGGGCGGCGGACAGGCGTCATGCGGCAAAAAAGAAGGGCTGGAAGCACGTGGCGGAAGGGCGCGCGGCACGCCGGCGGGGCCGACGGGCAGGCTTATACTGCCGGCGATTGTAGCGAGGGGCCCATCCGGCCGTGCCCCACGGCCGCGCCGCCCTGGCCCCCGCCGGCCGCCTGTCTTCGGGCCGCCCTTCTTCCCGCACCTGCCTTCCTTTTTTTTCCTGCATGAGCTTGCGTATCTACAACACGCTGTCGCGTTCGCTCGTGGACTTCTCGCCCCTGGACCCCGGCCATGTGCGCATGTATGTCTGCGGCATGACCGTGTACGACCTGTGCCACCTGGGGCATGCGCGCTCCATGGTCGCGTTCGACGTGGTCCAGCGCTGGCTGCGCGCCAGCGGCTACGCCGTGACCTACGTGCGCAACATCACCGACATCGACGACAAGATCATCCGCCGGGCGCTGGAGGGCGGCGAGACTGTCCGCAGCCTCACCAACCGCATGATCGCCGCGCTGCGTGAGGACGCCGACGCGCTGGGCATTGAGCGGCCCACGCACGAGCCGCGCGCCACCGACTATGTGCCGCAGATGCAGGCCATGATCGCGCGCCTGCAGGAAAAGGGCCTGGCCTACCAGGCGGGCAGCGCTGACGTGAATTTTTCCGTGCGCAAGTTCCCCGGCTACGGCCGCCTGTCGGGCAAGACGCTGGACGAGCTGCACGCCGGCGAGCGCGTGGCGGTGGGAGAGGACAAGCAGGACCCGCTCGACTTCGTGCTGTGGAAGAGCGCCAAGCCCGGCGAGCCCGACGAGGTGCGCTGGTCCAGTCCCTGGGGCGACGGGCGTCCCGGCTGGCACATCGAGTGCTCGGCCATGGGCTGCGAGCTGCTCGGCGAGAGTTTCGACATCCACGGCGGCGGCGCCGACCTGCAGTTTCCCCACCACGAAAACGAAATCGCGCAGAGCGAAGGCGCCACCGGGCAGCCGTTCGCGCAGGTATGGATGCACAACGGCTTCATCAACGTGGACAACGAGAAGATGTCCAAGTCGCTGGGCAACTTCTTCACCATCCGCGACGTGCTGCGCGCGTACGACGCCGAGGTGGTGCGCTTCTTCATCGTGCGCAGCCACTACCGCAGCCCGCTGAACTACAGCGACGTGCACCTGGACGACGCGCGCGCTGCGCTGCGCCGCCTGTACACCGCGCTCAGCCTGGTCGAGCCGGCGCCGGTGGCGGCGATCGACTGGAGCGGGCCGCACGCTGCGCGCTTCAAGGTGGCGATGGACGAGGACTTCGGCACGCCCGAGGCGGTGGCCGTGCTGTTCGATCTGGCCGGCGAGGTCAACCGCAGCCGCAGCCCGCAGGCTGCCGGGCTGCTCAGGGCGCTGGGCGGCCAGCTGGGCCTGCTGCAGGCCGAGCCGCGGGCGTTCCTGCAGGCCGGAGCGGTGCTGGACGAGGCGGCGATCCAGGAGCGCATCGCCGCGCGCGCCGCGGCCAAGGCCGCGCGCGACTTCGCCGAGGCCGACCGCATCCGCGCCGAACTGCTGGCGGGCGGCATCGCGCTCAAGGACGGGCCAGCCGGCACGACCTGGGAGGCGGCGCGGTGATGGTTTCCAAGCCAAATCGGCCGTTGGCGCGCCTGGGGTAAGCGGTGGCAGCTATCAAAAAAGAAGCAATTGCGCTGCTCCCCGGCCAGCCTGACTATTGGGCCGACGCCTGCCGCCACCTGGCGCGCAAGGACCGGGTGATGAAGCGGCTCATTCCGCTGTACGGCGAGGCGATGCTGCAGTCGCGCGGCGACGCGTTCGTCACGCTGGCGCGCAGCGTGGTGGGCCAGCAGATCTCGGTGAAGGCGGCGCAAAGCGTGTGGGACCGTTTCGCCGCGCTGCCGCCGTCCATGACGCCGGCGGAGGTGCTGCGCCTGCGCGTGGACGACATGCGCGCGGCCGGCCTGTCGGCGCGCAAGGTCGAGTACCTGGTCGACCTGGCGCTGCACTTCGATGGCGGCCGGCTGGAGCCCCACCGCTGGCAGGCGATGGACGACGAGGCCATCATCAGCGAGCTGGTAGCCATTCGCGGCATCGGGCGCTGGACCGCCGAGATGTTCCTGATTTTTCACCTGCTGCGGCCCAACGTGCTGCCGCTCGATGACGTGGGACTGATCCGCGGCATCAGCCACAACTACTTCTCCGGCGAGCCTGTCAGCCGCAGCGATGCGCGCGAGGTGGCCCAGGCCTGGCGCCCCTGGTGCAGCGTGGCCACTTGGTATATTTGGCGGTCTTTGGATCCCCTGCCGGTCAACTATTAACCCGGGCGGCGCGCGGCTGCCCGGCGCGCCCGACGCGTGCGCCACGGCCCGACTGCGCCGCATCCGGCCCGACGAGGAGAACCCATCTTGGCAAAGAAAACCTTCCTGGACTTCGAGCAGCCGATTGCCGAGCTCGAAGCCAAAATCGACGAGCTGCGCTACGTGCAAAGCGAAAGCGCCGTCGACATCTCCGAAGAGATCGAGCAGCTCAGCAAGAAGAGCCACCAGCTCACCAAGGACATCTACAGCGACCTGTCGCCCTGGCAGATCACGAAGATCGCGCGCCATCCCGAGCGTCCGTACACCATGGACTACGTGCGCGAGATCTTCACGGAGTTCATCGAACTGCACGGCGACCGGCATTTCGCGGACGACCAGTCCATCGTCGGCGGCCTGGCCCGCTTCAACGGCCACCCCTGCATGGTGCTGGGCCACCAGAAGGGCCGCGGCACCAAGGAGCGCGCGGCGCGCAACTTCGGCATGACGCGCCCCGAGGGCTACCGCAAGGCGCTGCGCCTGATGAAGACGGCGGAAAAATTCAAGCTGCCGGTGTTCACCTTCGTCGACACGCCTGGCGCCTTTCCCGGCATCGACGCCGAGGAGCGGGGCCAGTCGGAGGCGATCGGCCGCAACATCTTCGAGATGGCGCAGCTCGAGGTGCCGATCATCACCACCGTCATCGGCGAGGGCGGCTCGGGCGGCGCGCTGGCGATTGCCGTGGCCGACCAGGTGATGATGCTGCAATACTCCGTCTACTCGGTCATCAGCCCGGAGGGCTGCGCCTCCATCCTGTGGAAGACCGGCGACCGGGCACAGGACGCGGCCGAGGCGATGGGCATCACGGCGCACCGCCTGAAGGCGCTGGGCCTGGTCGACAAGATCATCAGCGAGCCGGTCGGTGGCGCGCACCGCGACCACAAGCAGATGGCCGCGTTCGTCAAGCGCGCCCTGGGTGACGCCTGGCGGCAACTGGCCGACCTGAAGACCAAGGACCTGCTCGAGCGCCGCTACGAGCGGCTGCAAAGCTACGGCCGCTTCACCGACACCAAGGCGGACAGCCGCTGACGGCCCGGCGCCCCGCCGGCCCGGCCGCATGACGCAGAGCTTCGACGCCGCCGTCGCCGCTTTTGCGCCGCGCCTGCCGCTGGCGGTGGCGCTCAGCGGCGGGGCAGACTCCAGCGCACTGCTGCTGGCCTGTGCCTCGCGCTGGCCAGGACAGGTGCATGCGCTGCACGTGCACCACGGCCTGCAGGCCGCGGCCGACGGTTTCGAGCGCCACTGCCGCAGCCTGTGCGAACGCCTGTCGGTCCCCCTGGCGGTGCGCCATGTGGACGCGCGGCCCGCGCGCGGGCAAAGCCCCGAGGACGCGGCGCGCCACGCCCGTTACGAGGCTTTGGCGGCCCTGGCGCACGCCAGTCAAGCGCAGGCAGCTATTAAAAGCATAGCAATCGGACAGCACGCCGACGACCAGGCCGAGACCGTCCTGCTCGCCCTGTCGCGCGGCGCGGGCGTCGCCGGCCTGGCGGCCATGCCCGCACAGTGGGAGCGCGGCGGCCTGCACTGGCACCGGCCGCTGCTGCGCGTGGCGGGCCGCGACGTGCGCGGCTGGCTGCGCGCGCGTGGCGAGACCTGGGTGGAAGACCCGACCAACGGCGACGAGCGCTACACCCGCAACCGCATCCGCGCGCGCCTGCTGCCGGCGCTGGAGGCAGCGTTTCCGCACTTTCGCGACGCCCTGGCCCGCAGCGCGGCGCATGCGGCGCAGGCCGACGCACTGCTGCTGGAGCTTGCCCAGGCCGATCTGGCCGGCGTCGGCGTGCCCCCGGCGCTGGACGCCTTGCGCGCGCTGGGCGATGCGCGCCAGGCCAACGTGCTGCGCCACTGGCTCAAGACCTGCCACCAAACGATCCCCAGCACGGCGCAACTGGCCGAACTGCAGTCGCAGATCGCTGCCTGCCGCACCCGCGGCCACGGCATCCGGATCAAGGTGGGAACTGCGCTGGTCGTGCGCGAAGGCCCGGTGCTCGGTTGCTACAATCCGCCGGTTTTGGACCTCCTCCCCGACTAGCGGAGCGCCGGCGCGCCAAAACGCTCTTTTTCCCTTCACCGCGCCCTCAACCCGGCAGGCGCTTCGTGTCACAGCACACACCTCCATGGCACTGATCGTTCATAAATACGGCGGTACGTCGATGGGCTCGACCGAGCGCATCCGCAACGTCGCCAAGCGCGTGGCCAAGTGGGCGCGGGCGGGCCACCAGATGGTGGTCGTGCCCAGCGCCATGAGCGGCGAAACCAACCGGCTGCTCGGCCTGGCCCGAGAGCTTGCGCCCTCGCACAAGGACTGCTCCTACCACCGCGAGCTGGACATGCTGGCCGCCACAGGCGAGCAGGCGTCGTCCGCACTGCTGGCGATTGCGCTGCAGTCCGAAGGCGCCCCGTCGGTGAGCTACACCGGCTGGCAGGTGCCGGTGCGCACCGATTCGAGCTTCACCAAGGCGCGCATCGAGTCCATCGACGACCAGCGCGTGCGCGCCGACCTGGACGCCGGCCGGGTGGTCATCGTCACCGGCTTCCAGGGCATCGACGAGGGCGGCAACATCACCACCCTGGGCCGGGGCGGCTCCGACACCTCGGCCGTGGCTATCGCCGCCGCCATGAAGGCGGCCGAATGCCTGATCTACACCGACGTGGATGGCGTGTACACCACCGACCCGCGCGTGGTGCCCGAGGCACGCCGCCTGGGTACGCTGAGCTTTGAAGAGATGCTGGAGATGGCCAGCCTGGGCAGCAAGGTGCTGCAGATCCGCTCGGTGGAGTTCGCTGGCAAATACAAGGTGCCGCTGCGCGTGCTCTCCAGCTTCACGCCCTGGGACATCGACATCAACGAGGAAGCCAAGTCCGGCACCCTGATCACCTTCGAGGAAGACGAACAAATGGAAAAAGCCGTCGTATCCGGCATCGCGTTCACCCGCGACGAGGCCAAGATCTCCGTGCTGGGCGTGCCCGACACCCCCGGCATCGCGCACCAGATCCTGGGCGCCGTGGCCGATGCCAACATCGATGTGGACGTGATCATCCAGAACGTGGGCAAGGAAGGGCGCACCGACTTCAGTTTCACGGTCAACCGGGGCGAGTACCAGCGCACCATCGAGTTGCTCAATGCCCAGGTGGTCCCGAAGCTGGGTGCTGAAGAAGTGGTGGGCGACGACAAGATCGCCAAGGTGAGCATCGTCGGCATCGGCATGCGCAGCCACGCCGGCGTGGCCAGCACCATGTTCCGCGCGCTGTCCGAGGAAAACATCAACATCAAGATGATTTCCACCTCGGAGATCAAGACCTCGGTGGTGATCGACGACAAGTATGTGGAGCTGGCCGTGCGCGCACTGCACAAGGCGTTCGGCCTGGACCAGCCGGCCGCCTGACTTTTGCTTTCGGCCCCTTAAGTTGGGGCATAATCGCCGGATTGGAGACGTGACCGAGTGGCCGAAGGTGCTCCCCTGCTAAGGGAGTATGGGGTGTAGAGCCTCATCGAGGGTTCGAATCCCTCCGTCTCCGCCAAATCATCAAAGCCCAAGTGATTCGTCACTTGGGCTTTTTTCTTGCGTGCGGGGCCGCGGCACAGCGCTAGAGTGTGTCCACACCGTGCGCGACGGAACCGGGGTGCGTATGTCCCGGGCGTCGCGCCGCAAGGACTTCGCCCATGCCGACCGAGCCGCCTGCCGCCCCGCCTCCCGCTGCCGCACCTTCGCCCGCTCCGGCGCCGGGTGCATCCGGATCCGTGGCGCCTGCGCCCATCGAGCGCAGCCGCTTCGGCGGCACCCAGCGCCGCGCCATGCGGGGGGACGACGACGAGGCGCCGGCCACGCGCAGCGAACTGAGCCGCGGCTCGCAGGAGCTGCGCGCAGAGATGCCCGCCGCGCGCATCAGCTGGGCGGTGCTGCTGGTGTCGTCGGCGGTGATCCTGGCGTTTTCGCTCTGGGCGATCGCCACGCCCTCTGAAGCCCGTGAGGGCATGAAGCGCGCGGTGGACTGGATCGCCACCCACCTCGGCTGGTTCTATGTGCTGACCATGGCGCTGGTGATCGGCTTCGTGGTGTGGGTGGCGCTGTCCAAGGAGGGCGGCGTGCGCCTCGGGCCCGACCAGTCGCGGCCGCAGTACGGTCTGACCACCTGGGTGGCCATGCTGTTCGCGGCCGGCGTGGGGATCGACTTGCTGTTCTTCTCCGTCACCGGCCCCATCGTGCAGTACCTGCACCCGCCGGGCGGCACGGGCGCCAGCGCCGCGGCACTGCAGGACGCGGTGGTCTGGACGATGTTCCATTACGGCATTGCCGGGTGGTCGGTGTATGCACTGCTGGGCATGGCGATGGGGTATTTCGCCTACCGCTGGGGCATGCCGCTGTCGATCCGCGCGGCGCTGTACCCGCTGCTGGGCAAGCGCGTGCGCGGCCCCGTGGGCGACGGGCTCAGCAGCATCGCGCTGGTGGGCACGGTGTTCGGCGTGGCCACCTCCATGGGCATCGGCGTGGTGCTGCTGAGCGTGGGCTTCGCGCGCATCTTCGGCCTGCAGGACGGCCTCATGCTGCAGATCGCCCTGGTGGTCGGGGCCGTGCTGCTGACCGTGGCCGCCACCACCTCGGGTGTGGACCGGGGCATCCGCTGGATCTCCGAACTGAACCTGTGGAGCGCGGTGGCCATGATGGTCTACATCCTGGTGGCCGGCGAGACCGCATTCCTGCTCAACGCACTGGTGGAGAACATCGGGCGCTTTCTGGTCACGCTGCCGGCGCGCATGTTCCAGACACTGGCCTACCAGGGAGGCGAGGGCGCCGAATGGATGGGCAGCTGGACGCTGTTCTTCTGGGCCTTCTGGCTGGCCTGGGGGCCTTTCGTCGGCGTGTTTCTGGCGCGCATCTCGCGCGGTCGCACGCTGCGCGAGTTCGTCATCGCCGCCATCACGGTGCCGGTGCTGTGCGACTTCATCATCGTCTCGCTGTTCGGCAACTCGGCGCTGTTCCACGTGCTCCATGGCGACACGGCCTTCGCCGAACTGGCCGTCGCCAGCCCCGAGCGCGGCTGGTACGCGCTGCTGGAAATGTTCCCCGGAGCGTCGTTTTTGGTCGGCCTGGCGACGCTGTCGGGCTTGCTGTTCTACGTCACCAGCGCCAACTCCGGCGCCATGGTCATGTCCAACTTCTCCGCCTCCATCCCGGACCCGGCGCAGGACGGGCCCAAATGGCTGCGCGTGTTCTGGGCGGTGCTCACCGCCGTGCTCACCGTGGCCATGCTGCTCGCCGGCGGCGTGGTCACCATGGAGTACGCCACGCTGATCTTCGCGCTGCCGGTCACCGTGATCGCGTACCTGGTGATGGCGTCGTTCCACAAGGTGCTGCGCATGGAGCGGGCCGAGCGCGAAGGCCAGGTGCTGCGCCGCCCGTCGATCGCGCCCAGCGGAGGGCATCTGCCCGAGCGGTCCTGGAAGCAGCGGCTGGAGCACCTGGTGACGTTCCCGTCGCGCCGCGAAGTCACGCAATTCCTGCAGCGCACCGTGCAGCCGGCGCTGGACGACGTGGCCGCCGAGTTCCGCCGCCAGGGCTACGAGGTCGAGCGCAGCGACGAGGCGAGCGTGAACGGCGTGCAGGGGCCGCTGCTGCGCGTGTCCATGGACGCGCTGCGCGCCTTTCTGTACCAGGTGGCCATCGTCGAGGCACCGGTGCCCACCTTCAGCGGCCGCATGTCGCGCGATACCGACGTCTACTGCCGGCTCGAAGTGTTCACCCAGACCGGCTCGGGCGGCTACGACCTGATGGGGTTGACGCGCCAGCAGGTCATCGACGACGTGCTCGAGCGCTACGAGGCGCACCTGGCCTTTCTGACCTTTTCCTCGCAGACCGATACCGCCTCGGTGCTCACGCCGCCACTGCCCACGCAGGCTCCTGCGGCGCCGTGACCGCCGCAGCGGCGCAGGGCCGGCACCGCCCGCAACAAGGTGTGACGCGGGCACCGGCGCTGGCGTGCGGCGTTCAGCATCCGTGACAATAGCCGTTTGCCGAGTGCCCGGGCAGCGGCGGGCGCTCGTACGAATGGGGGTTGGAAAACACAATGAACATCGTCATTCTTGACGACTACCAGGACGCGGTGCGCAAGCTGCACTGCGCGTCGCGGCTCGACGCCTACGCCGCCAAGGTCTACACCAACAACGTCAAGGGCCTGGGCCAGCTGTCCGTGCGGCTGCGCGACGCGGACGTCATCGTGCTGATCCGCGACCGCACGCACATCACGCGCCAGCTGGTGGACAAGCTGCCGCGGCTGAAGCTCATCGCCCAGACCGGCCGTGTCGGCGCGCATGTCGACGTGGCCGCCTGCACCGAGCGCGGCATCGCCGTGGCCGAAGGCATCAGCTCGCCGGTGGCGCCGGCCGAGCTGGCCTGGGCGTTGATCATGGCCGCCATGCGCCGGTTGCCGCAATACATCGCCAACCTCAAGCATGGCGCCTGGCAGCAATCCGGCCTGCGCGCTGCCTCGATGCCGCCCAACTTCGGTCTGGGAATGGTGCTGCGCGGGCGCACGCTGGGCATCTGGGGCTACGGGCGCGTGGGGCAGATCGTGGCCGGCTACGGCCGCGCCTTCGGCATGAACGTGCGCGTGTGGGGCAGCGAGGCCTCGCGCGCGCGTGCGCTGGCCGACGGCCTGCAGGCGGCCCGCACCAAGGCCGAGTTTTTCGCCGACTGCGACGTGCTGTCGGTCCACCTGCGCCTCACGGACGAGACACGCGGCGTGATCTCGCTCGAAGACCTGTCCACGATGCAGCCCACCGCGCTGTTCGTGAACACCTCGCGTGCCGAACTGCTGCAGCCCGATGCGCTGATCGCCGCCCTCAACCGGGGCCGTCCGGGCATGGCAGCGGTGGACGTGTTCGAGACCGAACCCATCCTGCAGGGCCACGCGCTGTTGCGCCTGGAAAACTGCATCTGCACGCCGCACATCGGCTACGTGGAGCAGGACAGCTACGAGCTGTATTTCGGCGCCGCCTTCGACAACGTCGTGAATTTCATCCGCGGCACGCCCACCAACATCGTCAACCCGGGCGCGCTGCAGGTACGGCGCTGACCGGCGCAGTTTTTTCCGGTGGCCACGCGCCTGGCGGGAGTGCGTCCGCGGGTGCGCCGGCAGCGCCGCGTCGGATGCCTGGCCAGGCCGGCGTAGGAGAGCCCATGCTTTGTGCGGCGCGCACCCTGCGCGCTGTTAGGCTGGGCCACAACACCGCTTGAATCCCCGCCATGAATCCAGAGTCCCACGACCCGCAGGCCCGGGTCCGCGTGCGTGGAGCGCGCGAGCACAACCTGAAAGACGTGGATGTGGACATCCCGCGCAACGCGCTGGTGGTGTTCACCGGCATTTCGGGCTCGGGCAAGTCGTCGCTCGCGTTCGGCACGCTGTTTGCCGAAGCGCAGCGGCGCTACCTGGAATCGATCGCGCCCTATGCCCGCCGCCTGATTGCGCAGGTCGGCGCGCCGCAGGTCGACAGCATCGAACGCCTGCCGCCCGCGGTGGCGCTGCAGCAGCAGCGGGGCACGCCCGGGGCGCGCTCGTCGGTGGCCAGCGTCGCCGGGCTGTCGACGCCGCTGCGCATGCTGTATTCGCGAGCCGGGCGCTATCCGCCGCAGCAGCCCATGCTGTATGCCGAGGATTTCTCGCCGCACACGCCGCAGGGCGCCTGTCCGCACTGCCAGGGGCAGGGCCGCACCTATGAGGTGACGGAAGCGTCCATGGTCCCGGACGACACCCTGACCATTCGCCAGCGCGCCGTGGCCGCCTGGCCAGGTGCCTGGCAGGGCCAGAACCTGCGCGACATCCTCACCACGCTCGGCCACGACGTGGACGTTCCCTGGCGCGCGCTTCCGCGCGCGCTGCGCGACTGGATCCTGTTCACCGACGAGCAGCCCACCGTGCCGGTGTACCCGGGGCTGAGCGCAGCCGAAGTGCAGCACGCCATCCGGCGCAAGCAGCCGGCGGGCTACATGGGCACCTTCAGCAGTGCCCGCCGGCACGTCATGCACACCTTCGCCCACAGCCAAAGCGCCCTGATGAAAAAGCGCGCGGCGCAGTACCTGGTCGCCACGGTCTGTCCGGTGTGCCACGGCAAGCGGCTCAAGCCACAGGCGCTGGCGGTGACGTTCGCCGGGCACGACATCGCCAGCCTGTCGCAGCTTCCGCTCGCCACCGTGGCGCAGTTGCTGCGGCCCGCCGCCGAGGGGCGGCTGGGCGAAGGCGAGGCCCTCGATCCGCCTGACGCGACCGGGCAGCGCCGCGCCGCGGGCAGCACCCACCACACGGCAGCACCCGACGTGCACCGCACGGCGTGGCTGTCCGAAGAGAAGGTGCTCGCCGCGCAGCGCCTCGCGGGCGAGTTGCGCCGGCGCGTGCTGGCGCTTGTGGATCTGGGACTGGGCTACCTGTCGCTCGAGCGCAGCACCCCCACGCTCTCCCCGGGCGAGTTGCAGCGGCTGCGCCTGGCGGGTCAGCTCTCGTCGCACCTGTTCGGCGTGGTGTATGTGCTCGACGAGCCTTCTGCCGGCCTGCACCCGGCCGATGGCGAGGCGCTGCTGGCGGCGCTGCAGGGCCTGAAGGCGGCCGGCAACTCGCTGTTCGTGGTGGAGCACGACGTGGCGACCATGCGCCGTGCCGATTGGCTGGTCGATGTAGGGCCTGCCGCCGGTGAGCAGGGCGGAGAAGTGCTCTACAGCGGGCCGCCCGACGGGCTGGCGGCCGTGGAGCGCTCGGTCACGCGGCGCTATCTGTTTCCTGCCGCCGCGCCGGGCGACGCCCCGCAGCACGCGGCGCCGCGCACGCCCACGGCCTGGTTGCGCCTGGAAGGGGTGCGGCGCAACAACCTGCAAGGGGTGGACGCGGCGTTTGCCCTGGGCTGCATGAACGCGGTGACGGGGGTGTCCGGCTCGGGAAAGTCCAGCCTGGTGAGCCAGGCGCTGCTGGAACTGGTCGCGGCGCACCTGGGCCATTCGCTGCCCGCTGCCGACGAGGAGGAAGCCGACGATCCGGGCCAGCCCGGCGCGGCAGGCACGGCAGCCACCGCCGCCGGGCACATCGCCGCGGGGGCCGAGCACCTGCGCCGCCTGGTGCCCATCGACCAGAAGCCCATAGGCCGCACGCCGCGCTCCAACCTCGCGACCTACACCGGGCTGTTCGACGCGGTGCGCAAGCTGTTCGCGGCCACGCCCGCGGCGCGCGAGCGCGGCTACGACGCCGGCCAGTTCTCGTTCAACGTGCCCAAGGGCCGCTGCGAGGTATGCGAGGGCGAGGGCAGCGTGAGCGTGGAGCTGCTGTTCATGCCCAGCGTCTACGCGCCGTGCCCCGCCTGCCACGGGGCGCGCTACAACCCGCAGACGCTCGAGATCCTGTGGCACGGCCTGTCGATCGCCGACGTGCTGGGGCTGACCGTGGACGCCGCCTGCGCCGTCTTTGCCGACGAGCCGCAGGTGCTGCGCTCGCTCACCGTGCTGCGCGACATCGGCCTGGGTTACCTGCGCCTGGGGCAGCCGGCCACGCAGCTCAGCGGCGGCGAGGCGCAGCGCATCAAGCTGGCGACGGAGCTGCAGCGCACGCAGACGCGCGGCGGCACGCTGTATGTGCTGGACGAGCCGACGACGGGGCTGCACCCGGCGGACGTCGATCGGCTGCTGGCGCAGTTGGACGGTCTGGTGGCCGGCGGCAACACCGTGGTCGTGGTCGAGCACGACATGCGCGTGGTGGCCGCGTGCGACTGGGTGATCGACATCGGGCCGGGTGCGGGAACCGACGGCGGGCGCATCGTCGCCCAAGGGACGCCGGCCCAGGTGGCGGCGGCTGGCAGCAGCCGCACCGCGCCGTACCTGGCCCTCGCGCTGCCCGCCGCTTGAACAGCGGAACGAAGTCCTCACATCTGCGGCGGTGGTTGTGGCTGCGGTTGCGCTGACAGGGCTTGCGCGCGGGCGCTGACAAGGTCGCCGGCGTGCATGCCCCACGCTCGCGCCTATTCACTCTCCCGACAAGGCATCCATGCGCAAACTCATCCTGCTGGCCCTGGCCAGGTTCGTCTGGAAACAGTTCAAGGGGCGCGGCGCCGCGCGCCGCCCCAGGCGCTTTTGAGGCCACGCTGCGAAGGAAGCGGCTGGTTCCCTGCACGGCTCCTTGCCGCGCTGCGGTCCGCGGTGCCAGCATCCGCGGCGCCTCGCGCCAGGCGCGTGGTGTCAGGCCTCCAGCGTCTCCAGGGCGAACAGCGGTACCTGTGCCTGGCGACTGAGCCACAGGCCACCGCCCAGGTTGATGAAATTCGGCGCCAGGCCGCGCCGATAGAGCTGCGCGCGGTGGCGGTGCAGGCGCGGGTCGGTCAGGTCCTCGTCCAGCGTACCTGCCTCGTAGTCCTCGCGGGTGACCGCCTCCAGGTACAGCGCGCCGCGTGTCAGGCGGCCCAGGTTGGCCAGTGCACGTTTGAGGTCGGCAGGGTTCAGGTAGGGCAGCACGCCCTGGCAGATGACGAAGTCGTAGGGCGCATCGGCTGCGAAGTCCACCACCGAGCCCTGCTGCCAGCCGTAGCGCTGGCACAGGTATTCGCTGAACTCGACGCCCTGGTAGTGCGCCTCGGGCAACTGCTGGGCCACCAGGGGACGCCACAGGCCCACACCGCAGCCCATGTCCAGGACGCGCTGCACGGGCAGGCGCAGGTAACGCAGGTACGCACAGACAAAGGTGGCCAGCCGCGCCAGGTGCTGGGGATCGGCGACGCTGGTTTTCTTGTCGAAGTAATAGCGCTCGTAGTACGCCTGGTCAAACCATTGCTCGCTGGCAGATTGCACGCCGTATTCGTCCTCGTCGAAGCGGCGCCGGGGTGGCGCCTGGGGGCTCCAAGTATCGTCCGCCACCCGCCGCGGCCGCCGGATATGCGCCATTTCGGGCTCTGGCGCTTAACCAGCAAGCGTGGGTAGCTACTAAATCAATAGCAAAATCACGCCGCGCGCACGGTGTGCCGCTGCCGCAGCGCACTCCAGCCCAGCAGCGCCAGCACCAGCGCGACCAGCGGCAGCATGCCCACGTTGATGCCGCCCCAGCCGGCGGTGTGCAGCAGCTGCCCCGAGCCGAACGAGGCCAGCGCCACGGTGCCGAACACCAGAAAGTCGTTCAGCGCCTGGACCTTCGCGCGCTCGGACGGCCGGTAGCACTCGGTCAGCAGGGCGGTCGCGCCGATGAAGCCGAAGTTCCAGCCCACGCCCAGCAGCACCAGCGCACCCCAGAACTGCGTCAGCGCCAGCCCCGTCAGGGCCAGCGCGCCAGACGCTGCGATCAGCACCAGGCCGAGCGCGGTGATGGCGCGCTTGCCGAAGCGGGCGATCAGCCGCCCCGTGAAGAAGCTGGGCGCGAACATCGCCAGCACATGCCACTGGATGCCCAGCGCCGCCTCGCCCACGCTGTGCCCGCAGCCGACCATCGCCATGGGCGCGGCGGTCATCAGGAAGGCCATCAGCCCGTAGCTGACCACGCCTGCCAGCGCAGCCACGATGAACTGCGGCGTGCGGGCGATCTCGGACAGCAGCCGCGCGCCGGCGCCCTGCGCACGGGCCGGCGCCGGGGGCAGGCGCAGCGCCAGCAGCAGCGGCAGTGCCAGCAGCGCCAGCAGCGCCTGGCTGTAGAAGCTGCCGGCGAACGGCGTGGCCGGCAGGCTGTCGCGCGTCCAGATCACCACCTGCGGCCCGATGACCGCGGCGACCAGCCCGCCGATCATGACCCGCGAGATCACGCTGGCGTGGCGCGAGGGCTCGGCCACCGCGTCGGTGGCGGCGAAGCGGTAGCTCTGCACGCAGGCGCCATAGAACCCCGCCAGCGACGTGCCCAGGCAAAACAGCACGAAGTCCGAGCGCGAAATGCCCAGGGCCGCCACCAGCCCCGACAGCACCCCCATGAGCGCGCCCAGCACATAGGCGCCGCGCCGCCCGATGCGGTGCATCAGCCAGGCCGCCGGCAGCGTCGACAGTGCCAGCCCCAGCTGGTACAGGCTCACCGGCAAGGTGGCCGCGGTAGGGGTGGACGACAGCGTCTGCCCCACCAGTCCGCCCAGCGAAATGATGATCGGCGGCGACGCCCCGCCCAGGGATTGCGCGGCCACCAGCAGCGTGAGGTTGCGGCGCTCGTGGAGGGAGCTTGCGGCATTGGAGGGCGCGAAATCGGGGGGCATGGGCAGGGACGGTGGTGAAAGAAAGGAGGCTCCAGGCGGATGTGGCGCCGGGCGGGTGAGCGTATGCCGGTCAGTGCGGCGCCGGGGCCCGCCGCAGCACCAGCACGTCGATGCGCGGCGGCACGCCCAGGCGCACCGCAAACCCGGCCCACAGGCCGGCGCTGTTGGTGACGAACAGCCGCATCGGCCCCACGTCGTACAGGCCCCGCACAAAGCCGTTGTTGAAGCGCGTGATCAACCAGCGGTCCATGCCCAGGATCTGCCCGCCGTGGGTGTGGCCGGAAATCTGCAGGTCGATGCCATGCGCCGCGTTGTCGCGGGCAAAGCGCGGCTGGTGCGCCAGCAACAGGTGAAATTGCGCGCCCGCCGCTCCCGCCTGGGCCGCCACCGCGGCCACGTCCGGCGGCACGCCCTCGGCGGCGCCCGGCGGTGTGCCACGGCGCGACACGCTGCCGTACGCCGGATCGCCGATGCCCGAGACAGCCAGCCGCGCATCCCCCACGGTCAGCACCTGCGTGCGGTTTTCGAGCACGTTCAGCCCCAGTTCACGAAACCGCGCCATCCAGGCACGGTAGCCGCTGTAGTACTCGTGGTTGCCCGGCGCCACCCATACGCCCAGCGGCGCCTGCAGGCCGGCCAGGGGCGCGACGTGCGGGCCGGTGGTGGCCACATCGCCGTCCACCAGATCGCCTGGCAGCACGATCAGGTCGGCCCGCGCCTGCAGGGTGCGCTGCACCAGGGTGTCCACATAGCGTGCATCGTTCACCGGGCTGGCGTGGATGTCGCCCAGCACCGCCACGCGCAAGCCCTCCAGCGCCGGCGGCAGCCGCGGCAGCTCCACCGTCTGCTCGTGCACGCGCGGCGGCTGCAGCGCGGCGTGCACGCCCCACGCGGTGGCGGCCAGGGCCAGCAGCACGGCCGCCACGGTGGGCGCGGGCCCGTGCAGCCAGGTGGCCGCGCCCGGCGCGCCAGCCATGCGGGCCAGCGCCCACAGCACGTCGCGCAGCAGCACCAGCGGCAGCAGCAGGCCCAGCAGGGCCAGGGCGCCGCCCGCCGGAACCTGCAGGCGCGCGACGGCGGCATAGTCCATGCGGCCCGACTGCAGAAGTTGCAGCAGCAGCACCGGGGCGCACCCGGCCAGCGCGGTCAGCAGCGCCGCTGCCACGCGCAGCCAGACCGGCAGGCCCGCCACGGGTGCCCAGCACCAGAGGCTGAACAGCAACACCAGCACGACAGCACGTTCGATCATGGGAGGAATAGGGCTGGAAGGGGGATGGAGGAGGCGGCGCGCACGGCGCCAGGATAGCTGCCCGCGCCCGCCCTGCACGCGTCACCTGGGCGACGCCCTGCAGGCCCCGTGCTGATGACAGCGGAGGGCTTGCTGTCCTAGGCTGTCAGGGTCCTGCTCAGGGCCATGCTCCACGTTCTTCTTCCCGCCACGCCTGCCATGACCACTCCTGCCGCACCGCTGCACCACGCCTCCTGGCCCGCCCGCCTGCCGTACGCCATCACCACCCCGGCCACGAGCGTCTGGGACAACCTTGCGACCAGTGCGCGGCGCTATCCCGACAAGCCCGCGCTGGTGTTCCTGGGCCGCAGCACCACCTACCGTGCGCTGTGCGAGGGCACCGAGCGGCTGGCCGCATGGCTGCACCGCATCGGCGTGCGCCGCGGCGATCGCGTGATCGTGCTGGCGCAAAACACGCCGCAACTGGTGCTGGCGCATTACGCCATCCTGCGGGCCAATGCAGTGGTCGTGCCCGTGAACCCGATGAACCGGGCCGAGGAACTGCAGCACTACATCCAGGACTCGGGTGCACGCGTGGCCATCGCCACGGCGGACCTGGCGCCCGAACTGGCGCGCGCGAGCGACAGCCTGCCCGCGGGCGAAGGCCTGGCGCACCTGCTGGTGACGCGCTTCACCGACGCTTTCGATGCCCAGGAGGAGGGCCCTGGCGCCCCGCCCGACGCTTGGCGGCCCTGGCTCCTGGGCGAGCCCGAGACCGCTCACCTGCAGGGCGGCACGGTACACGCCTGGCCCGATGCGCTGGCCTGCCAGGATGCGCCGCCACCGCACACCGTGGGGCGTGACGACCTGGCGGTGCTGCCCTACACCAGCGGCACCACCGGCCACCCGAAGGGCTGCATGCACCCGCACCGCAGCCTGAACCACAACGCCGTGGCCAGCGCCCTGTGGGGCAACGGCACCAGCGAGAGCGTGGCGCTGGCGGTGGTACCCATGTTCCACATCACCGGCATGGTGTCGGTGCTGCACAGTGCCATCTACCTGGGCGCGACGCTGGTGCTGATGCCGCGCTGGGACCGCGAACTGGCCGGGCGCCTGATCTCGCACTACCAGGTGAGCAACTGGACCAACATCCCGACCATGGTCATCGACCTGCTGGGCAGCCCGAACTTCGCGTCCTTCGACCTGACCAGCCTGAAGTACATCGGCGGCGGCGGCGCGGCCATGCCGCAGGCGGTGGCGCAGCGGCTGCTGGAGCAGTACGGCCTGCGCTTTTGCGAGGGCTACGGCCTGACCGAGACCGCCGCGCCCTCGCACAGCAACCCTCCTGACCGTCCGAAGCAGCAGTGCCTGGGCATTCCTTTCATGAGCACCGACGCGCGCGTGGTCGACCCGGTCACGCTGGAGGAGCTGCCCGCCGGCGGGCAGGGCGAGATCGTCGTGCACGGGCCGCAGGTGTTCGACGGCTACTGGCGCCGCCCGGAAGCGACGGCGCAGGCGTTCTTCGAACGGGACGGCAGGCGTTTCTTTCGCACCGGCGACATGGGGCGGGTGGACGAGGACGGCTACTTCTTCATCACCGACCGCCTCAAGCGCATGATCAACGCCAGCGGCTTCAAAGTCTGGCCGGCCGAGGTGGAGGCGCTGATGTTCCGCCACCCCGCCATCCAGGAAGCCTGCGTGATCAGCACCCGCGACACGTACCGCGGCGAGTCCGTCAAGGCGGTGGTGGTGCTGCGCGCCGGGCACGAGCACACCACCGAGCAGGACATCGTCGACTGGTGCCGCGAGCACATGGCCGTGTACAAGGCGCCGCGCACGGTGGTCTTCGCGCCGAGCCTGCCCAAGAGCGGCAGCGGCAAGGTGATGTGGCGCTGGCTGCAGGAGCGTGAGCAGGAGCAAAAGCCCGAGCCGACCGCCGCACAGTAGGAAAATAGCCAGCACACCCCATATGCCAAGGGCCGCGGTTGCGGCCCTTGGCTTTTGCTGCTGTCTTCATGCCCCTCACGATCCACTTTCCCGAAAACCTCCCCGTCAGCGCCCGCCGCGAGGAAATCATGGCGGCCATCGACCAGCACCAGGTGGTCATCGTGTGCGGCGAGACGGGCTCGGGCAAGACCACGCAGCTGCCCAAGATGGCGCTGGCACTCGGCCGGGGCCGCTGCAACGCGCCCGAGGGCGCGCGCGGCAAGCTGATCGGCCACACCCAGCCGCGGCGCATCGCCGCCAGCAGCGTGGCCAAGCGCATCGCCCAGGAGCTGAATACGCCCCTGGGGGAGGTGGTGGGCTACAAGGTGCGCTTTGCCGACACGCTGCACAGGGGCGCCTCGGTCAAGCTGATGACCGACGGCATCCTTCTGGCCGAGACGCAGGGTGATCCGCTGCTGTCGCAGTACGACACGCTGATCATCGACGAGGCGCACGAGCGCAGCCTGAACATCGACTTCCTGCTGGGCTACCTGCGCCAGATCCTGCCGCGGCGGCCCGACCTGAAAGTGATCGTGACCTCGGCCACCATCGACGCCGAGCGCTTCGCGCGGCATTTCGCGGGCGCGGAGGGCTCGGCACCGGTCATCATGGTGTCGGGCCGCACCTACCCGGTGGAGGTGCGCTGGCGGCCGTGGGAGGAAAGCCGCGAGCACGACCTGCAGGATGCCATCGCCGACGGCGTGGACGAGCTGTGGGCCGGCGGCACCAGTGGCGACATCCTCGTCTTCCTGCCGGGCGAGCGCGAGATCCGCGAGGCGGCCGACCACCTGCGCCGGCACCTGCAGCACTCCCCGGTGCTTCGGAACGCCGAAGTGCTGCCGCTGTTTTCGCGCCTGTCGCAGGCCGAGCAGGAGCGCATCTTCGAGGTGCACGGCAAGCGGCGCATCGTGCTGGCCACCAACGTGGCCGAGACCTCGCTCACCGTGCCGGGCATCCGGTACGTGATCGACGCAGGCACGGCGCGCGTGAAGCGCTATTCCTTCCGCAGCAAGGTGGAGCAGCTGCTGGTCGAGCCGATCAGCCAGGCTGCAGCCAACCAGCGCGCCGGGCGCTGCGGGCGCGTGGCCAACGGCATCTGCATCCGGCTGTACGACGAGGCCGACTTCCTGCAGCGCGACGCCTTCACCGACCCGGAAATCCTGCGCTCGTCGCTGGCCGGGGTGATCCTGCGCATGAAGTCGCTCGGCCTGGGCGACGTGGTGAATTTCCCGTTCTTGCAGGCACCGTCGGGGCGGGCCATCGCCGATGGCTACCAGCTCCTGCAGGAACTGGGCGCCGTGGACGAGCGCGGGCACCTGCAGCCTCGGGGCCACGAGCTGGCGCGGCTGCCGCTCGACCCGCGCGTGGGCCGCATGATCCTGGAGGCACGCGAGCGCGGCGCGCTGGAAGAAGTGCTGGTCGTCGCTGCCGCCCTGTCGGTGCAGGACGTGCGCGACCGGCCGCTGGACGCCCAGCAGCAGGCCGACCAGCAGCACGCCAAGTTCGACGACGAGAAGAGCGAGTTCACCGGCTACCTGCGCCTGTGGCAGTGGCTGCACGACGCCCGCGGCGGCAAGGCGGTCGCCATGAGCCGGCGCGAGATGGCCACGCAGGCCGCCGTGGCGCCGCGCGCTCCCCGCAACATGGCGGTGCTGCCGGCGGCCAAGCGCGCGCAGGCAGGGCAGGGCGGGCACCCCTCGCCCCAGCCCTCTCCCGCAGGCGGAACAGGGAGCCAGCGCGCCGGTCGGCCGGGGCAGGGCCAGCCGTCCCACGGTGCGCAGGAGCAGCGCCCGGCAGGGCACGCCGCAGGCCGCCACAACGCCGCGGGCGACGCGGCGGCGGCACTCTCGGCCGTGCCTGCGGCACAGAGCCAGGGCGAGGCCGCCGCCGCGGCCGACACCCACAAGCTCAGCAATCGCCAGTGGGAGCAACTGCTGCGCCAGAACTTCATCAACATCCGCCGCGTGCGCGAGTGGCGCGACATCCACTCGCAGCTGCTCACCGTGGTGCGCGAGCACCGCTGGCCGGTCAATGCCGAGCCGGCGGGGTACGACGCGCTGCACCTGTCCATGCTGTCGGGACTGCTGGGCAACATCGGCTTTCGCGCCGAGGACGGCGACGCCTACCTGGGCGCGCACGGCATCAAGTTCCATCCGCACCCGGGCGCGCACCTGTCCAAAAAACCGGGCCGCTGGATCGTCGCCGCCGAGCAGGTCGAAACCACCCGGCTCTACGGCCGCGGCATCGCCGCCATCGAGCCCACCTGGCTGGAGGAAGTCGGCGGCCACCTGCTGCGCAAGCAGCTCCTGGAGCCGCACTGGAGCAAGAAGCAGGCGGACGTGGTGGCGCTGGAGCGCGCGACGCTCTACGGCCTGGTGGTCTACAGCGCCCGGCCGGTGAGCTACGGCCGCATCGACCCGCAGGAGGCGCGGCAGATCTTCATCCGCCAGGCGTTGGTCGAGGGCGAATGGGAGACGCACTGGCCCTTTCTCTCGGCCAACCTGAAGCTGGTGCGCAAGGTGGAGGAGCTGGAGCACAAGAGCCGGCGCCAGGACGTGCTGGTCGACGACGAGCTGATCTATGCGTACTACGACCGGTTCATCCCGGAAGGGGTGTACAGCGGCGCCACGTTCGACAAGTGGTTCCGCAGCACGCTGAAGGATCAGCCCGACCTGCTGCGCCTGTCGCGCGAGGAGCTGATGCGCCACGAGGCCGCCGGCATCACCACCGACAACTTTCCGCGCACCGTGAAGCTGGGCGGCGCCGACTGCACCGCCAGCTACCTGCACGCGCCAGGCGATGCGCGCGACGGGGTCACGGTGACCGTGCCGCTGTTCGTGCTGAACCAGGTGAGCGAGGAGCGCGCCGAATGGCTGGTGCCGGGCATGCTCAAGGACAAGATCCATGCCTTGCTCAAGAGCATGCCGCAGCGCCCGCGCAGCCGCTTCGTGCCGCTGCCCGAGAGCGCCGCCCGGCTGGCGCAGGCGTTCACGCAGGAAGGCCGCTGGGCGCAGGGGGGGCTGGTCGACGCGCTGCTCAAGGTGGTGCGCGACGAGACGTCACTGGACGTCAAGCGCGCGGACTTCAAGCTGGACATGCTCAAACCCCACCTGTTCATGAATTTCCGCGTGGTCGACGAGCACGGCAGGCAGCTGGGTCAGGGTCGCAACCTGGCGGCGTTGAAGGCCGAGTGGGGCGCACGTGCGCGCGGAGCGTTCCAGGCGCTTGCTTCGTTAAAGATAGCTGGCAGCGCAGGCACCGAGCGGGTTCCCAAGGAAAAAGAGCTGCAAAAGACCGCCGGACAAGCGCCAGCAGCTATCAAAGATGACAAACCGGCCCGCGCGCCCGCCGGCCCTGCGGCCGAGGCGCGCTACACCGCCTGGAGTTTTGGCGAACTGCCGGAGCTGATGGAGATCCGCAAGGGCGGGCAAACGCTGGTCGGCTTTCCCGCCCTCATCGACCGGGGCGACGCGGTGACAATCGAGGTGTTCGACGAGCCCGAGGTGGCGGCTGCACGCCACCGCGGGGGGCTGGCCCGGCTGTTCGCGCTGCAGATTCGCGACGCGCTGAAATACCTCGAAAAGAACATCCCCGACCTGCAGAAGATGGCCGTGGGCTACATGCCGCTGGGCACGCAGGAGGAGCTGCGCAACCAGATCGTCGCCGTGGCGATCGAGCGTGCCTTTCTGGTCGAGCCGCTGCCCGCAACCGACGCACAATTCCAGCAGCGGGCGCAGGAGGGGCGCGCCCGGCTGACCCTGATCGCCAACGAAGTGGCGCGCCTGGCGGGCGCCATCCTGCAGGAATATTCGGCGGCGCAGCGCAAGGTCAAGGACACGAAGAATGCACGGGAGGCAACCGCCGACGCCGCCCAGCAACTGCAGCGTCTGGTGCCGCGGGACTTTCTGGCAGCGGCGCCCTGGGCGCAACTGCAGCACTACCCGCGCTATCTGAAGGCGATCACCGTGCGGCTGGACAAGCTGCGTGCCGACCCGGCGCGCGATGCCGCAAAAATGAAGGAATTGCAGCCGCTGGAGCAGCGCTACTGGCGCCTCGTGGCCGAGCGCAAGGGCCAGCAAGATGCCCGACTGCAGGAATACCGGTGGATGCTGGAAGAACTGCGGGTGAGCCTGTTCGCGCAGGAACTGCGCACGCCCTACCCGGTGAGTGCCAAGCGCCTGGACAAGGTGTGGGCGCAACTGCAGGCCTGATCCGTCCGGCGTGCCACGGCCCCGTGCAGGCCGCATCGCCCGGACACGCCGTGACCTCCTGGGCTGTCAGTGCAGCACCAGCCGGTCGAGCTCGGCGCACACATCGGCCATGCGGCCGGAAATGACCAATCGGCAAGCCCCGTCGTCCTGGCCTCGCATGATGACCCGCAGTGGGCGGCGCGGCCGGCTGGGTGCAGGCGCAGGATCGAACGCCACCGGCTTGGCCGCGGCGGCCACGCCTGCCGGCCTCGTCCGCACAGCGGCAGGCACCGCCGAAGCGGCAGGCCCCACCGACAAGTGCGACCCGGACGGTGCCAACGGCGTGGAGCGGGAAGAACGCGCAGACGATGCGCGGCGCAGGGGACGCACCAGGGCCGACAGGGCAGACACCGATGAGGACCAGGCAATAAGGGCAAACGCCATGTGAAGACTCCTTCACGCCCCTCGAAAAAAGAGGCAGACAAGCAAGGACACAGGCAGGATTGCCGATCAACTTGGGGAAAAGGCGCGCATCCGTAGGGTTGGCGCGTAGGACGGAAACGTACCCACGCGCCAGACGCCCGCCACCTGCGGTGGCGCCGTGGCCGTGCCGCTACATCAGCATGGTGTTGCGGATCAGCCCAACCGCCAGGCCCTCGATCTCGAAGGGCTCGCCCGGTTCCACGCGGATGACCGGGTAGTCGGGGTTCTCCGGCAGCAGTTCGATCGCGCTGCCGGTGCGGCGCAGCCGCTTGACAGTGACCTCGTCGCCCAGGCGCGCGACGATGATCTGGCCGCTGCGCGCCTCGCGCGTGGACTGCACGGCCAACAGGTCGCCGTCCATGATGCCTGCGTCGCGCATCGACATGCCGCGCACCTTGAGGAGGTAGTCCGGTCGGTGCTGGAACAGGCTGCCCTCGAGCGTGTAGCTCTGGTCCACATGCTCCTGCGCGAGAATCGGCGAGCCGGCAGCGACCCGGCCGATGAGCGGCAGCGTGAGCTGGCTCAACCCCGGAATGGGCAGGCTGAACTGCGCGCCGCGCGCCGCATTGATGTTGCGCACGGTTTCGCCGCGCAGCCGGATGCCGCGCGACGTGCCACTGACCAGGTCGATCACGCCTTTGCGGGCCAGCGCCTGCAGGTGTTCCTCCGCAGCGTTGGCCGAGCGAAATCCCAGCTCGGCGGCGATCTCGGCGCGCGTGGGCGGCGCACCGGTGCGCGAGATGGCAGTCTGGATCAGGTCCAGGATCTGTTGCTGGCGGGCGGTGAGCTTGGGGCTGTTGAGCATGGGGGGCTCCAAAAAAGGTCGGGTCGAAGAACCGGAGTTTTCGGACTACTGTCTTTTGATCCAGTAGCTGTATTTTTGAACAGTTTTGAAAAGGGTGCAAGGGCCATGGCGGGAAAAATCGTGGTACTGGGGACGGGCGGCACCATCGCCGGCACCTCCGAGGTGGCAGGCGCCAATGTCGGCTACACCGCCGCGCAACTGGGTGTCGCGCAGTTGCTGGCGGCGATCCCGCAGCTGGTTGCTGCCGCGGGCGGGGCCCTGGAAGGCGAGCAGGTGGCCCAGGTCGACAGCAAGGACATGGAGCACGGCATCTGGGCACAGCTGGTGCGACGGTGCCTGGTGCACCTGGCAGACGACGCCGTGGCCGGCATCGTCATCACCCACGGCACCGACACGCTGGAGGAAACCGCGTGGCTGCTGCACAACGTTCTGCCGGCGCACAAGCCGGTGGTGCTGACGTGCGCCATGCGGCCGGCCACCGCCCTCGCGCCGGACGGCCCGCAGAACCTCCTGGACGCAGTGGCCCTGGCAGCGCGGGCGGGCTTTGGGGGCGTGGTGGCAGTGGCGGCAGGCGTGGTGCACGGCGCCCGCGAAGTGACCAAAGTGCATCCGCTGCGACTGGACGCGTTTGCGTCCGGCGACGGCGGCCCGCTGGGGTGGATGGAGGAAGGGCAGGTGCGCTGGGCCCATGGCAGGGCGCCGCAGGGCGCGGCGCCGGCGTTCGGCGCGCTCGCGCATGGCCTGGGCGAAGGCATGTCCTGGCCGCGCGTGCCGATCGTCATGAGCCACGCCGGAGTGGATGGCAGCGTCGTGCAGGCGTTGGTTGCCAGCGGGGTGGACGGTCTGGTGGCGGCCGCCACCGGCAACGGCACCCTGCACACCGCCTTGCAAACGGCGCTGGCACAGGCCGAGCGCGCGGGCGTCGCAGTGCGTGTCGCCTCGCGCTGCACCCAGGGGCGCATGCTGGCCGCGCCCGGGGACACCTGGGGCAACCCTTTGGGCCTGTCGCCCGTGAAGGCGCGCATCAGCCTGATGCTGGAGCTGATGGGCCGACGCGCGGGGTTGGCTGCCGCAACAAAAACGCCCCGGCACAGCGGGGCGTGAGGGTATCCGGGGCTGGCGCCAAGGCCAGCCGGGCCGTCAACTGGACAGAGCTTGCAGCGCGCGCTCGGTGATCTGTTCGACCGTCCCTGTGCCGCTGATGGCGCGGTACTTGGGCGCGTTTTCCGGGTCGCGCCGGGCCCAGTCGGAGTAGTAGTCCACCAGCGGACGGGTCTGCTGGCTGTAGACCTCCAGGCGCTTGTTCACCGTCTCTTCCCGGTCGTCATCGCGCTGCACCAGGGGCTCGCCGGTCTCGTCGTCCAGGCCCTCGGTCTTGGGCGGGTTGAACTTCACGTGGTAGGTGCGGCCCGACCCGGGGTGCGAGCGGCGCCCGCTCATGCGCTCGACGATCGCGTCGAACGGCACGTCGATCTCCAGCACGTAGTCCAGCTTCACGCCGGCGGCTTTCATCGCATCGGCCTGGGGGATGGTGCGAGGGAAGCCGTCGAACAGGAAGCCGTGCGCGCAGTCCGGCTGGGCGATGCGGTCCTTGACCAGGTCGATGATCAGCTCGTCGCTGACGAGCTGGCCCGCGTCCATCACCGCCTTGGCCTGCAGACCCAGCGGGGTGCCGGCCTTGACGGCGGCGCGCAGCATGTCGCCGGTGGAGATCTGCGGAATGCCGAATTTCTGGCAGATGAACGCCGCTTGCGTGCCCTTTCCGGCGCCGGGCGCGCCCAGCAAGATCAATCTCATGGGTGGAGGTCCTCTCGGTTTTATTGAAATTCCGGGCGTCAGAGCGACGCCGGCAGGCCCGTGCGCACTCGCGAAAAAGGCGGGCCGCTGTGCTGCGGGAAAGAATAACATGCGGGCCCTGCGCGGACCTGACACCGGCGTGCCAAGCGCGAAGCGCCGCGTCGCGCGGCGCGGATGGGTCTCAGGCCTGCACTGCGAGCAGCGCGCGCACGCGTGCCAAATCTTCGGGCGTGTCCACGCCGGCACCCGGTGCCTGCGGGGTCACATGGACGGCGATGCGGTGGCCATGCCACAGGGCGCGCAGTTGCTCCAACTGCTCCAGTTGCTCGGCGGGCGCGGGCGCCAGATGGGGGAAGCGGCGCAGGAAACCTGCGCGGTAGCTGTACAGCCCGATGTGGCGCAGGGGTGCCAGCGCGGGCGCCCCCGCCGCGCCCGTCCACCACTGCGCACCGGGCGTGTGGTCGCGCGCGTACGGAATTGGCGCGCGGCTGAAATAGTGGGCCAGGCCCTGCGCGTCCAGCACCACCTTGACGGTGTTGGGGTTGTGGAATTCCGCCACGCTGTCGATCGGATGCGCCGCGGTGCCCATGCTGGCCTCGGGGCGCGCCGTCAGCAGGGCCGCCACCGCGTCGATCAGCGCGGGGGGCATGAGCGGCTCATCGCCCTGCACGTTCACCACCACCGCATCGTCGGGCAACGCCAAAGCATCCACCGCTTCCGCCAACCGATCGCTGCCGCTGGCGTGATCGGCCCGGGTCTGCAGGGCCTGCACCCCGTGCGCCAGACAAGCCTGCACGATGCGCTCGTCGTCTGCGGCGACGACGCACCGGGTGGCGCCGCTTTGCGCTGCCTGGCGCGCCACGCGCACCACCATGGGCAGCCCGCCGATATCGGCCAGGGGCTTGCCCGGCAGGCGCGTCGAGGCCAGCCGGGCCGGAACGATCACCGTGAAGGGCGCCACCGTCACGGCTGCTCGAGTTCGTCGTCGGTCAGGGTGCGCGCCTCGTTTTCCAGCAGGACGGGAATGCCGTCACGCACCGGGTAGGCCAGGCGCGCGCTGCGCGAGACGAGCTCCTGGCGCTCGCGGTCGTAGGCCAGCGAACCCTTGGTCACGGGGCACACCAGCAGTTCAAGCAATTTCGGGTCCATGGCAGTCCTCAGGCTAGCGGCGATGATAGCGACGCCAGGCGCGTGTCCAGCGCCTGGAAGAACGCCGGGTCGATATGAAGTTCCAGCAGCGCCGCCCGTGCGTCGGGATGGCGCGGCCACAGCTTGACCGCGTCTTTTTCGGTGCAAACCAAGCATTCGCCCTTGTCCTGCTTGCGCTTCCAGCTCTCAAAATCATAGTGATCGGGCAGCGCCTCGCAATGCACGGGCTGCACACCGCGGGCGCGCAGCATGGCAAAGAACTCTTCCGGCCGGGCGATCGCGGCGACCGCATGCACGCGCGCACCGGCCAGGCTGGCCAGCGGGGTGGTGCGCCCGCGCGCGTCCACCATGTCGGGTGCGAGCGTGCGCGCGACGGCGAACTGCGGGGCTTTGCCGCCCGGCGAGGCGCCAGCGTGCAGCACCCAGTCGACGGGGCGCGGCCACGGCTCGCGCAGCGGGCCGGCCGGCAGCAGCCAGCCATTGCCCGTCCCCTCGTCGTTGAACACACAGATTTCGAGGTCGCGCGCCAGGCCGAGGTGCTGCAGACCGTCGTCGCAAACGACGATGTCCACCCCCGGATGGGCTGCCAGCAGGGCGCGGGCGGCCGCGGCGCGCTTGCGCCCCACGAATACCGGGGCGCCGGTGCGGCGGGCCACCAGCAGGGGTTCGTCGCCCACTTCGGTGGCGGCGGCGTGCGGCAGCGCTTCGCGCACGTCACGCGTGAGCCGCCCGTGGCCGCGTGACACCACGCCGGGGTTCCAGCCGCGCTCGCGCAGGTGGCGCACCAGCGCCACGGTCACCGGCGTCTTGCCGGCCCCGCCCACGGTCACGTTGCCCACCACGACGACCGGCACGGCAAGCCGCTCGCTGCGCAGCCAGCCGGCACGGTACAAGGCGCCGCGCAGCCGCACCAGGGCACCGTACACCTGCGCGAGCGGCCACAGCGCCCGGGCCAGCGGGCCGCGGCGCTGCCAGGCGCGGCGCAGGCGCGCACTCATGCGGGGTCAGCGGGCCGCGGCACCCGTGGTCTGGGTGGCGAAGGTGATCTGCGCCAGCCCGGCACGGCGGGCGGCTTCCATCACCGTGATCACCGCCTGGTGCGGTGCCGAGGCGTCGGCACTGATGACGACCACGCTCTCCGCCGTCTGCGCGCGGGCGGCGTCGGACAGGGCGCGCGCCAGGCCGTCCACCCCGCGGCCCTCGAGTGTGTCCTGGTTGACCGCGTAGCGCCCTTCCGGCGAGACCGCGACGATGATCTCGCGCGGGCGCTCGCGCAGCTGTTCGGCGTCGGCCACGGGCAGCGTGACCTGCAGCTCGGTGAACTTGCTGTAGGTGGTGGACAGCATCAGGAAGATGAGGATCACCAGCAGCACGTCGATGAACGGGATCAGGTTGATCTCCGGCTCTTCCTTCGGACGGGGGCGGAAATTCATGGGGCAGGCGTGCGCGGGGATGGGGCGCGCATCAGCGCGGCAGGCGGGAGAGGTGGCGCACGAAGCGCTCCGCAGCCAGTTCCAGCGTGAGCAGGTACACGTCCACCCGGCTGCGGAAGTAGCGCCAGAAGATCAGCGCGGGGATCGCGATGATCAGGCCGAAGGCGGTGTTGTACAGCGCGATGGAAATGCCGTGCGCGAGCTGCGCCGGGTTGCCGCCGCCCACCGCACCGCCAGCGCCGCCACCCTGCGAGCCGAAGATCTCGATCATGCCGATCACGGTGCCGAACAGGCCCAGCAGCGGCGCTGCCGAGGCGATGGTAGCCAGCGCGTTCAGGTATTTTTCCAGGCGCAGCGCCGCAGTGCGGCCGGCGCCTTCCATGGCGGCGCGCAACTCGCCTTCGTTGCTGGCGGGCTGCGAGGCCAGCGCGCGCAGGCCAGTCGCGAGCACCTCGCCCAGGGCAGAGTTCTGCGCGAGCTGGTTCACCACGTCCTGGCCCGGAACGCCGCGGCTGGACACGGAGATGGCTTCATCCAGCAAGGTGGGTGGTGCGACCCGCTTGGCCTGCAAGGCCACAAACCGCTCGAAAATCAGCGCCAGCGCCACTACGGAACATGCGATCAGGGGCCAGATGGGCCATCCTGCGGCTTGTATGATCGACAGCAATTTTTCTCCCCGCTCGAGCAGTCAACAAAGGCAGCGGGCGATTATGGCGCAGTGCGCCGGTGCCCTTTGTCGGCGCGCGCTGCACCGGCTGGCAGCTCTTCCCATAGAACACGCGCAACCTGTGGATAACTTTGTGGGAAACCTTGACAGGTGTCTGCATCCTCGCGCAGCAGCCAGGACGCCGATTTTGCAGCCGACAGTTTCCTGGTCAAAAAAGCGTGGTGAATCAATGAGTTGCATGGCCTTCTTTGTGCGGCACCGCAATTATGCGGATGGGGTGCCAAGCGCTCCCGCTGGGCGGTTTCTGTGGACTAACCGCGCCTGCTCACGCGCTGCGAGCGGTTGCACGGCCCATGCTTGATGCGCAGGCGCCCGCCCCGGCGCGGCACGTCTGGCAGGTCGGCGCGCTGTGCCGGGCCGTGGCCGACACCCTGTCTGCGCGCTTCAACCCGGTGGCCGTGCGCGGCGAGATCACCGGGTTTTCGCGTGCCGCCAGCGGCCACTGCTATTTCACGCTGAAGGACCGCGATGGCCAGGTGCGCTGCGCGATGTTCCGGCGCGCGGCCACAGCACTCGACTTCGCGCCGCGCGACGGCGAACTGGTCGAGGCGACCGGGCGCCTGGGCGTGTACGAGGCGCGGGGTGACCTGCAGCTGGTGGTCGAGGACATGCGCCGCGCCGGGCAGGGCGCGCTGTTCGAGGAATTCCTGCGACTGAAGGCGCGCCTGGAGGCAGAGGGCCTGTTCGAAGCCGGCCGCAAGCGGTCCTTGCCGACCATGCCGCGCGGCATCGGCATCGTCACGTCGCCGGGCGCAGCCGCGCTGCACGATGTGGTCACGGCGCTGCGCCGGCGGCTGCCGCACATTCAGGTGGTGCTGGCGCCGGCGCTGGTGCAGGGCAACCTGGCGCCTCCCTCGATCTGCGAAGCGTTGTCGCGGCTGTATGCGTTGGCGGAGGCGTCCCCGATGGCAAGTGGCGGTGTCGCCATCGACGTGATCCTGCTGGTGCGGGGCGGCGGATCGATCGAAGACCTGTGGGCGTTCAACGACGAGCGGGTGGCGCGCATGGTGGTGCAGAGCCCCGTGCCGCTGGTCAGCGGCGTGGGCCACGAAACCGACTTCACGATCGCCGACTTCTGCGCCGACCTGCGAGCGCCGACCCCGACCGCCGCGGCCGAGCTGGTGGCGCAGCCACGCGACGTGTGGCTGGGCGCCCTGGCGCTGTTGGGCGAGCGGCTGGCCGATGCCGTGCAGCGCCAGATCGACGTGCGCCTGCAGCGGCTGGACATGGCCGCCCAGCGACTGGGCCGCCCGTCGGGCCTGGCGGCCCGCCAGCAGCTGCTGCTGACCCGGCATGCACAGCGGATGCGCCACGGCGTGCTATTGAAAGTGCAGCGCCTCACGCAAGCCCAGCAAGCGCTACAAGCCGATTTTCCTCAAAAATGGGCGCGGGCGCTGCAGCGTGAGCACGACCGGCTGGAGCGGCTGGCCCTGCGGCTGGAGTCGGTGAACCCGCAGCTGGTGCTCCAGCGCGGGTACGCCGTGCTCACCGACGCGAGCGGGCGGGCGGTGACGGATCCGGCGCAGGTGCGCACCGGTGATGCGCTGGTGGCGACCCTGGCCAAGGGGCTGCTGGACGTCACGGCAAGCCAGCGGCGGCTGTTGTAGGGGCATGCCGTCATTTCGCGGAGGTCGCCTACAGCGCCCCTCGGCGATCATTTCCTACAATGGTCCGTCCGCTGCGCCGCACCTTCGGGCGCGGCAGCGGCCCATCACAGACCAAACCACAAGGAACCACCATGGAACACATCCTGCCGCCGCTGCCCTATCCCATCGACGCACTGGCTCCTCACTACAGCCGTGAGACGCTGGAGTACCACCATGGCAAGCACCACAAGGCGTACGTCACCAACCTGAACAACCTGCAAAAGGGCACCGAGTTCGAGAACATGCCCCTGGAGGAGATCGTGAAGAAGTCCAGCGGCGGCATCTACAACAACGCTGCGCAGATCTGGAACCACACCTTCTTCTGGAACTGCATGACCCCCGGCGGTGGCGGTGAGCCCTCCGGAGCCCTGGCCGACGCCGTGCGCGCCAAGTGGGGCAGCTACGGCGCCTTCAAGGAAGCTTTCGTCAAGAGCGCCGCCGGCAACTTCGGTTCGGGCTGGACGTGGCTGGTCAAGAAGGCCGACGGCAGCGTGGACATCGTCAACATGGGCGCCGCCGGTACCCCGCTGACCACCGAGGACAAGGCCCTGCTGACGGTGGATGTGTGGGAGCACGCCTACTACATCGACTACCGCAACGAGCGCCCGCGTTTCGTCGAGACCTTCCTAGACAAGCTGGCCAATTGGAAGTTCGCCGAAGCCAATTTCGCCGGCTGATACCGTCGGCATCCGTCCTGCCCGCGCTGCCCTTGCGCGGCGCGGGCGGCCAAAGGGCCCTGGGAGTGATTCCAGGGCCCTTTTTCCTGGGCGGCGCGGTGTGACAGTTGATGACAGGGCGGCAAAGCGCTAAAAAACTGCGGACTGACCACGTTAAATTTTGCATGACGGTATTCCGTTGCAAAAAACGAAAGTTCTGCCTTCGCCGTCGCGCACAATCCAAAGCCGTCGCGCCAAAGGCCACGCGCCGGCACGCAAGACCGCCAACCCCTGCGTTATTTCTGACCTTGAGAGACACGGATGAGCACTCAACAACCGACCATCATCTACACCCTGACCGACGAGGCCCCGCGCCTGGCTACGGCTTCGCTGCTGCCCATCGTGCGCGCGTTCGCCGCGCCGGCCGGCATCAACGTGGCCGAGAGCGACATCTCGGTGGCCGCGCGCATCCTGGGCGAATTCCCCGAGTGCCTGGGTGACGGGCAGAAGGTGCCCAACAACCTGGCCGAACTGGGCAAGAAGACGCTGCAGCCCGACGCCAACATCATCAAGCTGCCCAACATCAGCGCCTCCGTCGCGCAGCTGATGGCCGCCATCAAGGAGCTGCAGGACAAGGGCTACGCCATCCCCGACTTCCCCGAGGACCCGAAGACGGAGGAAGAAAAGGCCATCCGCGCGCGCTACAACAAGTGCATTGGCAGCGCCGTGAACCCGGTGCTGCGCGAGGGCAACTCCGACCGCCGCGCTCCCAAGGCGGTCAAGGAATACGCGCGCAAGAACCCGCACAGCATGGCCGAGTGGAGCCAGGCCTCGCGCTCGCACGTCTCGCACATGCACCACGGCGACTTCTATCATGGCGAAAAGTCCATGACGCTGGACCGTGCGCGCGACGTGAAGATGGAGCTGATCACCAAGAGCGGCAAGACCATCGTCCTCAAGCCCAAGGTGGCCTTGAAGGACCGCGAGGTCATCGACTCCATGTTCATGAGCAAGAAGGCACTGCTGGAGTTCTATGAAAAGCAGATCGAGGACGCACGCAAGACCGGCGTGATGTTCTCGCTGCACGTCAAGGCCACGATGATGAAGGTCTCGCACCCCATCGTGTTCGGCCACTGCGTGCGCATCTTCTACAAGGAAGCGTTCGAGAAGCACGCCAAGCTGTTCGAAGAGCTGGGCGTGAACGTAAACAACGGCATGGTCAACCTGTACGACAAGCTGGAAACGCTGCCCAGCGCCCAGCGCGAGGAAGTGCTGCGCGACCTGCACGCCTGCCACGAGAATCGTCCCGAGCTGGCCATGGTGGACTCGGCCAAGGGCATCACCAACTTCCACTCGCCCAACGACATCATCGTGGACGCCTCCATGCCCGCCATGATCCGTAACGGCGGCAAGATGTGGGGCCCGGACGGTCGCCTGAAGGACGTGAAGGCCGTGATGCCCGAGTCGACCTTTGCCCGCATCTACCAGGAGATGATCAACTTCTGCAAGTGGCACGGCGCGTTCGATCCGCGCACCATGGGCACCGTGCCCAACGTGGGCCTGATGGCCCAGCAGGCCGAGGAATACGGCAGCCACGACAAGACCTTCGAGATCCCCGAGGACGGCGTGGCCAACATCACCGACCTGAACACGGGCGAGGTGCTGATGAGCCAGAACGTGGAAGCCGGCGACATCTGGCGCATGTGCCAGACCAAGGACGCGGCCATTCGCGACTGGGTCAAGCTGGCCGTCACACGCGCGCGCAACTCGGGCATGCCGGTGGTGTTCTGGCTGGACGCCTACCGCCCGCACGAGAAAGAGCTCATCACCAAGGTGAAGATGTACCTGCACGAGCACGACACCACGGGCCTGGACATCCAGATCATGAGCCAGGTGCGCGCCATGCGCTACACGCTCGAGCGCGTGATCCGCGGCCTGGACACCATCAGCGCCACCGGCAACATCTTGCGGGACTACCTGACCGACCTGTTCCCGATCATGGAGCTGGGCACCAGTGCCAAGATGCTGTCCATCGTGCCCTTGATGGCCGGTGGCGGCATGTACGAGACGGGCGCCGGGGGCTCGGCGCCCAAGCACGTGCAGCAGCTGACCGAGGAGAACCACCTGCGCTGGGACTCGCTGGGCGAGTTCCTGGCGCTGGCCGTCTCGCTGGAGGATCTCGGCCTGAAGAACGGCAACCCGCGTGCCCAGTTGCTCGCGCGCACGCTGGACGCGGCCACCGGCAAGCTGCTGGACAACAACAAGGGCCCCAGCCCCAAGACCGGCCAGCTGGACAACCGCGGCAGCCACTTCTATCTGGCGCTTTACTGGGCGCAGGAACTCGCTGCGCAGAACGAGGACGCCGAGCTGGCCGCCAAGTTCGCTCCGCTGGCCCAGACGCTGGCCGACAACGAGCAAATGATCGTGGACGAACTTAACGCCGTGCAGGGGCAACCTGCAGATGTCGGCGGCTACTACCTGCCCGAGCCCGCCAAGCTCGACCAGGTGATGCGCCCCAGCAGCACGTTCAACCAGGCGCTGGAGGCTGTCGCCGCCTGAACGCGCTGCGCGCCTGCCAGCGCACCCGTGCGCTGGCACACCACACAAGGCCGATCGCCGTTGCCGCGCGATCGGCCTTTTTCGTTGCAGCGACCGGCGCGGCCTTACGGCTGGGCGAAGGCAGCGCCCGACAGCTTCGACCCGGCCTTGAAGCCCCGGGTGGCGAACCAGCCCTGGTTCATTTCCAGCACGAAGCGCACCGGCTTGGCCGAGCAGTGCGACTCCTCGCTCTGCGGCTTCATGTCCGCCAGGTTCACGATGGTGCCGTCGTCTGCGACGAACGCGGCGGTCAGCGGCAGCAGCGTGTTCTTCATCCAGAAGCACTGGGTGGCCGGCTGTTCGAAGACGAACAGCATGCCCTCGTGCGCCGGCATGTCGCGGCGCAGCATCAGGCCGATCTGGCGCTGCTGGGGCGTGCGCGCCACCTGCGCCTCGATGCGGTGCATGCCGGCGGTCAGCTCGACGCGCGGCAGATCCAGCTGGGGGCCGGTCTGGGCGGCAGCGGCGCCGCAGGAGGCGGCCACAACCAGCGTGGCGGCGAAGAAGCGCGCAGGAAGCAAGGAAGAGATGAGGCTCATGGCAAGAAGGGGGTCGAACAAATCACACGCAGCAAAAAGCCCGCAAAAGCGGCAGCCAACTGCCATTTTGCGGGCTTTTCGACCTGCCCCGGAGGGCAAGGATCAGGCGACGTGCTGAACCGACTTGCGCGAACGCTTTTTGGCGACCTTCTTGTGGCTGGCCGCCTTGTGCGACTTGGCGACCTTCCCTTTTTTGGCGTGGGGCGCTGCGGCGGCGTTCACGGCGGAAGCAGATGCGTCCAGAGGGGCTGCGGGAGCTTGGGCGTAGGCGCCTGCGACCAGCAGGCCAGCGGTCAGTGCAGCGAAGAGCTTTTTCATGGTTGCCATTTCCTGGACGAAAGAGAAGGGTGGTGGCGCGGCGCCACAGCGCGCCGGCCCAGCATTAACGGCAGCGGGTCATACGACGTTGACGCAAAAAGGCCGAAAAGCGTTGTCGCTAGAATTTCCGTGTCATGGCGGGCGGTGCGTTGCACCGCAGCAGCGCCTGCGCCTGCCACTCCCGCTTTTTGCATTCACTTGGAGACCCCGCGCATGAGCAGCTTCCAGCACATCAAGGTGCCCGCCGACGGCCAGAAGATCACGGTCAACGCGGACATGACCCTCAACGTCCCCGACCAGCCCATCATTCCCTTCATTGAGGGGGACGGCACCGGCGCAGACATCACGCCTGTCATGCTCAGGGTGGTGGACGCGGCGGTGGCCAAGGCCTACGGCGGACGGCGCAAGATCCACTGGATGGAGGTGTACGCAGGCGAGAAGTCCACCCGCGTCTACGGCCCCGACGTGTGGCTGCCGGACGAGACGCTGGCTGCCGTGCGCGAGTACGTGATTTCCATCAAGGGCCCGCTCACCACACCGGTGGGCGGCGGCATCCGGTCGCTGAACGTGGCCTTGCGCCAGGAGCTGGACCTGTACGTGTGCCTGCGGCCGATCCAGTACTTCAAGGGCGTGCCCTCGCCGGTCAAGGCACCGGAGAAGACGCACATGGTGATCTTCCGCGAGAACTCCGAGGACATCTACGCCGGCATCGAGTTCGAGGCCGAGTCGGACAAGGCGAAAAAACTCATCAAATTCCTGCAGGACGAGTTCGGCGTCACCAAGATCCGCTTTCCCGAAACGTCCGGCA
>DAMCAL010000005.1:0-48844 GCA_032059585.1 Burkholderiaceae bacterium
CGCCCACGGCCACCAGGCGCGCCGAGGCCTCGAGCTTTTCCTGCTGCAGCGCGGCCAGCTGCTGTGCGCGCTTGCGCTCGCTGATGTCCAGGATGGAGCTCATCCAGCCCAGTTGCGTGCCGTCGGCGGTGGTCAGCGGTGCCTCGTGGATCAGCACGTCCACCAGGTGGCCGTCCTTGTGGCGGAACTGCGCCTCGATGCCCTGGGGGCGGGTGCCTTCGCGGATCACGTCCTCGTGCAGGGCAGCCAGCCGCTCGGCCTGCTCGGGCGGCCAGTAGGGCAGCGGCGCACGCGTACCGCGCAGCTCCTCGCTGCGGTAGCCCAGCATGGCGCAAAACGCCTGGTTCACATACAGGATGCGCCCGCCCATGTCCCAGGCGCGCATGCCGATGGTCACCGAGCGTTCCATGGCGGTGCGCAGCGCCACCTCGGCCTGCAGGCGCTGCTGCACCCGCTGGCGCTTGCCGAAGTCGCGCCGCAGGGCCGCCAGGGCGGCCAGCATGCCCAGCAGGAACATGAGCGCCACAAGGAAAAACACGCGCGGCACGGGCGAGGTCTGCGCGCCCTGCGGCACCACCTCCAGCAGCAGGTCGGTGCCCGGCAGGTTCATCAACGTGCGGTAGGGCTGGGGGGCCCGCGGCTGCGCGCTGCTGGGCGGCTCGCCGTCGTCCACCAGCCGCACGGCCTGCTTGTCCAGGAACCACGGCGGCAGCATGGCGTCCACCGCCTGGCGCATCGCCAGTTGCACCACGTAGGTGCCTGCCAGGCGCGTGCCGTCGAAATACGGCACCGCCAGCCAGACGCGGTCCGTGCTGCGGCCGTCGTCGCCGCGCATGGGGCCGGCGTAGCTGGCGCGGCGCAGGCCGCGCACCACGTCCTGCAGGGTTTGCAGTGCCTGGCGATTGGGCTCGCTGCGCGCTTCATCTGCCTGCCAGACGGCCAGATCGCCCGCGCCCGCGCCCTGCTCGGCCAGCCAGGCGCGGGCCAGCACCACGCCGGCGGTGCGCCACAGCAGGCCGGCCGCGCCGTCCCCCGTACCGTCCCCGGCGCGTGGGGAGTCCCACGCCTGCGCGCCATCCAGCGCCGCCTGGCGGGCCAGTTGCGCCACGTCGTCCTCCAGCCGTCGGAAATGGAACTGCACGCTCTGCTCCAGCCACTGCGCGTCGGCGCCGCGGCGGCGCTCCTCCTCCTCGCTTTCGAAGCGGTCCAGGTACCACACCAGCGCCACCACGGCGGCCACGATCAGCACCGCCAGGCCCATCATCCACAACACCGTCCAGCGGCTGCGGTCCGGCAGCGCGCGTCCGCTGGCATGCAGCAGCGCGAAATCGTCGTAGGGCGGAGGTGTGGTCAGGGGCACGGCGGACGCGCGGGTCGCAGGGGGACGGACAGGCGCTGACCATAATACCGAGCATGCGCCCCGCACCCCTTCGCCGACGCCGCCTGCTGCAGGGCCTGGGCCTGGCGGCGCTGCCGTGCGGGCCGGCACGCGCGGGCGGCGCGCGCGTGACGGTCCGCCTGTCGCACGTCGTGGCGCGCCAGACGCCCAAGGGGCTGGCGCTGGAGTACTTCCGCGAGCGGGTGCAGGACATGAGCGGCGGCGAGATCCAGGTGGCGATCTACCCCAACTCCAGCCTGTACGGCGACGAGGACGAAATGCAGGCGCTGCAGCTGGGTGCCGTGGACATGGTGGCACCGTCGCTGTCCAAGTTCGGCCCCATCGGTTTTCCCGAGTTCGAGCTGTTCGACCTGCCGTTCCTGTTCGATGCGACCGAGCAGGTGCACCGCACCATGCTGGGCAGCGTGGGGGCGGACCTGCTGGCGCTGCTGACGCGCCAGCGCCTGGTGGGCCTGGGCTACCTGGACAACGGCTTCAAGCACATGAGCGCCAACCGCGCGCTGCGCGCGCCGGAGGACTTCGCCGGCCTGCGGGTGCGCATCCAGTCCTCGCGCGTGATCGCGCACCAGATGCGCGCGCTCGGCGCCCGGCCGGTGGTGCTGACCTTCGGCGAGACCCGCCGCGCGCTGGCGGCCGGGGTGGTGGACGGCACGGAAAACCCGGTGTCCAACTTCTGGACCCAGCGCATGCACGAAGCGCAGACCGACCTGACCCTCACCGGCCACGGCTACCTGGGCTACTGCCTGGTGGTGCACCAGCGGTTCTGGGAGCACCTGGGCGATGCGGACCGCGCGCTGCTCGAGCACGCCCTGGCCGACGCGCTGGCCTGGGGCAACGCCATCGCCCAGCGCGAGAACGACGCTGCGCTGGCCGCGCTGCGCGCCAGCGGCGCCACGCGCATCCACACCCTGGACGCCGTGCAGCGCCAGCGCCTGCGCCACGCCACGCGCGGCGTGCATGAGGGCCTGGCCGCGCGCATCGGGCCCGAGTGGCTGCGTCGCGTGCGCGGCGCCCTGGCCTCGCCGGCGTGAGATTTCGGGTTATTACCTAGGGGTTCGCCCTAGCTGTGGAACGCCACAGTTACAGAGTGTCAGCACCGTGCCTACAGTGCGCAGCGTCGTGATCCATTTGCCCAAGGAGACTCTCATGCGCTTCCCCGTGAAACATGTTCTGGCCTGCGCCCTGCTGGCCGTTGGCGCCGCCGCTGCCCACGCGCAGACGGTGATCAAGTTCAGCCACGTCGTGGCGCAGGACACGCCCAAGGGCAAGGCCGCCGAGTTCTTCGCCAAGAAGGCCGAGGAGCTGACCAAGGGCAAGGTCAAGGTCGAGGTATACGCCAACAGCGCGCTGTACAAGGACAAGGAAGAGATGGAGGCGCTGCAGCTGGGTTCGGTGCAGATGCTGGCCCCGTCGCTGGCCAAGTTCGGCCCGCTGGGCGTGAAGGAGTTCGAGGTCTTCGACCTGCCCTTCATCTTCGACAACCGCGACGAGCTGCACAAGATCACCACCGGCCCCGTAGGCGAGAAGCTGATGAAGAAGCTGCAGACCCGCGGCATCACCGGCCTGGCCTTCTGGGACAACGGCTTCAAGGTGTTCTCGGCCAACCGGCCGCTGCACGCCGTGGCCGACTACAAGGGCCTGAAGTACCGCATCCAGTCCTCCAAGGTGCTGGAGGAGGAAATCCGCGCCCTGGGCGGCATCCCGCAGGTGATCGCCTTCGGCGAGACCTACCAGGCGCTGCAGACCGGCGTGGTGGACGCGACCGAGAACCCGCCGTCCAACTTCTACACGCAGAAGATGCACGAGGTGCAAAAGCACCTGACCATGACCAACCACGGCTACCTGGGCTATGCGGTCATCGTCAACAAGAAGTTCTGGGACGGCCTGCCCGCCGACGTGCGCGGCCAGCTGGAAGACGCCATGCGCCAGGCCACGGCCTACGCCAACCAGATCGCCCAGGACGAGAACGATCAGTCCATGGAAGCCGTGAAGAAGAGCGGCAAGACCACCATCTACACGCCCACCGCCGAAGAGCGCGCGGCTCTGAAGAAGGCGCTGATCCCGGTGCACGACAAGATGTCCGGCCGCATCGGCAAGGAAATCATCCAGGACGTGTACAAGGCCACCGGCTTCGACCCGAAGAAGCTCTGAGCCTCGTTGTTGAGCTGAGCTAAAGAAAGACCGCCGGGGCGCTAGCGCAGCGCCTCCGGCCCAGGGAGGGCGCCCGCATGGGCGCCCTCGCCGTGCAATCCGCACCGCGCACCGACCTTCTCTGCGGAGAACCATCCCATGATGAAAATCCTCGATCACCTAGAAGAGTGGCTGATCACCTTCCTGATGGGCGCTGCCACGCTCATCGTCTTCGTCGCGGTGCTGCACCGCTACACCGCGGGCTATGCCATCCCCGGCCTGCAGGACTGGCTGCTGTCCATCAACATGACCTGGGCGCAGGAGCTGACCATCATCATGTTCGTGTGGATGGCCAAGTTCGGCGCCGCCTACGGCGTGCGCACCGGCATCCACGTGGGCGTGGACGTGTTCATCAACCGCATGGGCAAGGACACGCGCGGCAAGTTCATCATCTTCGGCATGGGCGCGGGCGCGCTGTTCACCGGCATCGTGGCCATCATGGGCGCCACCTTCGTCTGGGACAACGGCGCCCACTACGCCTTCTTCAAGCTGGCAGGCATGAACGTGGAGGAGCTGATCGAAGGCCCCACCACGCCGGACCTGGAGTGGCCCACCTGGATCGTCTACAGCGCCATCCCCCTGGGCAGCGGGCTGATGTGCTTCCGCTTCCTGCAGGTGCTGGTGGGCTTCATCCGCACCGGCGAGCTGCCGCACCACGACCACGGCCACGTGGACGGCCTGGAAGAGACGATCGAAGAAGAAAAGGCCCAGAACACCGAGTTCTACAGCCTGCAGGACAACCTGCACCCCGACGAGGACAAGCCTGGCAACGCCCCCAAGAACGCAGGTGACCGCAAATGAACGCCGCCATCATCTTTTTCATCCTCGCGGCGCTGATGCTCACCGGCATGCCGGTGTCCATCTCGCTGGGCCTCACCGTCCTCACTTTCCTGTTCGGCTTCACCGACGTGCCGCTGGAGTCGGTGGCGCTCAAGCTGTTCACCGGCATCGAGAAGTTCGAGATCATGGCGATCCCGTTCTTCATCCTGGCGGGCAACTTCCTCACGCACGGCGGCGTGGCGCGGCGCATGATCAACTTCGCCACCGCCATGGTCGGCCACTGGTACGGCGGCCTGGGGCTGGGCGGCGTGCTGGCCTGCGCGCTGTTCGCGGCGGTGTCGGGCTCCAGCCCGGCGACCGTGGTGGCCATCGGCTCGATCCTGCTGCCGGCCATGGTCAAGGCGGGCTTTCCCAACCGCTTCGGCGCGGGCGTGATCACCACCTCGGGGGCGCTGGGCATTCTGATCCCGCCGTCCATCGTCATGGTGATGTATGCGGTCGCCACCAACACCTCGGTGGGCGCGCTGTTCATGGCCGGCGTGGTGCCGGGCCTGGTGCTGGCCCTGGTGCTGGGCGGTGTGACCTACTGGCGCGCGCGCAAGTACAACTACCCGCGGCTGCCCAAGGCCACCTGGGGCGAGCGCTGGCTGGCGTTTCGCCGTTCCGCCTGGGGCCTGTTCCTGATCATCGTGGTCATGGGCGGCATCTACGCCGGCATCTTCACGCCCACCGAGGCCGCGGCCATGAGCGCGGTGTACGCCTTCATCGTCGCCGTGTTCATCTACAAGGACCTGACGCTCAAGGACGTGCCGCGCGTGCTGCTCTCCTCGGCCAACATGAGCGCGATGCTGCTGTACATCATCACCAACGCGGTGCTGTTCAGCTTCATCATGACCAACGAGAACATCCCGCAGGCGCTGGCCGACTGGATGCTGGGCAACGGCCTGGGCGTGGTGGCCTTCCTGCTGGCGGTGAACGTGATCCTGCTGCTGGCCGGCAACTTCATGGAGCCGTCGTCGATCATGCTGATCTTCGCGCCCATCCTGTTCCCGGTGGCCATGAAGCTGGGCATCGACCCCATCCACTTCGGCATCATCATGGTGGTGAACATGGAGGTCGGCATGTGCCACCCGCCCGTGGGCCTGAACCTGTACGTGGCCTCGGGCATCACCAAAATGGGCATCACCGAGCTCACCGTGGCCGTCTGGCCGTGGCTGCTGTCCATGCTGGGCTTCCTGGTGGTGGTGACCTACGTGCCCGAGCTGAGCCTGTGGTTCCCGCGCATGCTGGGCATGCTGTGACGGGTGCGCCCTGCTGCGGCAGGGCGCCGTGCGCTATCGAACAAAGAGCTGCCAGCGCTGGGTGCATCTGCGCTGGCAGCTCTTTTTTATAGGGGGCTTGCGGCCAGCGGGGATCGCCCGGGGCACGCGCCGCCCAGGCCACTGGGGCGCACAGCCTGGCGGCGCGAAATAACTGCCGAATCGGCCGCCAGCGCTTGTCCAGCAAGCGCGGGTAGCTATTGATTAAATAGCAATCAGTGGATGCGCATGCCCGGCTGCGCGCCGGGGAAGGGCTCCAGCACGTAGATGCCCGGTTGCGCCTTCTCGTCGGCGTGGCTGGCCGCCAGCACCATGCCTTCACTCACGCCGAACTTCATCTTGCGCGGCGCCAGGTTGGCCACCAGCACGGTGAGCTTGCCCGTCAGTTGCTCGGGCGTATACATGCTGGCGATGCCGGAGAACACGTTGCGCAGGCGGCCCTCGCCGGCATCCAGCGTCAGCTGCAGCAGCTTGGTCGAGCCTTCCACGGCCTTGCATTCGACTATTTTTGCGATGCGCAGGTCGACCTTGGCGAAGTCGTCGATGGTGATGGTGGGGGCAATTTCCTCTCCGCCTGGCAGCACCTTTTCCACCACCGGCTCGGGCAGCGCGAACAGGGCGTCCAGCTGCTCCACCACCACGCGCTGCATCAGGTGCTGGTACTGGCCGATGGCGTGGCCCGCGCCCAGCAGGCGCTGGGTGTCGGCAAAGGCCAGCGGCGCCACGTTCAGGAAGCCCTCCACCTGCGCGGCGACGGCCGGCAGCATGGGTTTCAGGTAGACGGTCAGCAGGCGGAAGGCCTCGATGCAGGTGGTGCACACGTCGTGCAGGCGCGCGTCCATGCCTTCCTGCTTTGCCAGCTCCCAGGGCTTGTTGGCGTCCACGTAGCTGTTCACGCGGTCGCACAGCAGCATGACCTCGCGCGCCGCGCGGGCGGTGTCGCGCGCTTCGTAGGCCTGGGCAATGGCGTCGGCCTGCGCGCGCAGGGCAGCCAGCAGCTCCTGGCCGTCGCTGCTGACCTCGCCCAGCTGGCCGCCAAAGCGCTTGGCGATGAAACCCGCCGCGCGCGAGGCGATGTTCACGTACTTGCCGATCAGGTCGGCGTTCACCCGGGCCATGAAGTCCTCGGGGTTGAAGTCGATGTCCTCGTTTTTGCCGTTGAGCTTGGCGCCCAGGTAGTAGCGCAGCCACTCGGGATTCATGCCCAGCGACAGGTACTTGAGCGGGTCCAGCCCGGTGCCGCGGCTCTTGCTCATCTTCTCGCCGTTGTTCACGGTCATGAAGCCGTGCACGCAGATCTTCGTGGGCGTCTTGCGGCCGCTGAACTTGAGCATGGCCGGCCAGAACAGCGTGTGGAAGGTGATGATGTCCTTGCCGATGAAGTGGTACTGCTCCAGCAGCGGGTCGGCCATGTAGGCGTCGTAGCTCTCGCCGCGCCGCTCCAGCAGGTTCTTCAGCGAGGCCAGGTAGCCCACGGGCGCGTCCAGCCAGACGTAGAAGTACTTGCCCGGCGCATCGGGGATCTCGATGCCGAAGTAGGGCGCGTCGCGCGAGATGTCCCAGTCGTCCAGCCCTTCGCTGGTGCTGCCGTCGGGGTTGGTGCGGGTGCCGAACCATTCCTTGATCTTGGCGGCCACTTCGGGCTGCACGTGCTGGCCGTTTTGCGTCCACTCCTGCAGAAACTCCACGCAGCGCGGATCGGACAGCTTGAAGAAGAAGTGCTCGGAGGTTTTCAGCTGCGGCTTGGCCCCGGACAGGGCGGAGTAGGGCGCTATCAGCTCGGTGGGCGCGTAGACGGCGCCGCAGACCTCGCAGTTGTCGCCGTACTGGTCCTTGGCGTGGCAGCGCGGGCACTCGCCCTTGATGAAGCGGTCGGGCAGGAACATGTTCTTCTCGGGGTCGAAGAACTGCTCGATGGTGCGCGTCTCGATCAGGCCGGCGGCCTTCAGGTCCAGGTAGATCTGCTGCGCGAGCGCGTGGTTTTCCGGCGCGTCCGTGCTGTGCCAGTTGTCGAAGGCGATGTGAAAGCCGTCCAGGTACTGGGCGCGCCCGGCGGCGATGTTGGTCACGAACTGCTGGGGCGTGAGGCCGGCCTTCTCCGCCGCGATCATGATGGGCGCGCCGTGTGCGTCGTCGGCACCCACGAAGTTCACCTCGGCGCCCTGCATCCTCTGGTACCGCACCCAGGTGTCGGCCTGGATGTATTCCATGATGTGGCCGATGTGGAAGTTGCCGTTGGCGTACGGCAGGGCGGTGGTGACGAAAATCTTGCGGGCGGTCATGGCATGCGGCTCATCGGGAAACAACCCGCCATTTTAGGAGGCGCGCCTGTGCGCGCCCCTGCCCCGCCACATGCGGGCTGCGCCGGCTCAGGCCGCCGGCGGGGTCGGGCTGCCTGGCGGCGGTTCGCGCCAGCCGAAGAACGTGCAGATCTCGCCGCGCCGCGCCAGCGCGTCGTGGCGCCCCAGGGCCATCAGCTCGTGGGTGAAACCCTGCTCGAACAGCAGGTAGCTGGCCAGCGCCGCGCTGCCCGCGTCGGCGCTGCCGGCGCGCACGCCCAGGGTGCCCAGCAGTGCCCGCACCGTGCCGGGCAGCCGCGCGATGTGGCGCACCGCCACGGCGTCCAGCGGCTGGCTGGGCGAGAGAAACAGCAGCGCCAGCGGCCGCAGGCTGCTGGCGCGCCGCGCCTCGGGCGGGATCAGCGCCAGCGTGGTGTTGATGCGCTCCAGCCGCTCCACGTCCACCGCCAGCGCGTCCAGGAAGATGCTCGACAGCGCGTGCCCCGCGATCTGCGCCAGGGGCGGATAGCCGGCCGGGGCGGCATGGGGCGCGTGCGGCTGCGGCTCGGCCATGCGCCCCGCGCCGACCACCAGGATCCGCTCGGCGCCCAGGTGGATGGCCGGGGCGATCGGCGCCGTCTGGCGCATGGAGCCGTCGCCGAAGTATTCGACGTGGCCGTCGATGTGCACCGCCTGCGCGGGAAAGACGAACGGGATGGCAGAAGACGCCAGCAGGTGCTCGTGGCCGATGCGCGTGCGCAGGGCGCGCCGCTGCGAGCGCACCCACGGCTTGAAGCCGGCGCGCGCCTCGAAAAACGTCACGTGTTCGCCCGAGCTGTAGCTGGACGCCGTCACCGCCAGCGCCTGCAGGTGGCCCTGCGCCAGCAACGCGGGCAGGCGCTTCAGCGGCACCATCTGGCGCAGCAGCGTGCCCAGGGGCGCGTTGTCCAGCAGCGAGCGCGGCCGCAGGTAGCGCCAGCGCGCCAGCATCCAGCCCAACGACATCAGGGTCAGCCAGCGCGCGCCGCTGCGCAGCATGCTGATGGCGTCGGCGCGGTACACGTGCTCGGCCTCGAAGCGCCCCCATACCTGGGCGATGCGCTGCACGCCCTGCTCGAAGTCGTCGGCCACGCAGGCCAGTGCGGCGGCGTTGATGGCGCCGGCCGAGGTGCCGGTGAGGATGGGAAACGGATGGGGCCCGCCCTGTGCACCGCAGGCGCGGCGCAGCTCGGCGATGGCCTGCAGCACGCCGACCTGGTAGGCCGCGCGCGCCCCGCCCCCGGTGAGCACCAGGCCGGTCGTCGGTCCGGCAGGCGCGGCTGCAGGGAGCTGCATCGCCCGGCGCTAGCGCGCAGCCGGCGGGCCGGCCCGCAGCAGCAGGGCGTCCAGCGCCGCGCCCTCCAGCAGGGCGATGCCGTGCGCACCGGCGAAGGCGCGCGCAGCGTCGCTCACGGTGCCCTGCAGCACCACGTAGGTGCCGGCCTGGGCGCCCGTGCGCTGCACCTCGGCGTGCAGCGCGCGCAAGGGCTGCTCGCCGTGGCTCGCGGCCTTGAAGCGGCGGGCCGCGACCAGCAGCGTGTGCCCGTCGCCATCGTCGGCGCTGTCCCCGCGCAGCACGCGCAGGTCGGCTGCCTGCACGCCGGCCGGCACGGGCCGCACGCGGTGGCCTTCGGCCTGCCAGGCGCGCGTGAGCAGGGCCGCAAAATCACGCCAGGGCATGGCGGCCGCCGCGTCGCGCGCCGCCTGCACCTGCACCCGGCTGGGCGCGCGCGCCTGGCGCCAGGCGGCCACGCAGCCGATGGCGACGATCGGCAGCGCACCGGCGGCGGCGAACGGCGCCAGGTGGCGCGGCAGCAGCGCCAGGCACACCGCCACAATGGCGCCGGCGATGAGAAAGCTGACCCACCAGGGTGAGCGCAGCAGGACGGCAAAGCCCGAGTTGGGCGCCATTTTGAGTTTCACGGCAAAGGTACTTTCTGCAAGACAACACGACCGGTGGCGCGCCCGCTGCGCCCCCTGCACCGGCCAGCGCCGAGGACCGGCGCGCGGCCCACACTCTAGCCGCGCTGCCGCCCTGGCCGGTCACGCCGGACGGACGCTACCTGGTCGTGCGCGGCCGGCTGTGGCGCATGGCCAACCCGGCGCTCGAGCCCACGGTGCGCGAGGCGCTGGTGCAACAGCTGATGCAGGCGCGGCGGGCGCTGCGCGCCAGCGCTCCGGCCGACCAGCGCGCCCGCGCCCGCGAGCAGGTCGAGCAGGCCAAGCGGGCGCTGGGCGAGCGCGGGCCGGTCTGGTGGAGCGACGGGGCGCCCGACTTCAACCGGCGCCTGGCCCGCAACACGCCTTACGCGGCCTGGTTCGCGGCCCTGCAGGGCGGGCAAAAGCCATCGTGAAAGCACGCGCCGGCTAGCCCAGGGCGCGCACGGCCTGGGCCAGGGCGTCGACACCGGCCGCTGACAGGTCCGGTGCAGCCAGCGGCTGGCGCTGCGCCCATTGCGCGAAATTGCGCGACTGCGAGCGTCCGTAGTGCGGGTCGTAGTGCAGCAGCATCAGCTCGCGAAACAGCGGCGCCAGCTCGCCAGCCTGCGCCCAGGCCTGCCAGCGCGCGGTGCTCTCGCGCCCGTGCAGCTCGGTGAGCTGCGCCATGCGCTCGGCCAGCGCGGCCCGGTCGTCGCCCAGGTAGGCGTAGTCACGCAGCAAAAAAGCCAGCCGCTCCTCGGCAGGCGCGTCCAGCTCGATGCAGTGCGCGGCGCGCAGGCGCTGCACCAGCGGCACCGGCAGGCTGATGCGGCCGATGCGCGCGCTCTCGCCTTCCACGTACACCGGCCGGTCCAGGTCGAACCCTTCCAGGTCGCGCGCCAGTTGCGTTTCGAAGTGCTTTTGCGACGGCTGGGGCACACCCGGCAGGGCGCCCAGCAGCGACCCCTTGTGCCGCGCCAGGCCCTCCAGGTCCAGCACCTGCGCGCCCTGCCGGGCCAGGGCATGCAGCACGCGGGTCTTGGCGCTGCCGGTGGCGCCCACCAGCACGCGCAGTTGAAGCCGCGGCGCCAGCTGCTCGATCTGCACCAGCACATGGCGGCGGAACGATTTGTAGCCGCCGGCGAGCTGCTGCGCGTCCCAGCCGACCAGGCGCAGCCACTGCACCATGGAGCCGCTGCGCATGCCGCCGCGCCAGCAGTACACCAGCGGGCGCCACGCCGCGGGCTTGTCGGCCAGCGGACCGGCCAGGTGGCGCGCCAGGTTGGCCGCCACCATGGCGCCGCCCACGCGCCGCGCCTCGAAGGCGCCTTGCTGCGCGTACAGCGTGCCGACGATGGCCCGCTCCTCGTCATCGAGCACGGGGCAGTTGACGGCGCCCGGGATGTGGTCCTCGGCGAACTCCGCGGGCGAACGGGCGTCGATGATGGCGTCGAAGCCGTGGCGGTCTTCGGGGCGGATGGGGCTGCGGTGGGCGGACACGGTGGGCGAGGGGGGAAATGGAAGAGCGGGCCATGGGGGCGCCGGCGGGGCGCTACAGTCGGCGCTGCCGCCGGGCGGCGGCCCGGTGCGCCATTGTCTTGCACCGGCGCACGCGGCCGCCGCCGCCGGTTTTTGTCCCTTCTTGCCTGTTGCCTGCCATGCCTTTGTCGACCGACACCCCCAAGCCCCGCCTCACCTCGCTCTCGCACGGGGGCGGCTGCGGCTGCAAGATCGCCCCGGGCGTGCTGTCGCAGATCCTGGCGCAAAGCGGCGCCGCCGCCCTGGTGCCGCCCGAACTGCTGGTGGGCCTGGAGACGGCCGACGACGCCGCCGTCTACCGCCTGAACGACTCCCAGGCGCTGGTGGCGACGACCGACTTCTTCATGCCCATCGTGGACGACCCGTACGAGTTCGGCCGCATCGCCGCGACCAACGCCCTGTCGGACGTGTACGCCATGGGCGGCAAGCCCATCATGGCGCTGGCGCTGGTGGCCATGCCGGTCCAGCAACTGCCCCTGGACACCATAGGCGCCATCCTGCGCGGCGGGCAGGACGTGTGCCGCGCGGCCGGCATCCCGGTGGCAGGGGGGCACACCATCGACTCGGTCGAGCCCATCTACGGACTGGTGGCGCTGGGCCTGGTGCACCCCGACCGGGTGCGCCGCAACGCCGGCGCACGGCCCGGCGACGTGCTGGTGCTGGGCAAGCCGCTGGGCGTGGGCGTGTACTCCGCCGCGCTCAAGAAGGAGCAGCTGCAGGATGCGCACTACCGCGAGCTGATCGCCAGCACCACCCGGCTGAACACCCCCGGCCCGCTGCTGGCCGAGCTGCCGGGCGTGCATGCCATCACCGACGTGACCGGCTTCGGCCTGGCCGGGCACGCGCTGGAAATGGCGCGCGGCGCGCAGGCCTGCGTGCGCATCGACTGGGGCCAGGTGCCGCTGTTGCCGGGCGTGCAAGCGCTGGCCGGGCAGGGCCTGGTCACCGGCGCCAGCGGCCGCAACTGGGCCAGCTACGGCGAGGCAGTGCGGCTGGACGCCACGTTGGCGGCCACCGCCCAGGCGCTGCTGACCGATCCGCAGACCTCCGGCGGCCTGCTGGTGGCGTGTGCGCCGGACAGTGCGCAGGCCGTGCTGGACGTGTTCGCCCGCGAGGGTTTCGAACACGCCGCCGTGGTGGGCGCGGTCGAGGCCGGGCCGGCGGGGCTGCGGGTGCAGGCATGAATGCTCCTGAAACAGTAGCTGCTGGCGCTTGCCGGATAAGCGCTGGAGCCTGATTTGGCTGATATTTCTGCGGGCGGCGCACAAGAGGCCTTGCCCGCCACGGTGGGAACGGCCGCTGGCTAGACTTGGCGCCTACCCGATCGCTTTTTCCGCGTCTTTCCCTCTTTTACCCCACACGCCCGCACAGGGCGCCTTTTGCCATGGCAATCACCGAACAGGCTCTGCTGGCCGCCCTGGCCAGCGTGACCGATCCCCTCACCGGCAAGGATTTCGTTGCCACCCGCGCCGTGCGCAACGTGCAAATTTCCAGCAGCGACGTGGCCTTCGACGTCGTGCTGGGCTACCCGGCCAAGAGCCTGGTGCCCGAGCTGCGCAGCCGGCTGGTCGCGGCTGCCCGCACCGTGGCCGGGGTTGGCAACGTCTCCGTCAACATCACCACCCAGGTGGTCGCCCATGCCGTGCAGCGCGGCGTGCAGCTGCTGCCGGGGGTGAAGAACATCGTCGCCGTGGCCTCGGGCAAGGGCGGCGTGGGCAAGAGCACCACCGCCGTCAACCTGGCGCTGGCGCTGGCCGCCGAAGGCGCCAACGTCGGCCTGCTGGACGCCGACGTCTATGGCCCCAGCATGCCCACCATGACCGGCACCAGCGGCAAGCCCGAAAGCCTGGACGGCAAGCTGATGGAGCCCAAGCGTGCGCTGGGCCTGCAGATCAACTCCATCGGCTTCCTGGTGGACGAGGCGCAGGCCATGATCTGGCGCGGCCCGATGGCCAGCCAGGCGCTGGAGCAGCTCATCATGCAGACGCGCTGGGACAACCTGGACTATCTTGTCGTGGACATGCCGCCGGGCACCGGCGACATCCAGCTGACCATGGCGCAGAAGGTGCCGCTCACCGGCGCCGTCATCGTCACCACTCCGCAGGACATCGCGCTGATCGACGCCAAGAAGGGCATCACCATGTTCCAGAAGGTGAGCGTGCCGGTGCTGGGCCTGGTCGAGAACATGGCCGTGCACGTGTGCTCCAACTGCGGACATGCCGAGCACATCTTCGGCCAGGAAGGTGGCAAGCGCATGGCCGAGAGCATGGGGCTGGACTACCTTGGCGCGCTGCCGCTGCAGATGTCGATCCGCGAGCGTGCCGACAGCGGCCAGCCGACGGTGGCGGCCGAGCCGGAGGGCGACGTGGCAGTGCTGTACCGCGACATCGCGCGCCGGGTGGCGGTGAAGATCGCCGAGCAGTCGAAGGATTTCTCGTCGAAGTTCCCGACCATCATCGTGAGCAAGGGCACCTGAGGGCGCCGCTGCCTGTTTACTTCGCGGGCGGCACCGGGATGGCGGGCGCCAGGGCGCCGGTGGCGCTGCGGCTCTCGGGCAGGTAGGGGTCATCTCCTTCGCCCGAGGCAAAGAACCGGGTGATTCCGGCCACCACCAGCGCCAGGGCCAGCACCACCGCGATGATGCCCACCGCGCGGCGCAGGTCGACGATGGCCGGTACCTTGCGGGGGTGAATGGGCGGGTCGGAGCTTTCGATTTTCGGGTCGGTCGTGCGGGCCATGGGCGCCTCCGGCAAAGGGCAAGAATGGGTGCAGGCCGTGCGATGCGTGGCGCCACCATGCGGCCTGCCATGCCGACGTTGTAGGCTGCTGCACGCCTGCGTGCCGGCGGACGACGCCGCGCCGCAGCCAGAATCGACACTACCGCGCCAGGCCCGGCCCCGGCCCCGCTCGCAGGAGATGCCCCGATGTCCACCGAACAGAAAATCACGCGCTACAGCGGCCCCGCGGGCGGCTGGCGGGCCCTGGCCAGCGTCAAGGACACGCTGCTGGCGCAGGGCATTCCCGTCAAGGGCGCCAAGACGCTGCTGTCGGCCAACCAGCCTGACGGCTTCGACTGCCCGGGCTGCGCCTGGCCGGACCGCAACCACCACTCGACGTTCGAGTTTTGCGAGAACGGCGCCAAGGCCGTCGCGGCCGAGGCCACGGCGCGCCGCGCCACGCCGGAGTTCTTCGCCCGCCACACCGTGGCCGAGCTGGCGGCGCACACCGACCATTGGCTCGAGGACCAGGGCCGCCTGACGCACCCGATGGCCTGGGACGCGGCCAGCGACCGCTACCTGCCCATCGCCTGGGACGAGGCCTTCGCCCGCATTGCCCGGCACCTGAACGACCTGCAAAGCCCGGACGAGGCGATCTTCTACACCTCGGGGCGCACCAGCAACGAAGCGGCGTTTCTCTACCAGCTCTTCGTGCGGCAGTTCGGCACCAACAATTTCCCCGACTGCTCCAACATGTGCCACGAGACCAGCGGAGCGGCCATGCGCGCGCAGGTCGGCGTGGGCAAGGGCACGGTGAGTCTGCAGGACTTCGAGAAGGCCGACGCGATCTTCGTCTTCGGCCAGAACCCGGGCACCAACCACCCGCGCATGCTGGGCGAGCTGCGCGCGGCGCACAAGCGCGGTGCGCGCATCGTGAGCTTCAACCCGCTGCGCGAGCGCGGGCTCGAGCGCTTTGCCGACCCGCAGAACATGCGCGAGATGGCCACGCTGGGCGACTCGCCCATCAGCACGCACTACTTCCAGCTGCGCATTGGCGGCGACCTGGCCGCGGTGACCGGCATGGCCAAGCACGTGCTGGAGGCGCATGCGGCGCGCGGCGGCGTGCTCGACGAGGCGTTCATCGCCGCCCACACCAGCGGCTTCGATGCCATGGCCGCGCAGGTGGCCGCCACGCCGTGGGATCTGCTGGAGGCTTCATCGGGCCTGAGCGAGGCGCAGCTGCGCAGCGCCGGCGAGGTGTACCTGGGCGCCGAGCGGGTGATCGCCTGCTGGGGCATGGGCATCACCCAGCACCGGCATGCGGTGGCGACCATCCAGGGCATCGTCAACCTGCTGCTGCTGCGCGGCCACATCGGCCGCGAGGGCGCCGGCCCATGCCCGGTGCGCGGCCACAGCAACGTGCAGGGCGACCGCACCATGGGCATCTGGGAGTCGCCGCCCGTGGCGCTGCTGGACCGGCTGGAGGCGGTCTACGGCTTCACGCCGCCGCGCGCGCCGGGCGTGGACACCGTGGGCGCGATCCACCAGATGCGCCAGGGGGGGTGCCGGGTGTTCTTTGCCCTGGGCGGCAACTTCGCCGCCGCCACGCCGGACACCCACGCCACCTGGGAAGGCCTGCGGCAATGCGGCTTGACCGTGCACGTGACGACCAAGCTGAACCGCAGCCACCTGGTGCACGGGCGCGAGGCGCTCATCCTGCCCTGCCTGGGCCGCACCGAGATCGACGTGCAGGCCACGGGCCCGCAGGGTGTCACGGTGGAGGACTCGATGAGCATGGTGCACATCAGCAAGGGGCTGAACCCGCCGGCCTCGCCGCACCTGCTGTCCGAGCCGGCCATCGTCGCGCGGCTGGCCGCCGCCACGCTGGGCGCGCGCTCGTCCGTGCCCTGGGCCTGGCTGGCGGAGGACTATGCGCGCATCCGCGACGAGATCGAGAAGGTCTTCCCTGATTTCCACGACTTCAACGCGCGCGTGGCCGTGCCGGGCGGCTTTCGCCTGCGCAACCCGGCGAGCGAGCGCGTATGGGACACGGCAGACGGCACGGCCCGCTTTTACGCCCACGCCGTGCCGGCCGCTGCCACCCCGCCCCAGGAAGACGGCCCGGTCTTCACACTGTTGTCGACGCGCTCGCACGACCAGTACAACACCACCATCTACGGTCTGAACGACCGCTACCGCGGCGTGCAGGGACAGCGCGACGTGGTGTTCATTCACCCCGAGGACATCGCCGCGCTGGGCCTGGCCGGCGGCGACCGGGTGGACATTCACACCGTGTGGCACGACGGCGTCGCGCGCAGCGTGCGCGGCTTCGTGCTGGTGCCCTACGACATCCCGCGCGGCAACCTGGCGGCGTACTACCCCGAGACCAACCCGCTGGTGCCCTTGTCGGCCGTGGCCGAGGGTGTGGGCACGCCGACGTCCAAGTCGATTCCGGTGGTGCTCAGGGCGGCGGGCGCCGTGTGTTGAGCGCCAGTCCGCTGGCGCTCGCCATCCTGCGAAGCCTGGCGCAGGACGTGGCGGGTGACTCCGCATCGCACGGTGCGCCGACCATGTCCCTGCCGCGCCTGGCCAAGCGCCTGGGTCTGAGCGCCAGTGTGTTGCTGCGCGAACTGGCGCTGATGGGCGATGCCGCGCTGGGCGGCGTGCCCGGGCCGGGCTGGGTGCAGGTGGCACAGCACGGCGGGCAGTGGCGGGTGCAGCTCACGCCGGTCGGCCTGCAGCGGGCCCTTCAGCAGCCTTGAGGCCCGTCCAGCCACGCGGCGATCAGTACGGCGCTGGAATCTTCCAGCGTGTTCGGTCCTGCGCCGTCAGCTCGCGGGCGTAGATGTAGTGGTAGTTGCCGGGCACGGGCTTGGACATGTCGGGCATGTTCCCGTAGCGCGTTGGTCTGCGCACCTTGTAGTCGCGCCGGGAGCTGTTGGCCAGGTCGAAGACGACGTAGCCAGTGTGCATGCGCCGGTAGTCACAGCCATGCATGGGGATGGGGTCGCATACGGTCTCCTGCAGGTCCTCATTCAGCAGGAAAACCGCATTCTTGCCGGTGCCCTTGAGGTTCTCCGGAGCGCCTGCGGCGACAACGGCCTCTCCGATCGCCTGGTTGCGGCTCTTGGCGTATTCCAGGAAATCCCGGTAGAGCCACTGCGTCACCTTCTGACCGGTAGGGTTGGCGATGCGGTGTTGCTGCTCGTAGTACTTGGTCGTGGACATGAACCACCCGGTCCCGCTCTGGCGCAACTGAAGCAGATGCTCCAGGCGTTTTTCCGCCGGGCCGTAACCCTGCACGCCCGAATAGACGATGCGGTGGGTCTTGCCGATGAACATGCGCTCGTGGTCCAGGCGCTCGGGCCACGTCTTCAAGTAGTCTTTTCGGCGAGTTTCGAACTCCTTGGCTCTCGTGGCCAGGATCTCGCTGAGGTTCTGCGGCTTGTCAGGGTCGGCCACCTCCAGCCCACGATAGTAATTGCCATACAGCAAGTACAGGGCGCCATTGAGCGCGTCGTAGTAGTCCAGGAAGGCCAGGATGCGTTCCTGGTGCCGCCAGGAATAGAACTTCTGCGAGGGATCGGACCACACCAAATCGATGAATTCCTTGGCCAGAGGGGCGTCCGAGCCAGCGCCGAGCAAGGCGGAGGAAAAGACTTCCGTGTTGTTCAGCAGTCCCTCGACGATGTTGTTGAACTCCATCGCCGCCTGCCGGCGACTGTCCTCGTTCTTGTAGCCGGCGATCGTTTCCAGCAGGTTCTGGGCAGTGCGTATCTTTCCCGCAAAGTGTTCCAGATCACGCGTGCGCTGGCGCAGATGGCCTTCGCGGATCATCTGCTGGGTGGTGTCCATGGCCGATTTCAGCGCGTCGAGCTTGCGGTTGATCTGCTGCAGCTGCGCGAGCACCTTGGCATCGGAGCCAAAACCCAGCGAGGCCAGCACGGCCCCGATCTGTGAATCGCTGCCAGCCGCCTTGTTCAGGGCCGCCTTCGCCGCTGCCGCAGCGATGTCGCCCGCGAAGGGCAGGGCCTGCAGCCGGGGCGGGTCGTCCCAGGCGGGCTCGGGCATGGCGCGCACGAAGCGGTACCGTGCCTGGGGCTCGGCCACGATCTGCGCGGCCAGCCGGTCCAGGTAGGCATCCATGTCCAGCCCGCTGTCCACCTGCGCCTGCTGCAGCGCAGCATGGTCGAACACCGTGACGTCGGCGAAGCTGCTGTCGGCGGAAATCTCCGCGCCCAGCTCCAGGCTGGCGGCGACCTTCGCCCGGGCCTGGTCCAGCGGCAGGTGGGCCAGCCGGCGCACGCGGTCCACCAGGGTCGAGACGGCATTGACCTGCAGCACCGCCTGCGACGGGTCGGCCGCATCCGTATATGCCGACAGGAGCCCCCACGGGGCACCCTGTGCGTCCTTCCCCTGCGCCGTGACGCGCACAGCGTGGTACGGCAGCTCGGCACGGATGCTGAACAGCCCTGTCTCGGTTGCCATGCCGGCGCCGACAGCGTGGCTGACACCGGTGCGGGTGTCGATGCTTTCGAGCTGCACCGCGGCACCAGCCAGCACGTCGGAGGTCTGCACGCGCCCGGTCACGACTGAGCGGGTATCCGCGGGCAAGGGGTCGGCATCACTGCCGCCACCGCAGGCGGCCAGCAGCAGGCCATACAGGCACGCCAGCGCGGGCAGACGCCAGCGCTCCCGCCAGCGCCGCGCAGCCGAAAGGGGAGGGAAACGGAGAAGGGGTATGGAGCTCATGGTCGTGGAGAAGATCGAGCAAAGGCAGTGCCAGCGGCGTGCCGCACCATTCGTAAACACTTCGTTACCATACGCAGATGCCCGGGGCGTCGATAGCGCAGGCATGCCGGTGGTCATACCGTCCGTCCCATTTACGCTGCCCGCGGCCGCGCTCCCCCGCACCGATTGCCCTGCATGTCTTTCCCTTCTGCTATGTCCGACGCCCCAAGCGTGCTGTTCACGCACCATTGCACGGCCGGCGCTATGCGCGCGCAGCGCTTCGAGGCATGGCGCCATGCCATGGGCAGCCTGATCGACGTACATCCGGTGGGCGCGGCCGACGCGTTCCAGGGCGCGGTGCGTGCCTACGCCGTGCCGCTGGACGGCGCGGCGCACAGCTGCATCGTGTTCAGCGACTGCCGCAGCTCGGGCGTCGAACTCGACCGCAACAGCGCGCGCATCGGGCGCGACGGGCTGGGGCACTATGTGTTCCAGGTGCTGAGCACGGGGGGAGCCAGCCGGCAGCAGGTGCGCGGGCGTGACTGCCATACCGGGCCGGGCGGCCTGGTCGCGCTGGACATGCGCCAGCCGTTTCACATTACCCGCGCTGATTACCACGCCCTGGCGCTGTTCGTGCCGCGCTGTGTGGTCGAGGCCCAGGTGCCCGACCCCGAACTGCTGCATGGCCAGGTGGTGCCCGCGCACGCGCCCCTGGCCGGGCTTGCGCGCGACTACCTGCGCTTGCTGGCCCAGCGCGTCGCCAGCCTGCCCGCGCAGCAGTTGCAGGCCGCATTGCAGGCCGCGCTGCAACTGGTGCTGGCAGCATTCGACGCCGGTGCACAGGGCGACGGTGCGCGCCATCCGCGCCGCGCCGACGCGCTTCTGGACAAGGCCCGGGCCTGCATTGACGCGCATCTCGAACGCCCCGAGCTCGATGCCGACTTTCTGGCCACGCAGCTTTGTGTGTCCCGTTCGGCGCTCTACCGGCTGTTTGCGCCCTATGGCGGCGTGATGGCCTACCTGCGCGCACGGCGGCTACGCCATGCGCTGGTGGCGCTGCAGCAGCGCCGGGGTGGCACCGTGACTTCGCTGGCGCACGACCTGGGCTTCGGCAGCGCCTCGGACTTCTCGCGGGCCTTCCGCCGCCGCTACGGCACCAGCCCGTCGCAGATGTGCCCTGCCCATGACCCCACGCATGCTGCGCGTGCGATGGCGCCTTTTCCCTATGCTGCTGTGATGCAGCCGCTTGCAACCGGAGCCGACCGGTAGCGGGCGGGACCGCTTCGCGCCGCGTGTGCCCCGCAACGGAGAGCTGTCCGCGCTTGCGGATGAAGCGACGAGGCTTGTCTTGAAACGACGCGGGCGCAGCGTCCCATGTGGCCCTGTCCTGCAGTCCGCCACTGGCAGTCTCCGAGGCAGGGACGTCGCGGACATCGGCAAGCCCGCGCGTGCCGGACACAGGCGCGCACCAGGCAGTCAGATGCCCACGCGTCATGATGATCCGCTTGAACGCGTTTGCTGCCGGGGAGGTTGTCAACGGCCACGGCTTCGACCTTCGACACCGTAACCTGCTCGCGTGCGGGCTCTGCGCGGCGTTGCGCAAGCACGAAACCCGGGCGGACCGTCGGCGCCCGCGGCGCACGGGCGAAGAGGCTCCGGGGCTCCTGCCCTCGGTCCTGTTCGACGGGGCAAGATACGACCGACGAGTCCGCCGTACCGCCAGCCGAGCACCGACGCGCACGCAACAGCCGCGGCCACGGGGCTGCCGCACAATTGGTGGCATGCCTTCTTCCCCTTCTGCCGCTGTCGCGCCGTCCCCAGCGGGTCCATCCCCGCTCACGTATCCCTTCGAAAAGCCCGCGCCGCGCGCGTGGGTGGAAGTCGCCCCCGGCGTGCGCTGGATCCGCCTGCCGCTGCCTTTCCGTCTGGACCACATCAACGTCTGGTCCATCGATGTGGACGGTGGCTGGGTGCTGGTGGACACCGGGCTGAACAGCCCGCAAGCCGTGGCTGACTGGCTCGCGCTCACCGCCGAGGGCCCGATGGCCCAGCCGTTGCTGGGGGTGGTCGCCACCCACATGCACCCGGACCACGTGGGCCTGGCGGGCTGGTTCACGCGCCGTGCAGGCGTGCCGCTGTCGATGAGCCGCACCGAATACCTCACTTGCCGGGTGCTGCACGCCGACACCAGCCGGGAGGCGCCGGCCGACGGCGTGCGCTTTTACCGGGAAGCGGGCTGGCCCGATGCGGCGCTGGAGACCTACCGCAGCCGCTTCGGCGGGTTCGGCAAGTTCATCCACGCGCTGCCCGACAGTTACCAGCGCCTGGTGGACGGCCAGCGGCTGCAGTGGGGCGCGCACGCGTGGCGCGTCATCACCACCGCCGGGCACTCGCCCGAGCACGTCAGCCTGTACTGCGCCGATCTGGACGTGCTGATCGCCGGTGACCAGGTGCTGCCGCGCATCTCGTCCAACGTTTCGGTCTACCCGAACGAGCCGCAGGCCAACCCGCTGCACGACTGGTTCGCCTCGCTGGAAAAGATGGAGCGCGAGGTGCCCGACTCGGCGTTGGTGCTGCCCGCGCACAACGAGCCGTTCCACGGCTTGCACGCGCGCCTGCGCCAGTTGCGCGCAAGCCAGGACCGGGCGCTGGAAACCCTGCTGCACCGGCTGGCCGAGGGGCCGCTGCGCATTGTGGACAGTTTCGAGGCGCTCTTTGGCCGCGCCATCGCCGCCGATGATTCCAGCCAGCTGGGCCTGGCCACCGGGGAGGCAGTGGCGTGCATGAACTACCTGATGGCGCAGCAGCGTGTGGTGCGCCGTGTCGACGATGCGGGGGTGGCCTGGTACGGCCTGGTGGGCTGATCGCGCAGGCCGGTCGCGCCGATAGCGCGTGGCGCGCTATTGAAACAGGAGCTGCTGGCGCTTGTGCAGCAAGGCTCAACGGCCTTTTCTGCCCTTGAAACAGGGCGGAAAGGAGAAGGAGTCGAACCTTCCGACCGCGCTTGGCGCAGTCCACCGGGTTTGAAGCCCGGGCGCCCCACCAGGGACGGTTCCCTTCCAAAACTCAGCGCGGTCGCCTTGACCGACGCGCAGCGCACTCCCCAGGTACTGCCCCTGCCGCGTGCGCGCAGCAGCCAGACGCCCGGCACCCCATGCAGCTACCTGCGCTGCACCGCTCAGCCGGCCGGCGTCCATTCTTCACCGCTCTGCGCAGCCTCCGCTTGGTCTGCGCTGGACAGCGGATGGTACAGCGCCCGCAACGGCGCAAACGCGACGCGGCGCTTGCGCCGGTCGGGTATTGGCACAGGCCGTTGAGCGCTTCAAGCCGCGGCCGCGTCCAGCTGCGCGGGGCGCAGTTTCGTGGGCGAAAAACACCGATGCCTGTGTCTTCCGTTGCCCTGCCTAAGGGATAGCCCTCGGTTTGGCGCCGCAACCGCGGTTTGTAAGACTCCCGAAAGGTACGCCTCTAGAGTGCCGGGCCAACCATGGTTATATAAAAAAAGGAAATCGAAAGAATTTCCTGGGTCATGGGAGTTTCGGGCCGAAAGAAAGCGGCACGTTATTTTCGTCGCTCCACAGCCCCGGTGTGCGGTGGATTTTCTCTTCGACCACGGAAAAAACAAGGCAGACCTTCTTTTTACAGAAAAGGCAAGGCAGGGTTTTCTCTACGGTGGAGGCGCAGAAGGTTCATCTATACACGGATGGGACAGGTGTGGAGGGTGCGAGAAGCCGACAGCAGAAGGAGCTTGGCGCGAGTAAAAGACCGATAGGCGGCAGATCGCAGCAGCCGCCAAAACTACAAGTGCAGCGGAATAAAGAGGGATGAAATATGCCTAAACAGATTACTGAGAGAGATGCCGCATATTGGAAGGCCAATGTCCGTTTGATCACGATCTGCCTGATTATCTGGGCGACGGTGTCTTATGGATTCGGAATTCTTTTGCGTCCGTGGCTGATGGGTATTTCCGTGGGAGGCGCGGATCTGGGATTTTGGTTCGCCCAGCAGGGGTCGATCCTCACCTTCCTGGCGTTGGTGTTCTTCTATTCCTGGAGAATGAACCGGCTCGATAAAGAATTTGGTCTGGAGGAATAGGCTGTGAGTCAGTTCTGGATTAATTTCATTTTCGTCATCGGCTCGTTCGTGATCTACACCTGGATCGCCATATGGGCCCGGGCGAAGAACACGCGCGAGTTCTATATCGCCGGCGGCAACGTGCACCCGGCGCTCAACGGCATGGCCACGGCAGCCGACTGGCTTTCCGCGGCTTCGTTCATCTCCGTGGCCGGGTTGATCTCGGTGGGGTATGTGAATTCGTCCTTCATCATGGGATGGACGGGCGGATACGTGCTGCTGGCAACGCTGCTGGCGCCCTACCTGCGCCGCTTCGGTGCCTACACGGTGCCGGATTTCGTCGGCAAGCGCTATGCCAGCAAGGGCGCGCGCGTGGTTGCGGTGATGTGCCTGATCGTCATCTCGCTGACGTACGTGATCGGCCAGATGACCGGCGCCGGCGTGGCCTTCGCCCGCTTTCTCGAAGTCAAGGCGCAGACGGGGCTGATCATTTCGGCGGTGGTGGTGTTCTTCTACGCCGTGCTGGGCGGCATGAAGGGCGTCACGTACACGCAGGTGGCGCAGTACGTGGTGCTGATCCTGGCCTTCACCATCCCGGCGGTGTACCTGTCGCTGATGATGACCGGGCACTTCCTGCCGCAAACCGGGCTGTTCGGCGACCACACCGCTTCCGGCATTCCACTGCTGCAAAAGCTCAATGAAGTGGTGCGCGACCTGGGATTCCAGGACTACACGGCGGACGTCAGCAACAAGTGGAACATGTTCCTGTTCACGCTCACGCTGATGGTCGGCACGGCTGGCCTGCCCCACGTCATCATCCGTTTCTTCACGGTGCCCAACATCCGCGACGCCCGCTGGTCGGCTGCCTGGGCGCTGGTGTTCATCGCCTTGTTCTACACCACCGCTCCGGCGCTGGCGGGCATGGCGCGCATGAACCTGCTCGACACCATCTACCCCAATGGTCCGAAGGCGGCGCCGCTGCTGTATGAAGAGCGTCCGCAGTGGGTCAAGAACTGGGAGGAGACCGGCCTGATCAAGTTCGAGGACAAGAACAACGACGGCCATATCCAGTACTACAACGGCGCCAACGAGGACTTCGCGAACAAGGCGGAGTGGGCGCAGACGTGGAAGGGCAATGAGCTGACGGTCAACAACGACATCCTGGTGCTGGCCCTGCCAGAGATCGCCAATATGCCGGCGTGGATCATCGGGTTGATTGCGGCTGGCGGGATTGCAGCAGCGCTGTCCACCGCCTCGGGCCTGCTCATGGCGATTTCTTCCGCCGTGAGCCACGACCTGCTGAAGAACACGCTGATGCCGCACCTCACCGAAAAGAAGGAGATGCTCTACGCGCGGATTGCGATGGTCGGCGCCATTCTCGTGGCGACCTGGCTGGGTCTGAATCCGCCAGGGTTTGCGGCGCAGACGGTGGCGCTGGCGTTCGGCATGGCGGCGTCGTCGATCTTCCCGGCGTTGGTGCTGGGCATCTTCTCCACCCGCATCAACCACAAGGGTGCGATTGCAGGCATGCTGGCCGGCTCCCTGGCCACGGTGACCTACATCTTCATGTACCTGGGGTGGTTCTTCATTCCCGGCACCAACGTGTACCCCAACACGCCGGAGCACTGGGTTCTGGGCATATCGCCGCTGTCGGTGGGGTGCATCGGCGCTGCCATCAACATCGCGGTATCGGTCGCGGTCTCGCTGATGACCGAAGACACCACCGAAGAAACCAAGCAGATGGTGCGCCATGTGCGCTATCCGTGACACTCGGTTGAATCCAAGGTCGTGAGTTCGAAGTGGGCCTTCTGCGAAGGCCCACTTTTTTTATCGGGAGCACCCCACCACCATGATATGGAACCTGCTGGCGGTACTGGTGACAGGCCTGACGCTGGGCGCACTCGCCTTCGCCCTGCGCAAAATGACCGGCAACCGCCTGCCCAAATGGCTGATTCCAGCGTGCGCCGCAGCCGGCATGCTCGGGTATTTGGCGTATTACGACTACAGCTGGTACGAGTTCAAACTCGGACAGCTCCCCGAAGGCTCGGTGGTGATCGCGCAAGGGCGCGATACCAGCCTTCTCAAGCCCTGGAGCTTCGTGCACCCGGCAGTCGACTCGTTCGTCGTATTCGACGGAAAACACACCGCCCTGAAGCAGGACCAGCAATGGTTGGTGGAGTATTTCGAATACGTTTTCCACAAGGACCCGATCGAACGCCTGGAGACCCGCGCCTTCGTGCTCAACTGCGGCACGCGGGAGCGGGTAGCCTTCGACCGGGACACGCGCCAGGCGCGTGGGCCACTCGAGACCATCAGCCGCGACAGTCCGGTCTACCGGTCGGCCTGCCGCTAGTGCGTGCGGCACGCCACGGCCGCGCAAGGACGTGGTAGGGCGTGCTAGGGCGCGCAAGGAGGACAAGGATGGGTGCGACAACCAAGGGACAAGCCAGTCCGCCATGCCGGCTGCTGGTCGCCGACCATCGGCCCGATTTCGCCTTGTCGCTCGAACACCTGCTGCGGCGCGAGGGCTACGAGGTGCGTGTGGTTTACGAGGGGCGCCAAACGCTGGCCGCGATTCGGGACGACCCGCCTGCGCTGGCGTTGCTGGACAGCGCCCTGCCGGGCATGAGCGGCTTTGCCGTGTGCCAGGCGGTGCGGGCCGATCCGGCCCTGGCGGGGGTTCGCATGCTCGTGCTTCTGCTGGGCGCCGGCAGCGGCACGGCCGAGGCGCGCAAGGCGCTTGCCTTGGGCGCGGACGCCTGCCTGGTCAAGCCTTTCGCCACCGCGGCGTTGCTGCGCGAGGTGGCTCGCGTGCTGCAACACGTGCCGTGAGCGCGGCGACGTTCCCCTGGCGGCCGGTGCTGGCACTCGCCGCGGCGCTGGCCGTCTGCCTGGGTTCAGGCCTGGCGGTGCTGTACGCGGCGCTGGAGCCTGCCGGGCGGGCGCAGTTTCTGGGCCTAATCGGGCGCGGCGCCCCGCTGCTGGTGCTCGCCTGGGTGGTGGCTGCCACGGCGGCGGCACTGGCGTGGCAGCGCTGGTGGCTGCCGCGCGTGCGGGCGCTGCACGAGCTGGCAGAACAGACGCGCGCGCTGTGCGCCGTGGGCACTCCGCTGCAGTTGCCGACGCGTGCCGCCGCCGGCCAGCAGGCGCTGGTGAAGGCCATCAACGCCCTGGCGCAACAGCGCGACGCGCTGCGGGGCGACGCGGCGGCCGAGGTGGCGCGCGCCAGCGCCCAGGTACGCCAGGAGCGCAACCGGCTGGCCGCGCTGATGGCCGAGTTGAGACAGAGCGTGGTGGTGTGCAACGCCGACGGGCGCATCCTGCTCTACAACAACCGCGCGCGCCTGCAGTTTCGCGCGCTCTCGGACGCTCCCTCGCTGGCCGGCGGTGCCGAGCTGATCGGCATCGGGCGTTCGATCTACGCAGTGCTGGACCGGCGGCTGGTGGCACACGCCCTCGACAGCCTGCAGCAGCGCCTGGCGCGGGGCGCGCCGCACCCGTCGGCGCAGTTCGTCACGGCCACGCGCGGTGGACAGCTGCTGCGCGCGCAGCTCGCGCCGGTCACCGACGCCGCAGAGCACGCGGCTGGGGGTGCCGAAGCGCCGGGGATGGGGGGCTTCGTGATCCTGCTGGACAACATCACGCGCAGCTTCGAGGAAGAGACCGCGCGCAACCAGCTGCTGCACGGCCTGCTCGAGGGCAGCCGCGCTTCGCTGGCGATCGCCCAGGCAGCGCTCGACGTGCTCGCCGGCGACGACCTGCAGCCGACGCTACGGGAGCGCTTCATGGGGATGCTGCGCTACGAGATCGGGGCGATGGTGGAGCGGGTGCACGCGGCCGGGGACCGGCTGCCCGATGGCCGGTTCACCCGCTGGCCGCTGGAGGACATGCGCGGCGGCGAATTCGTCGAACTGGCGGCGCGCCGCCTCGGTGACCAGTGCGGCGTGCCGGTCACGCTGTCCGAAGTGGACCACCAGGCCTGGCTGCGGCTGGACGGCTTCTCGCTGCTGCAGGCACTGGGCCATTTGGCAGGCCGGCTGGTCGAGGAGCTGGGCGCGCGCACGCTGGCACTGGGGCTGGCGGTGCTGGACGGCCATGCCCAGCTCGACCTCATCTGGGTCGGCCATGCGGTGAACACCGAGACCGTGGCGCACTGGGAGATCGAGCCGATGCGCCTGGGCGGCGAGACGCTGCCGCTGTCGGTGCGCGACGTGCTGGCGCGGCACGGCGCCGAGATGTGGTTCGAGCGCCACCGCGCCTCGCACCACGCGTTCTTCCGGCTGCTGCTGCCGCTGTCGCACCCGGCCGAGGACGCGCCTGGCGCCCATGAGACCACCGCGGCGCTGGCGCCCGGTCGGCCGGAGTTCTTCGACTTCGACCTGTTTGCCGCGCGCGAGGGCGGCATGGCGCTGGATGACCGCCCGCTGACGGAGCTGGTCTACACCGTGTTCGACACCGAAACCACGGGGCTGGACCCGGCAGGCGGTGACGAGATCATCCAGCTGGGCGCGACACGCGTGGTCAACGGGCGGCTTCTGCGCCACGAATCATTCGAGCAGCTGATCGACCCCGGGCGCGACATTCCGGCTGCGGGCATTCGCATCCACGGCATCACCGCGCAGATGGTGGCCGGCCAGCCGCGCATCGAGCAGGTCCTGCCCGCCTTCCACCAGTTTGCCCAGGACACCGTGCTGGTAGGCCACAACGCCGCCTTCGACCTGAAGTTCTTTCAAATGCTGGAGCCGCGCACCGGCTTGCAGTTCCACCAGCCGGTGCTCGACACCCTGCTGCTGTCGGCGGCGCTGCATCCGCACCAGGCTTCGCACCGGCTCGAAGCCATCGCCGCGCGACTGGGCATTCCGGTGCTGGGCCGCCACACGGCATTGGGCGACGCACTGCTGACCGCCGAGATCCTGCTGCGGCTCATTGCGCTGCTGCACGGCGAGGGCGTCGTCACCCTGGGCCAGGCCCGGGCGAAAGCCCAGGCGACCTACCATGCCCGGCTTGCCTATTGAGCCTGGACAGCGCCGCCCACCCGCGCGCCGCGGCACGGGCGCGGCGCACCGATGAGAGTACTTTCAGGAGGACAGGTCATGGACACGTTGGACGTGCGCGTGCAGCTCGCCGGGCACCGGCTCTTCGGCACGCTGCCGCCCGATGTGCAGCAACGGCTGGCAAGCCACGCCGTGGCGTCCACCTTCGCGGCCGGGCAGGTGGTGCTGGCAGAGGACGCCATGGCCGAGCGGCTGGGCTGGCTGGTCCACGGCGCACTGGAGTTGTGCGACCTGCACACCGGCGCGCGGCTGGCGTTGCGTGCGCAGGAGCTGTTCCGGGCCGGCGTGCACGCCTACCCTCCGGCCGGCAGGGTGCACGCGGTGGCCGCTGCCGGGTGCCAGGTGCTGCTGCTCGACAGCGCGGCGCTGCAGCAGGTCGCCCCGGCACACCCGCAGCTGTACCTGCTGCTGCCGGCGCTGGAGCGCCCCGTGGCCGCGCGCGCGCAGATGGCGACCGCGGAGCCGGTGGGCGGCACCATGAATGCGCCGGTCGGCAGCCTGGTGCAGCGCGAACCGCTGGTGATCGACGGCAGCGACAGCATTCGCAGTGCCGCGCAGCGGATGACGGACGCCGGTGTCTCCTCGCTGATGGTCACCGAAGGGACGCAGCTGACCGGGCTCATCACCGACCGCGACCTGCGGCGACGCGTGCTCGCAGCCGGCCTCGACCCTGCGCGCCCGGTGTCCGACATCGCCACCGCGGCGCCCCTCACGCTGCAGCGCCGTCAACCCGTCTTCGATGCCCTGTTGCTGATGGCGCGCGCCAACATCCACCACCTGCCGGTGCTGGAGGGGGAGCGCCTGGTGGGCATGGTCACGGCGTCCGACCTGCACCGGCTGCACAGCACGTCGGCGCTGCACCTGACCGCGTCGATCCACCGGCAGCCCGATCTGGCCGGCCTCGTCGCCTGCAGCGCCCGGGTGCGCCAGTTGCAGGCCAGCCTGGCCCGGGCGGAGACCAGCGCCCACCACAGCGGCATGGCCATGACCTCCGTCACCGATGCCTTCACCCTGCGGCTGATCGCGTTGGCCGAGCAGGACCTGGGACCGCCGCCGGTGGGGTATGCCTGGGTGGCCGCCGGCTCGCAGGCGCGCATGGAGCAGACGGCGCGCACCGACCAGGACAACTGCCTGGTGCTGTCCGACGACTACCGGGAGCCGCAGCACGGGGCGTACTTCCAGGCGCTGGCCCGCTTCGTCTGCGACGGCCTGGATGCCTGCGGCTATGTGCACTGCCCGGGCGACATCATGGCCACCACCGAACAATGGCGCCAGCCGCGTGCGCGCTGGGACGCCTACTTCGAGCGCTGGACGCGCCAGCCCGAGCCGCAGGCGCTGCTGTGGGCGTGCGTGTTCTTCGACCTGCGCGCGGTGCACGGCAAGGCCGACTTGCTGCGCCGGCTTCGGTGCGCCATGCTGGAGCGCACGCAAGGCAGTTCCCTGTTCCTGGCGCACATGGTCGGCAACGCGCTGCGCCAGCGCCCGCCCCTGGGGCTGTTCGGGCAGATCACCGCGAGCCGCAGCGGCAGCCACCCGCACACGGTGGACCTGAAGCACGGGGGCATCGCCCCCATCGTCGATCTGGCGCGCATCTACGCGCTGGCGGCCGGGGTCGACGCGGTCGGCACGCACGAGCGGCTGGCGGCCGCAGCCGACCGCGGGCAGGTCAGCCCGCAGGCCGCACGCGACCTTCGCGAGACGCTCGAATTCATCTCGGCGTTGCGCATCGCGCACCAGACGCGCCAGTGGAGCCGAGGGCTGACGCCCGACAACCACGTGCGGCTGGACGAGCTGTCCGGGTTCGAGCGCAGCACCCTCAAGGACGCCTTTGGCGTGGTCCAGCACCTGCAGGACGTGCTGGGCCAGCGTTACCAGGCAGGCCGCTTCTGACGCAGTGGTAGCGCAGGCAAGCGGGTGCTTCGGTAGCAGTGCAAGGAGCAGCCCCGGCAGAGCGCGGCGGGCCGGCGGGCGGTGGGTCCGACATCTGCGCGGCGGGCCGGGCGCCGCCCGTGCCGACCACTCAGCCGCCCGGCTGGGCGTCGGCAAACAGCGCAGCGCCGGGGCGCAGCAGGTGGGCATCCTTGACGCGGCGGGTGTAGCCCACGCGGTCGAAAAACTCCAGCAGCTGGATGGCGCGCTTGCGGCCCAGCCCGGTCGCATCGCGAAACACCGCCGCGTGCAGTCCGCCCGGGGACTGCTCGCATCGGCGCGCCAGCGCCGCGAGATGCTCCACCGTGGACAGAGGGTAGTACAGGTCCTTGACGACCTGGAAGGCCTCGCCGCGGCGCGCCAGGCTGGCCAGCGTCTGGCGCACCAGCACCTCGGGCGCTCCTACGTCCTGCGCCAGGGTGCGCACCCACGGCGGATCGAACCTGCCCGCCAGCAGCCGCGGGCGCAGTTGCTGGGCCAGCACCTCCTCGGCCGCGCTCAGGCGCGCTGCGTGCTGGGGCAGGTGCAGCCAGTGGCCGGTGCGCGCCAGCGCCTGGGTGTGCAGCAGGCTGTCCGTGGCGTGCTGCCACAGCGCGTCGCCCGCCCGCGGGGCCGCCAGGCGTTTCAGGCGCCGGCTGTCGGGACCGACCTCGTCGGGGCTGGCGCTGTGAAAAGCCTGCAGGCGCTGCAGGATCTGCGCCTGCAGCGCCTGCAGCGCCGCGGGATCGACGGCCAGTGCGCCTGCGCCGACGGTGATCGCACCGGGCGGCAGCGGCAGCGCCGCTGCAGAGGCCAGCCCTTCGGCGCGGGCGGTCTGCGCCACGTCCAGCCCCAGGCGTGCACAGCGCAGCAGAGCGGCGATGCGCGCGGCGCCGTCGGGCAGGGCCTGCGCTGCCAGCCAGGCCAGCCGCTCGGGGGTCTTGCGCCAGCGCTGCGGCGCGAAAGGGTCGAGCACGCGCACGCCGGCCAGGGTGCGCGTGGCCGAGGCGTCGCGCAGCACGCCGCGGTCGCCGCGCCAGGCCGCGACGCTGGCATGCAGCACCAGCTGGGCCAGCGCGGTGTCGCCGGGTGCCAGCGCGTCACGCTCCAGCAGCACCAGGGAGCCGACCACGTCGCCGGTGCCCAGGTGCAGGTGCACGGGCGTGCCGGAGCGCAAGGCGCGCTCCTCGCCCGGCCACAGGGTGCACTGCACGTCGATGCGGGTGGTGGCCAGGGCGATGGCGGGGTCGCAGGCCCAGTCGCCGCGGTGCACGTCGTCCCTGGAAACGCCGGCCAGCGCCAGGGCGCAGCGCTGCCCGGCGCGGGCGACGTCGGCCGGCTGGTTCTGCGCATGGATGCCGCGCACGCGCACGCGCCGCGCCGCGGTGCCGTCGGGGCCCGGGGCCAGGGCCAGCTCGTCTCCCACCCGCACCTGGCCGCTGGCGATGGTGCCGGTGACCACCGTGCCCACGCCGGCCAGGGTGAAGGCGCGGTCGACGGGCAGGCGCAGGGCCTGGCCGGCAGGGGGGGGTGTGCCGGTGTGCGCGCCATCGCGCACCCGCGCGGCAGCCAGCAGGTGCTCGCGCAGCGCCGCGACGCCCTCGCCGGTGGCCGCCGAGACCTCGAACAGCGGCGCACCGGCCATCGGGGTGGGCGCCAGCAGCGCCTGCACTTCCTGCCGCACGGCGGCCACGCGCTCTGCCCGCGTGGACGCATCCAGCCGGTCGACTTTCGTCAGCGCCACGGTGGCGTGCGCCACGCCCAGCAGGGCCAGGACCGCCAGGTGCTCACGCGTCTGGGGCATCACCCCGTCGTCGGCGGCGACGATCAGCAGCGCATGGCGCACGCCGCTGGCGCCGGCCAGCATGGTGTGCAGCAGCCGCTCGTGCCCGGGCACGTCGACGAAGCCCAGGGAGACGCCCGCCGGGCCGTCCTCGTGCAGGTAGGCGTAGCCCAGTTCGATGGAGATGCCGCGGCGCTTTTCCTCGGGCAGGCGGTCGGTTTCCACGCCGGTGAGCGCGCGCACCAGCGTGGTCTTGCCGTGGTCGATGTGGCCGGCGGTGCCGATGATCATGGTGCGGTACTCACTCCTGTTTCGATAGCTGCTCGCGCTTGCCTGGCAAGCGTTAGAGGCCTATTTGGCTTGTCATTCAAGTCCGCGCCAGCGCAGCGCCCAGCAGCGCCAGCTGGTCGCTGAAGGGACCCTGTTCGTGCGGCTGCAGGCAGCGCAGGTCCAGCCACAGCGCGCCGCCCTCGATACGGCCGACGACCGGGCGGGGCAGGGCGCGCAGCGCGGCCTCCAGCCGGCCCAGCGCGCGGCCGGCGCCCTTGGGCGCCACGGGTTGCACCGCCAGCGCCCAGCTGGGTAGGGTGCCCTGCGGCATCGCGCCGCTGCCGATCTGGCTGAAGCAGGGCGCGGCGCGCACCGTGAAGCGGTCGCCCACGGCAGCTTGCACGGCGGGCAGCAGCGCCTGCGCCTGCACGTGCATGTCGGCCTGGGCGCGGGTGAACAGGCGCAGGGTGGTCAGCCGCTCGGGCAAATGCTCGGGCGTGAGGTACAGGCGCAGCACCGGCTCCAGCGCGGCCAGGGTGAGCTTGCCCACGCGCAGGGCGCGCTTGAGCGGGTTCTTCTTGATCTTGGCGACCAGGTCGCGGCGCCCCACGATCAAGCCGGCCTGGGGGCCGCCCAGCAGCTTGTCGCCGCTGAAGGTGACCAGGTCGGCGCCCGCGGCCACCACGTCGCGCACGGTGGGCTCGAGCGGCAGGCCCCATTGCGCCAGGTCCACCAGTGTGCCGGAGCCTAGGTCCACCACCAGCGGCAGGCCATGCGCGTGGGCGATCCGGGCCACTTCGCGCTCGCCCACGCTCTTGGTGAAGCCGGTGATGGCGTAGTTGCTGCAGTGCACCTTCATCAGCAGCGCTGTGCGCGGGCCGATGGCGTCCTGGTAGTCGTGCGCGTGGGTGCGGTTGGTGGTGCCGACCTCGACCAGCCGCGCGCCGGCGCGGGCCATGATGTCCGGGATGCGGAAGGCGCCGCCGATCTCCACCAGCTCGCCGCGCGAGACGATGGCGTCCTTGCGCGCGGCCAGCGCGCTCAGCGTCAGCAGCACGGCAGCCGCGTTGTTGTTGACCACCGTGGCGGCCTCGGCGCCGGTCAGCTCGCACAGCAGGTCTTCCACCAGGTCGTCGCGGTCGCCGCGCCCACCGGTGACCAGGTCGTATTCCAGGTTGGCCGGGGCCGTGAGCGCCTGCACCACGGCCTGCACGGCGGCATCGGGCAGCAGCGCGCGGCCCAGGTTGGTGTGCAGCACGGTGCCGGTCAGGTTGAACACGGCGCGCATGCGCGGCGCCAGGCGCGCGGCCAGCAGAGCCTGCGCCTGCTGCGCCAGCGCCTCGGGCGCGAGCTGACCCGCCATGGCTTGTTCGGCCAGGACGGCCGGGCGCAGGGCGTCCAGCGCGGCGCGCACTGCCGCGGTGGTGGCGGTTGCGCCATGCTGCGCGGCCAGGGCGCGCGCGGCCGGGGTGGACAGCACGCGGTCCACGCTGGGCAGGCGCATCGCGGGCGACGTGCCGCCGGGGGCGGCAGCGGTCATGCGTGCGAACCGGGCACCGCCGCGCCCGGCCCGGCGTCGGCCATGGGCAGCAGCGGGTTCATGGTGGCCCGGGCAAAGTCGGTCTCACCCATCAGCAGGTCCAGCAGCAGGGTGGCCAGGTCGTCGGCCAGCGGCTCGGCCAGCGGGTCCTTTTCCTGGTTCACCAGCTTGCGGTAGGTGTGGCAGCCCTCGCAGGTCTCGGCCAGCACGGTCTGGTCGGCCTGGGCTGCGCCGGGCTGCATCTGCTCCAGCCCCTGGTAGCGCACGCCGCGCGTGGACTCGCAGTGGCTGCATTTGACGCGCACCATGTGCCACTCGGTGGCGCAGGTGCCGCAGTGCAGGTAGCGCAGGCCGGCGGCCTGCCCACCGATGCGCAGCACGCTGGCCACCGGCGCCGTGGCGCACACCGGGCAGATGGTGGGCGGGTCGGTGTAGGGGATGTCGGCCACCTGCAGACGGCTGGCGCGGTCGGCGAACACCACCTGCAGCGCTGCCATGACCAAGGGGGCGGCCGCCAGGTCTTCGGGCTCGCTGAGCAGGCCGACGAGCACGCGCCGCGCGAGCGTGTCGCGGTCCTGCCCGGACAGGCCGCGCAGCCGCGCGATCACCGGCGCCAGGGCCTCGGGCAGGCCCGGCGCCGCCTGGGCAGCGTCCAGCAGCTGGTCCAGCACGCCGTGCCAGGCCGGGTCGACGTGGTTGGCGGCAGGCAGCAGCGGCATGGAATGCGCCTGCGCGCACGCCAGCGTTTCGCTGTCGGGGGGGGCAGTCTGCACCGTGGTCGCGGCGTGCTGCTGCGCCCGCACCAGGTGCGACAGGAAGTGCAGGTAGTCGCCGATGGGGTTGTCCGCCGCTTTCTGCGCCAGCCGGGCGGCGCGGTCGGCGAACAGGCTGGCCGGCTGCGGCAGGCGCACGCGCGTGGGGCTGGTGCGGTCCAGGGCTTCGATGTCGCCCGGCTGCAAGATACGTTGCATGAAAACTCGACTCCGAAATGAAGCTGCCGCCGGCCGGCAGAAGGCCGGCGGCGGCAGAAGCAAGGGTAGCAGCCGGGGACTGACCGAAGAAGCGGATGCGCTCCGCTCAGGCGCGGCCCCGGGCCCGAGGACGCCGGGGATCAGGCGTTGCCTGACCACTGGCGCCTCTGGGGCGGTCAACTGTTGTCGCCGGTCATCTTGCGGTACCAGCCGCGGTGGTGCTGCTTGGCCCAGGCACGCGTGACGGTGCCGTACAGCATGGCGCGGATGGTGCCGCGGGTCCAGATGGCGGCGTACACGTGCAGCACGAAGATCAGCAGCATGACCACGGCGATCGCGGCATGCACCACCGAGGCCAGGCGCACCAGGTCCACCGGCAGCGTCAGCCAGGCGCGCCACATCATCACGCCGCTGGCGATCAGCAGCAGCATGCACAGCAGGAAGCCCCAGAAGACCAGCTTCTGGCCGCCGTTGTACTTGCCCTGCTCGGGCATGTCGTGGTCGTCGCCGTCCACCATCTTGCCGACGTTCTTCAGCCACTCCAGGTCGCGCCGCTCGATCAGGTTGAGCGCTGCGAAGCGGACAATCATGACCAGGAAGAACAGGAACATCACCACCCCGATGTAGGGGTGCAGGATGCGCGCCCAGGGGCCGCCGCCCAACAGCTGCACCAGCGGGTAGAAGGCCGGGTGGAAAAACGCCAGCCCGGACAGCGCCAGCAGGATGAAGCAGATGCCCACGATCCAGTGGTTCAGCCGCTCGGAGGCGGTGTAGCGCTGCAGGTCGCGCGGGTTGCGTCTCATGGCTGGCTCTCCTTCGCGGCCGCTTCGGCCTCACGGTCCTGGCGCTCCATCTCGTCTTCCAGGTCCTTGGAGACTTCGTTGGGGCCCTTGGCGATGAAGTGGAACAGGCTGCCCACGGCGGCCGCGCCCAGGGCCAGCATGGCCAGGGGCTTGGCGGCGCCCTTCCAGAGGCTGACCATGGGGCTGATGCGCGGCGCGTCAGGCAGGCCCTGGTACAGCGACGGCTTGTCCGCATGGTGCAGCACGTACATGACGTGCGTGCCGCCCACGCCGACCGGGTCGTACAGGCCGGCGTTGGCGTAGCCGCGCTCCTTCAGGTCGACGATGCGCTCGGACGCGTGGTCCTTCATCGCCTGCTTGGTGCCGAACACGATGGCGCCGGTGGGGCAGGTCTTGACGCAAGCCGGCTCCTGGCCCACGGCAACGCGGTCGGAGCACAAGGTGCACTTGTAGGCCTTGTTGTCCTTCTGCGAGATGCGCGGCACGTTGAACGGGCAGCCGGTCACGCAGTAGCCGCAGCCGATGCAGTGCTCCTCGTGGAAGTCCACGATGCCGTTGGTGTACTGCACGATGGCGCCGGGCGACGGGCAGGCCTTCAGGCAGCCCGGGTCCTCGCAGTGCATGCAGCCGTCCTTGCGGATCAGCCACTCCAGGTTGCCGGTCTGCTCGTTGTCGTATTCGGTGAAGCGCATCACCGTCCACGCATTGGGCGTCAGGTCCGTGGGGTTGTCGTAGGTGCCGTAGGTCTGGCCAGGCTCCTGGCGCAGGTCGTTCCACTCCATGCACGCCGTCTGGCAGGCCTTGCAGCCGATGCACTTGGAGACATCGATCAGCTTGGCCACGTCGCCGGCGTGCGGGTTGCGCGCCTGCGGCGGCGGCGCCGTGGTGGCCGACACGCGCTGGATGTCAAGGGATTGCAGTGCCATCTCTTGTTTCCTTTACGCCTTCTCGACCTTCACGAGGAAGGTCTTGAACTCGGGGGTGTTGGTGTTGCCGTCGCCCACGAACGGGGTCAGGATGTTGGCCAGGTAGCCCGGCTTGGTCAGGCCCTTGAAGCCCCAGTGGATGGGAATGCCCACGTGGTGCACCGTCTTGCCCTCGATCTGCATCGGCTTGATGCGCTTGGTCACCACCGCCACGGCCTTGATGTGGCCGCGCTTGGAGCTGACCTTGACGCGGTCGCCCGCGACGATGCCCAGCTCCTTGGCCAGCGCCTCGCCGATCTCGACGAACTGCTCGGGCTGGGTGATGGCGTTGACCAGCGAGTGCTTGGTCCAGTAGTGGAAGTGCTCGGTCAGGCGGTAGGTCGTGCCCACGTGGGGGAAGTCCTGCGCCTTGCCAAAGGTGTCCCAGATGTTGTCGAACACCCGCGCGGCCGGCGAGGACGTGGCCTTGGGGTTGTCCGGGTACATCGGGTTGCGGCCGATGGGCGTGTCGAACGGCTCGTAGTGCGTGGGGAACGGCCCTTCGGCCAGGCCCTTGCGCGCGAAGAAGCGCGCCACGCCCTCGGGGTTCATGATGAACGGGCCGTTGCCGGTCTCGGGTGCGACGGCGACGCCCGTGTCGGGCACGTCCGCGCCCATCCAGGCGCGGCCGTTCCACTCCACCAGCTTGCGCGTGGGGTCGAACGGGCGGCCCTGCACGTCGGCCGAGGCACGGTTGTAGAGCACGCGGCGGTTGGCCGGCCAGGCCCAGGCCCAGTTCAGCGTGTTGCCGATGCCCGTGGGGTCGGAGTTGTCGCGCCGGGCCATCTGGTTGCCCGCCTGCGTCCAGCAGCCGGCGTAGATCCAGCAGCCGCTGGCGGTGGTGCCGTCGTCGCGCAGCTCGGCAAAGCCGGCGATCTGCTGGCCGGCGGCGCGCACGATCTTCGTCGGGTCCTTCGGATCGGCCAGGTCCACCAGCGCGCGGCCGTTGTACTCCTTGGCGATCTCCTCGGAGCTGGGGTGCGCGGGCTGCGCGTACTTCCAGTCCAGGTTCACGATCGGATCGGGGAACGCCCCACCGTCCTTGGCGTACATCGCCTTGAGGCGCTGGTGCAGCCCCGACATGATGGCCACGTCGGTGCGCGCCTCGCCTGGCGGCTCGGCCGCCTTCCAGTGCCACTGCAGCACGCGCGAGGAGCTCACCACCGTACCTTCTTCCTCGGCAAAGCACGTCGTGGGCAGGCGGAAGACCTCGGTCTGCACCGACGCGGTGTCGATGTCGTTGAACTCCCCGTGGTTCTTCCAGAACTCCGACGTTTCGGTGGCCAGCGGGTCCATGATGACCAGGAACTTGAGCTTGGCCAGGCCGTCGCGCACCCGGGTGCTGTTGGACAGCGACGCCAGCGGGTTGAAGCCCTGCGCGATATAGCCGTTGACCTTGCCCTCGTTCATGAGCTGCGAGTACTGCAGCATGTCGTACTGCTTGTCCAGCTTGGGCAGGTACTCGAAGGCCCAGTTGTTCTCGGCCGTGGCCGCCGCGCCGAACAGAGACTTCATCAGGCTGACGTGGAACTTCGGGTAGTTCTGCCAGTAGTTCATCTGGCCCGGGCGCAGCGCCTTGGGCGTGCGCGCGGCCATGAACTCCTGGTAGTCCTGCTCCTTTTCGTTGGGCAGCGACAGGTAGCCCGGCATGCTGGCCGACAGCAGGCCCAGGTCCGTGAGGCCCTGGATGTTGGAGTGCCCGCGCAGCGCGTTCATGCCGCCGCCAGCCACGCCGATGTTGCCGCACAAGAGCTGCACCATGGCCGCGCAGCGCAGGATCTGCGAGCCGATGGAGTGCTGCGTCCAGCCCAGCGCGTACATGATGGTCGCGGCGCGGCCCGGCACGGCGGTGGAGGCGAACTTCTCGCACACGTGCAGGAACTTGTCCTTGGGCGTGCCGCAGACGCTCTCCACCTTCTCGGGCGTGTAGCTCTCGTAGTGCTTCTTCATGAGCTGGTACACGCAGCGCGGGTGCTGCAGCGTGGGGTCGGTTTTCACGTAACCGTCTTCGCCCAGCTCGTAGTCCCACGTCTTCTTGTCGTAGGTGCGCTTTTCCTCGTTGTAGCCCGAGAAGATGCCGTCCACGAACTGGTAGTCATCGCGCACGATGAAGCTGAAGTCCGTGTAGTTGTGCACGTACTCGTGGTGGATCTTGTCGTTGGACAACAGGTAATTGATGATCCCGCCCAGGAAGACGATGTCGCTGCCCGAGCGGATCGGGGCATAGAAATCGGCGACCGAGGCCGAGCGGTTGAAGCGCGGGTCCACCACCATGAAGTGCGCCTTGTTGTGCGCCTTGGCTTCGGTGACCCACTTGAAACCGCACGGGTGTGCTTCGGCGGCATTGCCGCCCATGATCAAAATAACGTCCGCATTCTTGATGTCGACCCAATGGTTCGTCATCGCTCCACGGCCAAACGTCGGGGCAAGACCTGCCACCGTCGGGCCGTGTCAAACACGGGCTTGGTTGTCGAACGCGAGGATGCCCCAGGAGCGGGCAACCTTGTAGGTGATGTAGCCGGCTTCGTTGCTGGACGCCGAGGCGGCCAGCATGCCGGTGGTCAGCCAGCGGTTGACCGTCAGGCCGTCGTCCGTCTTGGCCTGGAAGTTGGCGTCGCGGTCGTCCTTGAGCAGCTTGGCGATGCGGTTCAGCGCATCGTCCCAGGACAGGCGCTTCCACTCGTTGCTGCCCGGCGCGCGGTACTCGGGGTACAGCAGCCGGTTGGGGCTGTTGATGAAGTCCAGCAGGCCCGCGCCCTTGGGGCACAGCGTGCCGCGGTTGACCGGGTGGTCGGGGTCGCCCTCGACGTGCATGATCGAAAGACGGGCGTTGGCCGAGCCATCGCCCAGGGCGTACATGAGCAGACCGCAGCCGACGGAGCAATAGGTGCACGTCTGGCGGGTCACCGTGGCAGCGGCCAGCTTGTACTGGCGTACCTCGGCCAGCGCGGTCGCGGGCGAAAAGCCCATGGCAACCAGGCTGGAGCCCACCAGGCCTGCCCCGCTCACGCGGAAGAAGTGCCGGCGGTTCATGTCCATGATGGAACCTCCTGTCGTGGGGAAATCTGTCGTGTTGTCGTGCCATCTTCCCCGCTAACGGCGCAAAGCCGGTGCGGGTTAGCACTTAGTCCTGGGAGCGAGGGGGCGGCGGGCTTGCCCTGCATCAACCATCATAGTGCCGTGGTCTATTTCCCAGTGGGGCGCTGGGGCGGCCGCAGGCGGCCCCGCAGGGCGGTGGCGGCGGCTGGTATCGTGCGGACCATGTCCGCGATCGAGTTTCTTGCCGCAGCGCCCGTGCCGCCCGCTGCCGCCACCGCCGCCGCGCTGCACCCCCTGCTGGCACAGCAGTGGCGTGCCGGCGGCGCCGCCGTGCAGGCGGTGGAGGTGGCCGCCGAGGTGCCGATCGCGCTGGTCTTCAACGGCATCTCGCACGCCGTGATGATGGCCACGCCGCTGGACGTGGCGGAGTTCGCGGTGGGCTTTGCGCTCAGCGAAGGCGTGGTGGAGCAGGCGCACGAGTGCCGCGACGTGCAGGTGCACACGCACGCCGAGGGCACGCCGGAGGAAAGCCGCGCCGTGCACATCGAGATCCCGCCGCGCCACTTCATGCGCCTGAAGGAGCGCCGCCGCGCCTTGGTGGGGCGCACCGGCTGCGGCGTCTGCGGCATCGACAGCCTGCAGGCGCTGGACCTGCGGCCCGAGCCCGTGCCCGCCCCGGCCTGGCGCGACGCGCTGGATGCGCAGACCGTGCTGCGCCCCTTCGGCGACCTGCCCGGGCGCCAGCTGCTCAACGCCCGTGCCGGCTCGCTGCATGCCGCCGGCTGGGCCACGCCCCAGGGCGAGCTGACCGAGGTGCTGGAAGACGTGGGCCGGCACAACGCGCTGGACAAGCTGTTTGGCCGCCTGGCGTTGACCGGGCGCCTGGGCGAGCCAGGCTTCGTCGTCATGACCAGCCGCACCAGCTACGAACTGGTACGCAAGTGCGCGCGCCTGGGCGTGCCGGCCTTTGCCACCATCTCCGCGCCCACCACGCTGGCGCTGCAGCTGGCGCGCGAGTCCGGCATGCACCTGTGGGGCCTGTGCCGCCCGCCCACGGCGCTGCGCTATGTATGAAGCGCCCCGGGGCGCGTCGCGGCGGCCCGGGCCTGGCGCGCGCCCGTGCATGGCAGGCACCGTGAGCGGCGCGCAGCGCCGCGCATGACTACTATTTTCATAGCAGCTTGCGCTTGACTGGCAAGCGCTGGAGGTCGAAAACACCATGAAACCCTCCTCCCTCACCCTGGCCTGGCGCGCGCTGTGGCGCGACCTGCGCGCGGGCGAGCTGCGCCTGCTGATGGTGGCCGTCACGCTGGCCGTGGCGGCGCTGACCTCCGTGGGCTTCTTCGCCGACCGGCTGCAGGGCGGCCTGGCGCGCGACGCGCTGCAGCTGCTGGGCGGCGACGTGGTCGTGGCCAGCGACAACCCCACACCTGCCGCCTTCGCCGCGCAGGCGCGCGCGCTGGGCCTGGCAAGCGCCACTACCCTGTCCTTTCCGACCATGGCGCGCGCCAGTGACGCGCAAGGTGGCGCCAGCCGGCTGGTGGCGCTCAAGAGCGTCGAGCCCGGCTACCCGCTGCGCGGGCGCATGCAGGTGGCCGAGGCCGTGGAAGGCGCGGGCCATCCCACGGACGAGATCCCCGCGCCGGGCCAGGCCTGGGTCGACGCGCCGCTGCTGGGTGCGCTCGGGCTGTCGCTGGGCCAGCCGCTGCTGCTGGGCGACGCGCAGTTCACCATCACCCGCATCATCACGCTGGAGCCCGACCGCGGCGCCGGCTTCATGGCGTTCGCGCCACGCGTCATGCTCAACGCGCAGGACCTGCCCGCCACCGGCCTGGTGCAGCCGGCCAGCCGCATCACCTGGCGCTTCGCCGTGGCCGGCGAGCCGCGCGCGGTGCAGCGCTATGCCGACTGGGCCGCGCGCGAGGCGGCGCGCGAGGGCGTGCGCGGCGTGCGGGTGGAATCCATCGACAGCGGCCAGCCGGAGATGCGCCAGACCCTGGAGCGGGCGCAGAAATTCCTCAACCTGGTGGCGCTGCTGGCGGCGCTGCTGTCGGCGGTGGCGGTGGCACTGGCCGCGCGCGCGTTTGCCAGCCGCCACCTGGACAGCGCCGCGCTGCTGCGCGTGCTGGGCGCGCCGCAGCGCACCATCGCACTGGCCTACGCGCTCGAATTCCTGGCGGTGGGGCTGCTTGCCAGCACCGTGGGCGTGCTGCTGGGCTTTGCCGTGCACCACGTCTTCGTGGTGCTGCTGGCCGGGCTGGTCACGGCCGACCTGCCGGCGGCCACGTGGGCGCCAGCGGTGCTGGGCGCGGGCGTCGGCCTGGCGCTGATGCTGGCGTTCGGCCTGCCGCCGGTGCTGCAACTGGCGCAGGTGCCGCCGCTGCGCGTCATCCGCCGCGAGCTGGCCGGTCCGCGTGCTGCGTCCGTGGCGGTGCTGGCCGCCGGGCTGGCCGGCTTCGCCGCGCTGCTGCTGGTGGTGGCGCGTGATGTGCAGCTGGGCGCCATCGCGGTGGGCGGCTTCGCCGGGGCGGCGCTGCTGTTCGCGCTGCTGGGCTGGGGGGCGGTGCGCGCGCTGGCGCGGCTGGTACCCGAGGCCACGGCCCCGCGCTGGCTGGTGCTGGCCACGCGCCAGGTGGCCGCGCGCCCGGCCTACGCGGTGGTGCAGGTGGGCAGCCTGGCGGTGGGCCTGCTGGCGCTGGTGCTGCTGGTGCTCTTGCGCACCGACCTGATCGCCAGCTGGCAGCGCGCCACGCCGGCGAACGCGCCGGACCGCTTCGTCATCAACGTGCTGCCCGAGCAGGCGCCGGACTTTCGCGCCCGCCTGGACGCCGCCGGCGTGGGCGCGTACGACTGGTACCCGATGTTCCGCGGGCGGCTGGTGGCCATCAACGACCGCGAGGTGCGGCTGCAGGACTATGCGGACGAGCGCGCCCGCCGGCTGGTGGACCGCGAGTTCAACCTGTCGCATGCAGCGCAGGCGCCCGAGCACAACCGCATCGTGGCCGGCCGCTGGAGCGCTGGCGAAGCCGGCACCGTGAGCGTGGAAGAAGGCATCGCCAAGACACTGGGGCTGCACCTGGGCGACGTGCTGCGCTTTGACATCGGCGGCGTGCCGAGCCAGGCGCGCATCACCAGCCTGCGCAGCGTGGATTGGGGCTCCATGCGGGCCAATTTCTTCGTCATGTACCCGGTGGCCGAGATGCCGGACGTGCCGCTGACCTACCTGGCGGCATTCCGCGCGCCGGCCGACCCGCAGTTCGACAACGCGCTGGTGCATGACTTTCCCAACGTCACCAGTGTGGACATGGGCGCGACGCTGGCGCAGGTGCAGCGGGTGCTGTCGCAGGTCATCCGGGCGGTGGAGTTTTTGTTCGTCTTCACACTGGCCGCCGGCCTGGTGGTGCTGTTTGCCGCCGTCACGGCCACGCGCGAGGAGCGCGCGCGCGAGTTCGCCGTCATGCGCGCCCTGGGTGCGCAGGCGCGGCTGCTGCGCCAGGTGCAGCGCGCGGAGCTGGCCGGGGTGGGGCTCTTGGCGGGGTTTCTGGCCAGCAGCGTGGCGCTGGTCGTGGGTTGGCTGCTGGCGCGCTACGTGTTCGACTTCGCCTGGACGGCGCCGCTGTGGGTGCCCGCGGCCGGCGCGCTGGCCGGCGCGCTGTTGGCGCTGGCGGCGGGCTGGTGGGGCCTGCGCGAGGTGCTGCGCCGCCCGGTGGTGCAGACGCTGCGCGAAGCATCCGTGTGATGCTCCTTTTTTAATAGCTGCTAGCGCTTGTTGCGTAAGCGCTGGAGCCGCTTTTGACCATGATTCGGCCATGACGATTCCTTCCGACGCCGCGTGGACACCCGACTGGTCGCAGGCCCCGGAGGGCTTCGACTGGCTGGCGCAGGACGCCGATGGCCGGTGGTTCTGGTACCGCACCGAGCCCCAGCTCGGCTGGGCCGGCGGCGTGTGGCGGTCCAACTCGCGCCACCAGCAGTTCGCGGGCCAGGGCGCGCCCACCGCGCTCTGGGCCGATTCGCTGCAGGCGCGCCCGGTGCCAGCCGGCTGAGGCCTTCCTACAATCGCCCGCCGTGACCGAAGAGACCTCCGAGACCGCCACCACCACCGCCTTCGAATGGATCGGCGGCGAGCCGGCGGTGCGCGCGCTGGTGGACCGCTTCTACGACCTGATGGACCTGGAGGCCGGCTACGCCGAGCTGCGCGCCGCGCACGGCAGCACCCTGCACGATGCGCGCGACAAGCTGTTTTGGTTCTTGTGCGGCTGGCTGGGCGGGCCGCAGCACTACCAGGAGCGCTTTGGCCACCCGCGCCTGCGCGCCCGCCACCTGCCGTTTTCCATCGGCATCCTGGAGCGCGACCAGTGGGTCGCCTGCATGGACCAGGCCATGGGCGAGACCGGTGTGCCCGAGGCGCTGCGCGCGCGGCTGAACGAGAGCTTCATGGGCACGGCGGACTGGATGCGCAACCGCGGCGGCTGAACGCGGGCGCGCCAGCGTGCGGCGGCTGCTCGGCGGGCCAGGCTGGGGTTGCGCCGCCGTTGCCGCGGCCCCGGCAGCGGTAGCGCCCCTGCGGGCGTCCTGGGTGTAGCGCCAGGCCTATCCTGTACTTTCCGGCCTCGCGGTCTGCTGCGTGGGCCTGCAGGCAAGGAGGTGACGGTGTGCCCGGCTTCATGTTCGCTACAGGCATCGAAAACAGCTGCCCCACGATCAACGCAGGCGCGACGCGGGTTGATGAACTCGGCAAGTGCGGCTTCTACACGCACTGGAAAACCGATTTCCAGCTGGTGCAGGACCTGGGAGTCGAGTTCCTGCGGTATGGACCGCCCATCCATACCACCTTCGTCGGCGCGGACCGGTACGACTGGGACTTCGCCGACGAAACCCTGGCCGACCTGGAGCGCCGCAACATCGTGCCCATCGTGGACCTGTGCCACTTCGGCGTGCCCGATTTCATCGGCAATTTCCAGAACCCGGAGTTTCCCGAGCTGTTTCGGCGGTATGCCCGCGCCTTCGCCCGGCGGTATCCGTGGGTGCAGCTCTATACCCCCGTCAACGAGATGTATGTCTGCGCCACCTTCTCGGCGCGCTATGGCTGGTGGAACGAGCAGATGGCGAGCGACCGTGCGTTCGTCACGGCCCTGAAACACATCGTGAAGGCCAATGTGCTGGCCATGCAGGCCATCCTCGACATCCGGGCCGACGCCATTTTTGTCCAGAGCGAGTCGTCGGAATATTTCCATGCCGAGCGGCCGGACGCCATCGGTGCCGCCGAGATCATGAATTCCGAACGGTTCCTGTCGCTCGACCTGAACTACGGCAACCGCGTGAATTCGCAGATGTACGAATACCTCATGGACCACGGCATGACGCGGCAGGAATACCACTTCTTCCTGGGCCACAAGATCAAGCAGCACTGCATCATGGGCAACGACTACTACGTGACCAACGAGCACCACGTGACCGCGGACGGCGCGACCTCGCCCGCGGGAGAAATCTTCGGCTACAACGAAATCACCCGGCAGTACTACCAGCGCTATCGCCTGCCGGTGATGCACACCGAAACCAACCTGTGCCAAGGGGCGAACGGCGACGAAGCCGTGCGCTGGCTGAAAAAGGAATGGGCGAACGTCCTGCGCGTGCGCAACGAAGGCATACCGGTGCTGGGCTTCACCTGGTATTCGCTCACGGACCAGGTCGACTGGGACAGCGCGCTGCGCGAAAACCGCGGCACGGTGAATGCGCTGGGGCTGTACGACCTGCAGCGCAACATCCGCCCGGTGGGCCGCGCCTACCAACAGCTGATCGCCGACTGGCGTGACGTGCTGCCCACGCAGAGCGTCTGCCTGGCGCCGCCGATCGCGATGCCCAGCAAGCAGGGCGATCCCGCGAATGCAGAGCGGCAAGACCGCGCACGCGCCTTCAACGACCGCAGTGCATCGACCCCCAACCGCCCCCAATCGTGAGGTCCCGTCATGCGATTCCAGAACAAGACGGCCATCGTGACCGGACCGAGCGGCGGCATCGGGCTGGCCATCGCCCTGCGGCTCGCCTCGGAGGGCGCGCGGATCGTCATGGCGGACCGCTCGCAGGAGCAGGCGAGGGCGCTGGTCGGCCAGGTCAAGGCCGCAGGCGCGCCTGATGTGTGGGTGTCGCGGTGCGACGTGTCCGTCGAGGCCGACGTGGCGGCAACCGTCGCGGGCGCGGTCCAGCGGTTCGGCCGGGTGGATGCGGTCGTGAACAACGCCGGCATCATGGGCTTCAAGGCCCTGGAGGACCTGACCGGGGAGGACTGGATGCGGGTGCTGGGCGTCGACCTGATGGGCGCCTTCCACTTCACCAAGCATGCCTTTCGCGCCATGGAGCCGGGTGGGGCGATCGTGAACATCGCGAGCATCCACGCGGTTGAAACGGAAGCCCTGGCCGCTCCCTACGCCGCGGCCAAGGCGGCGCTGTTGTCGCTCACCCGCACGGCGTCGATCGAAGGCAAGGCCAAGGGGATCCGCAGCAATGCCATCCTGCCCGGCGCCATCGACACGCCCATGCTCTGGAGCAATCCCAACGTGAAGTCCGGAGCGGAGAAGATCGACAAATCCGACGTGGGCCGGCCCGAGGATGTCGCCGCCGCCGTGGCCTTTCTCGCCAGCGACGAGGCCGCCTTCATCACCGGCACGACGCTCAACGTGGACGGCGGGCGCCTGGCCCGGCTGTGAGCCGCGCCCTGCATTCCGAAAACGGGCCTGCGCAAAAGCACCGCTTCCCATGGGCTGTCCCGGCCTGTCGAGCGCGCTGGGTCGGCGGGCACTCTGGCGCCTGAAACAGCCCGGCGTGCAGCAGCCCGCGCTGGCCTAACGCCTTCCGCCCGGCTGCAGCAGCACCACCAGCGCGCCGGCGCCCCCGTCCAGCGGCCGGGCCTGCACGAACGCCAGCACCTCTTTCTTTTGCACCAGCCAGCGCTGCACGCGCCCCTTGAGCACCGGCACCCGGCCGGGTGAGCCCAGCCCCTTGCCGTGCACGATGCGTACGCAGCGCAGCCCGGTGCGGTGAGCCAGGCGGATGAACACGCCCAGCGCTTCGCGCGCCTCGTCGGTGCGCAGGCCGTGCAGGTCGAGCTGGCGCTGGATGCTCCAGGCGCCCGAGCGCAGGCGCTGCGTCACGTCAACGCCGATGCCCGGGCGGCGAAAGCTGAGCTGGTCGTCCACGTCCAGCAGCGTGGTCACATCGAATTCGTCGCTCAGCGACTCGCGCAGCACGCGCTCCTCGTCGAGCCGGCGCTGCACCGGCAGGGGCTCGGGCGGCGCGGGCACCTGCCAGCGGCGCGCGTCCTGCCCCTTGAGCGCGCGCACCGGGCCCACGGCGGTGGCAAACAGGTTGCGCTCGGCCTGGGCGCGGCGCTCGCGCTCGCGCCGCTCCTGCTCGCGCGCGGCTTCCTGCGCGGCGGCCTCGGCCAGCGCGCGGCGCAGGGGCAGCAGGTCGGCAAAGGAGTGGACGGCCAGGCGGGTGGCGGCAGCGTTCATGGCCCGTGCGTTGTACCGCACGCGGCATTTCCGCCGCCGGGCGCGCGGTATTGCGCGGCGATGAACTGCGTGGTTTGCGCCGGGTTGAAGTTGTCGTCGCTCACCAGCACCAGCACGCATGCGCCGCTGGCCAGCGGCGCGCCCCACGCCATCCCCTCCAGGTTGTCCACGGCGAGGCCCAGGGCGGCGAAGTCGGCCACTAGGGTCTTGGGCGCCACCGTGTGGTTGCCGGGGCGCAGGGCCGGCAGCTCCAGGGTGTCGCTGCCCGTGCGCGTGTCCACCCGGTACAGCCGCGCGGCGAAACCGCGGCCCACGCTGTAGGCGCGTTCGAGCACCAGCAGGTGGTGCGGGCCATCGGCCAGGATCTCGCTTACACCGTTCAGCTCCGGCCCGAACGGGAGGCGGCGCGGGTGCGGCGCGGCGTCGGGCTGGTAGGCGAACTGCCGCACGGCATGCCCGCTGTCCAGTGCGATCGTGGTGATGCGCACGGGCGCTCCGGCCCCGGCGTGCGTGGCGTGTGGGCCGTCCTGGCGCCAGGGCAGTTCCATGGCCAGCCAGGCGGTGCGGCCGTCGGGCGCCAGCGCCAGCCCTTCCAGCGAGCCGTTGCGCCGCGGTCCGCGGCCGGGCGCGGGCTGGAATGCTTCCGGCAGCAGCCAGGTGCGCACGTGGCTGCCGTCCGCCCGGCTGGTGCGCAGCTGCGGCCCGAAGCCGCGCGCGAAATTCCCCTCGTCGGTCCACAGGAACTGCGCGGCGCCGGGCAGCCAGCGCACCGCCTCGGCGTCCGGCGCCTGCGCGCCCGCCCGCGCGCCGCGGGCGCCGGCAAACGGCGCGCCGCCCACATCGCGCAGCAGGCGCACGCCGGTGATCTCGGGTGCCGCCATGCCATGTGCGTGGTAGCGCAGGCGGGCGGTGTACACCCGCGCCGCGCCGCGCGCGCCGCGCGCGTCGCTGACCAGGAGGTACTCGTCCGTGGCCGGGTCGCGGTCGATGCCCGAGATGCCACCGAACGTCTGGCCGCCCTCGTCCGTGCCCGGCGCGACTTGGGCGGTGCCCAGCACGCGCAGCCAGGGCGTGGGCGCAGGCGCAGGCGCTTTCGGGGGCGCCAGCGGCGCGCAGCCCGCCAGCCAGAGTGCCAGCGCGGCGGCCAGCCGGCAGGCCTGGGCGCGCCTCACACCAGTCCTTGCTCGGCCATCGACAGCGATGCGCCCGGCGCGACGATGACGTGGTCGAGCACGCGCACGTCCACCAGCGCCAGGGCCGCCTTGAGCGTGCTGGTCAGCGCCTCGTCGGCGCGGCTGGGCTGCACGCTGCCGCTGGGATGGTTGTGCGCCAGGATGACCGCCGCGGCATGGTGGTGCAAGGCGCGCAGCACCACCTCGCGCGGGTAGACGCTGGTCTGGCTCAGGGTGCCGCGAAACAGCTCTTCCAGCGCCAGCAGCCGGTGCTGGCTGTCCAGGAACAGCACCGCGAAGACCTCGTGGCGCCGCGCGGCCAGGTGCAGTTGCAGGTAGTCCTGTACGGCGCGCGGCGAGTCGAAGACGGTGCGCGCGGACAGTTGCTCGGCCAGCGCCCGGCGCGACAGCTCCAGTACCGCCAGCAGCTCGGCGCGCTTGGCCGGTCCCAGCCCCTTGATGCGGGCCAGCTCGGCAGCGCTGGCGTGCAGCAGCCCCGCTACGCCGCCGAAGCCGCCCTGGGCCGGCGGCGCGAGCAGCTCCTGCGCCAGCTGCAGCACGCCCTTGCCGGCCATGCCGGTGCGCAGCACGATGGCCAGCAGTTCCGCGTCGGACAAGGCGGCGGGGCCGCGCGCGAGCAGTTTTTCGCGCGGCTGCGCGTCGGGCGGAAGGTCTTTGAGCGGCATCGGAGCGGGCCCGTTTCCTACAATGGCGGCAGTTTATCCAGTGCTTTTCAGCCGCCCGCCCATGACCGCCTCCGCCTCCGCCACCGGCACGCCCGTCGTGCAGCCCGGCTCCTTCCTCCCGCTGCACTCCCGCCTGGCCGGACCCGCGGGCGACG